>NZ_BCRQ01000075.1 GCF_001552675.1 Alicyclobacillus sendaiensis NBRC 100866
AAACCCTTCTTCAGATATGTGACTTTGTCCAACTCACATTCTAACGAAGAGGGCCCGAATGGCTCTTTATGTTTCCGGAAGGAACTCTTTTTATGTTGTCTATACCATTTCCTTTATCTTGAAAGTTGGAGGTGAAGTCCGTCTTTGTACTCGAAAATCCCTTGCCCCACGTGGACTTATGATTCTGCAAAAAGCTCGCCTGTGATTATCGCTGCGAACCGCTGGTCAATTCTCGTTGTCGTAAGTGCTTAAACCGGACTGCTATCATGCGAATTGTAACGACCACTATAATGAGCAAAATCAGGGGTAATGGGCGCTTGTAACTTATTCCATCTATCCAAACTGCAAGGCCAACTAGAATCGTTAGCACTGCATGCACTTCTTCCTGAAGAGCGATGGGTTTCCTCCCTGCCAACAAGTCTCGAATCATACCGCCTCCAACACCTGAGAACAATGCGGCAATGATGATCACGAAGATATTGTCACTAACTTGTTTTGCGTATAACGCACCCTGCAACGCAAACGACGCAAGTCCAATTGAGTCGAAAAAGAGCCCCCACCTCTTCCAATGATGTATCCATTTTGTGGACAGTAAATAGAGTATGGTTAATGCACCCAGTACCAGTAACAGCGTCTCACGATCCCAAAGTTTTATGACAGGGATGCCGATAATGATGTTGCGGATCACCCCCCCGCCGAAAGCCGTTGTTAAACCCAATACGTATACTCCGATCATCCTATATCGTGCCTGCAACGCCACGAACGCTCCGCTTGCAGCGTAGGCGATGGTTCCGATGCCGTGGATAATGAGCCAGCCAAACGTATTCATCCTTATCCTCCCACTTGAGGAAAACCGCCGTGATTCGGAGTGCATTCACTAAGTTACAGAGCCATAGAATGTCCGCACTATGATCTACATTCCGTACCTACAATGACGACAATGTTTATCCCATCATCGCTGACCACTGAAATCCATTCCAAGAACAATAGCAGTGAGGGGATATCAAGGATAAATGATTCACCAAGAACCATAATCAGAATATTACGTTCCGTGATGATGTCTGTCATGAATTCGTATTAGGTAGAACATCAGTCCACCACTGAACTGGCTATGTTAACGCTGAACAAGAATCCGGCGGAGGCAAAGTAGCTCTCCACCGGATCGTTCAATGCGATGAAATATGCCTATAAGAGAACTAGAGCTTTTCGCCCAAGCCCTGTAACAATCCAAGCACGAACGCCAAGGCACGGTTGACGCCCGGGTCTCGCAGCGCCTTTACGAGTTCGAAGACGCCGACCTTCTTGTTCGATTCGAGGTTTTCTTGCCCGCGCTGAAGACCGACGACTACAGCATCCACCAACGCACCAACCTGGTCTGGATCCATCTTCATGACCAATCCAACCGCGGTCATGGCATTTTTTACACCGTTCAACACAGACGGTTTCAGAATCTGCTCTAACGCAATGGAGGCGATCTTCTCCTTCGAATTCAACGCGGCGTGGAGAATTTCAAGGACCCCACTGTTTTCAAGATCCTGAATCAGCACCAGCAAACTCTGCAATGCTTTCTTGTGATCTGCGACTGAATCCTCTAGTTCATGTAGGGCGATCCGGTTCTGCTCCGGCTTCGTGAATTCGATTCGTTTAATGTTGGTGATTGGACGTGCCACTTGTGACAACCCTCCGCGCTTGTTCTTCTACTGGAATGTATCCGGGCCGCTTCCATTTCCGCTCCACTTCGACACCGCGTTGCGGATTGCGCTTCCCAAACCGCGGATTGTTGCGTGGTAACGGTCTCCGCCCGTTCGGTTGAAGCACCTCCATCCGTACGAAAGTTTCCTTATACGCGGGAGTGTCCGTACGCACATCCGTCGCCGAGCCCGTTAAGAGGTTCACGGCTGACTGGTCGCTCGTGGTGTTCATCGGCAGATACAGTTCCTTGCCGCGAACTCTGTCGGTGACAACCGCCCGGACCTTGACGGATCCGTAGCGCGACACAAGCCGAACCAGGGCTCCGTCTTCGATACCGCGTTCCTTGGCCAACTCCGGCGAAATCTCCACAAACGTATCCGGAACTTTCTTTCGCAGGCCTGGGGACTTGTCCGTCATGTTTCCTTCGTGGAAATGCTCGAGCAAACGCCCATTGTTCAAATGCAAATCATATTCTTCGTCGGGTGTCATTGGCGGAACCCAATTTGGCAAAGCCAACCGAGCCTTCCCATCGGGGAACCCAAACCCTTCCGTGTATAACAACGGTGTATCGGTTCCGTTCGGCGCAACAGGCCAGAGCAGGCTGTTGTACCCCTCGAGCCGGTCGTACGTCACGCCTGCGAAGATGGGTGCGACTTTCGCAGCTTCGGCCATGATTTCACTCGGATGCTGGTACGTCCAACCTGCACCCAACCGATTGGCGATCGCGCAAATAATCTCCCAGTCCGGCTTGGACTCCCCGAGAGGCTCAAACACTTGATACAAACGTTGAATACGTCGTTCGGTATTTGTGAAAGTACCTTCTTTTTCCAAACTCGGACTGGCAGGAAGCACTACATCCGCAAACTGAGCTGTCTTCGTGAGGAATACGTCCTGTACTACAAAGAACTCCAACTGACTGAGCGCTTCATGGACGTGGTTCGCGTTCGTATCGACCCACGCCATGTCTTCTCCCACGAGGTACATTCCACGAAGTTTACCTTCGAGGATGGCATTCAACATCTGCTGATTGTCCATTCCAGGCGTCGTTGGAAGTGGCGTACCCCAAACGTCTTCGAATTTCTTCCTGGCGACTTTATCACTCACCAGTTGATACCCAGGCAGCCAGTTTGGCAACGTTCCAAAGTCACAAGCACCTTGGACATTGTTGTGACCACGCAGCGGGAACGCGCCAGCTCCCGGGCGGCCGTAGTTGCCCGTGACTAATAGCAAGTCACTGATTGCAGCGCTGGTCTCACTTCCACCACAATGCTGCGTAACACCCATGGCCCACAACACAGCAACCCCGTTCGCTTCGTGAATCATCGTCGCGATTTGAATCAAATCTGCCTTCGAAATGCCTGTGATCTCTTCCGCATAATCAAGCGTGTACTTACTAAGCGATTTCCTGTACTCGTCATACCCCACAACCCTTTCGCTTAAGAATTTCTTATCATGCCATTCTTGATCTATAATGTATTTCGTTACTGCAGAAAGCCATACGTGATCTGTTCCCTGCTTCGGTCGTACGAAGAGATCTGCGCGTTCCGCCATTTCGTGCTTGCGCAAGTCAACCACGATCAACTTTTGACCGTGGAGTTTATGGGCACGTTTCACTCGCGTTGCAAGCACCGGATGCGCCTCAGCGGGGTTGGCGCCCACGATGATCACAAGCCCTGCCTTCGCAATATCCTGAATCGTCCCGGAATCTCCGGCAAGTCCCACCGTTCGCATCAAACCATCTGTCGCAGGAGATTGGCAATAGCGGGAACAATTGTCCACATTGTTGGTACCAATCACTGAGCGAGCGAGCTTTTGCATCAAGTAGTTTTCTTCGTTCGTCACTTTCGAGGAGGAAATGAAACCGAGGGCATCTGGACCGTACGTTCGTTTGATCTCTTGAAATTTCTTGGCAATCAAGTCCAGCACTTCATCCCATGTCGCTTCGAAAAACGAATCCCCGCGCCGGATCAAAGGTTTGGTGATCCGCTCTTCGCTATTAACAAAATCCCATCCAAACTTCCCTTTTACACACGTGGAAATCCCGTTTACAGGCGCCTTTTCTGTGGGTTCGATCTTTAGGATCTTCCGCCCCTTCGTCCAAACGTCAAACGAGCATCCTACCCCGCAGAATGTGCACACTGTCTTCGTCTTCCGAATCCGCTGCTCTCGCATAGCAGACTCAATTTCCGAAATCGCAAAAATCCCACCGTATCCAGGTTCCACCTGTTTGACGAGATCAATCATGGGATTCAGCACGTGAGAAGGAGTGTTTGACAGAAAACCAGCTTCTCCGAGCATGGACTTCTCCATCAGGGCATTGGTCGGACAAACGGTGACGCAGTGTCCGCAGGAGACACAGGAAGATTCATCGATGGGAACATCGTTATCCCAGATGACTCGCGGCATATCCCGCTCCCAGTCAATGGACAACGTTTCGTTCACCTGAAGATTTTGGCACGCCTCAACACACCGTCCGCAAAGGATGCATTGATCTGGATCGTACCGGTAAAACGGATTGGACATGTCTTTCTCGTACCCCTTGGGGCGGTAAGGGTACTTTTGATGCTCAATTTTCATGAGCTGTGCGGTATTATGAAGAACACAGTTGCCATTGTTGTTATCACAAACGGTACAGTAAAGCATGTGGTTCTCGAGAATTCGGTTCATCGCCTCAACGCGCGCAGCAACTGCGAGTTCAGATGAGGTTTGAATGTTCATCCCCTCATCTACCTTGGTCGAGCATGCCCGCACCAACTCTCCATTCACTTCCACCATACAGGTATCACATGTTTGAATGGGTCCCATATTGGGGTGGTAGCAGACGTGAGGATGGTCAATACCTTTCTGCATTATGGTTTCCAGAATCGTCTGTCCTTCGGAGACTGTTATCTCTTCCCCGTCGATTACCACAGAAAATTGCAAAGCAGGACTTCTCATGACTGCACCTCCAATAAAAAACTCCACTAAAACCCAGCCTCCTATTGCTGAAGGCTAGGTTTTAGTGGAGTAGTTCAAAGCACTTCCTGTGCTTCTTCACCAATCCACAGGATATGAACCGCTTAATCCAAGCGTAGCACGTTTACTCTTGATCGTCCAGTCCTAACGGACGATCAAAAACATAAACCGTGAAGGCTGTATCCAGGTCGATATCATAATCACAAAAAATAGTAACCAATTTAGCATGGACCAACTGTTCAACTTGAGTTCTGATATCTGCATCGTTATACAGTTCCTTGATAAAACTTGTTCGAAGTTCTCGGACAATCCGCCTGCCTTCTTCCGATCGAATAGCAAATCTTTCCACACTGGTAAGATTGCCTTTCATTTCACAAGCAACCCACGGCCCCATAAACCTCGTTGTTATGTGTTCAGGTCCCTTGCCCACGTACTTCTTCCGTATTTCTCGTACAAGATTGCTGAATTGATGTGTAACCCGTAAGGCAATCACTTGACTGAATCCCCCCTCACCGCTCTTTGTGATCATTCGTGCTCGTCTTCTGTGCAAACGAGAGGGATCATGCTCACATCATACGAGGTTATCATAACCCAGATCAACCCGACTTCGACACTGTGTGGTCATACAAAGTCCCACGAATCCATTCCTGACGCGGATTCGTGGGACCTGTGGATAACTCGTGTAGGGTCTACAGCCCTCGTGTTCGGGGCTCCATGCGCAGAATTCTTGGTGGCTCCGTGAGCCGTAGCGCTCGCAGGATCTCACGCTGCACTTCAGTCGTTTCAGTGCGCTGCACGACGATTCCGTCTGCCGGGCACCTCGTACTTCGTCACCGGGCGCACCGCACGCGTACGGATATCTGACCATGTCGTCCGAGTTTGGACCTCAACGAGGCAGTCCACACATGCGGCGTACACGAAGGGTAATCCAGCAGGCGGCGTTTCTATAAATCATCGCATCGATCCGTTGAGTCTACGCATTTTTCCCAACCATCATCGTCGGATTCAGAATGGCTCGCGACGATACCGACTTGCGAACTCGAGTACATCGGACTGCGCAGCATGTACCAAAGAACGCATGTCACCATATTCCATCATCCGGAAATGCCAATCCCATGCTTCGCTAAGCACATGAGGCGTATGCCCCCCCAAGGACTCAGCTCGTCGCACATACGCTATGAGCTCGTCCTTATAATCGGGGTGAACTAGGTGACTGATGATTTCACGCGCGCGCTGCCGCGGACTCAAACCGCGCAAGTCTGCGATACCACGTTCCGTCACAATGACGTCTACATCATGCTCTGGGTGGTCGACGTGTGTGACAAATGGAACAATACTCGAAATCTTCCCTCCTTTTTCCGTGGACCTCGTCACGAATATGGAGAGGGCTGCGTTCCGTGCAAAATCGCCGGACCCGCCGATACCATTCATCATGCGCGTCCCAAATACGTGTGTGGAATTCACGTTTCCATATATATCGACCTCTAAAGCCGCGTTGATGGCAATCACACCCAAACGCCGCACGATTTCAGGGTGGTTGGAAATCTCCTGAGGCCGGAGCACCACTCGGTTTTTATATTGTCCAAGATGCGACAAAACATGCTCGCGCATTGAACGTGAGAGTGTAAACGAACAGCTAGAGGCTAACTGCACCTTACCGGCATCTAGAAGTTCAAAGGCCGCATCTTGCATGACCTCTGTATAAAGTTCCAATCTGTCAAAGGGACTATTTTCGAATCCACTCAACACTGCGTTCGTCACAGATCCAATGCCGATTTGCAGAGGACCGATATGCCTAGGCAAACGGCCTCGGCGGACCTCATGAACCAAAAATTCCTGAATGAATCCAGCCATTGCATGCGTGTCAGGATCAGCAGCTGACACCGTTGAAGGTGTATCCTCCTCAGCCGAAAGGACAATCGCTACAATCTTTTCTGGAGAACAAGGAATATAAGGTGTCCCAATTCGATCTGCTACGTTGACCAAGGGAATGGGCTTACGGTGAGGTCTCGCCGCAGGTACATAAATATCATGAACTCCCTCTAAGTCTAAGGGAGCAGACAAATTGATCTCTACAATAACTTTGTCAGCCTTCTCTACAAAAATGGGGCTATTCCCTACTGAGGTCGTTGGAATAATTCCCCCATCTTCTGTGATGGCTGTCGCCTCAATGATTGCAAAGTCAATCTTACCCAACCATCCGCTCCGAACCCATTCAGCGGTCTCGCTAAGATGTTGGTCGACATACTCGATATCGCCTCGATTGATCCTGTCTCGGAGGACTGGTTCCGATTGAAATGGAAGACGAAAAGACGTTACTCCCTTTTCCGCCAATATCTTATCTGTATCTCCCAATGATGCTCCAGACAGTAGGCGAATCCGAGTATGTTCATTTGTCTCTGAGATTCTCCTTGATAGCGCCTTCAACACAGCTTTGGCATCGCCCGACTTGGTGAACCCACTCACCGCGATTGTCATGCCGTCATGTATCCAACCCTGTACCTCATCCACCGATAATACTCGAGAACGGAGAGACACATTCCGAATCCTGTCCTCAAACACGTTCCCACCTCATTTTGTATGAAAGCGAATTCGATGCTATCGCCTTTCAATGTAACCCCCCGTCTCAAAGCGTGCATCTGATTTCTGACGGAAAGACATATTTCGCGACGAAACGTAATATATTCGGATAAACCATGAGCGAAATAGGGGCACTGTTACAAAGGGCAGCCTATCTCTCGAATTCCATTTTTGTGTTGAGCCTATTGATTCAAAAACCGAGCTTTTCACGAACAAAACGTACGTAGGTCTGAGAAACAGGTAATTTCTGTTCTGTAGGGAGTTGGAGGATTATTAAAAGCCCAGAATGAAAATCACGTTCAATTCTCTTGATCCAGGCTACGTTGACGATATACGACCGGTGAATGCGCAGGAACTGATGCTGGGCTAGCTCGTGCTCCAATATGTGCAACGGAAGATGAGTGGTATATGAAGCCTCTACCGTATGAATCCACGTTTGCTTCTCATAACTTTCGAGCCAAACAATATCCTGAAAATGAATTGGATACCATGTATCTTCTCTGCGTCCTATGAGAAAGGGATAGGAAATCCGCTTCACCTTATATCTTGGCGGCAGAATAATCGTTAAAGCCATTTGCGTTCCTGATTGGGCATGAAGAAGATATCCGACACCGTGGTACGGAAGACCATAAACTGATTCGTCCACATCGACCTCTACGCGCTTCTTTGCGCAAAACACACGATTGGCTACGCTTCCAGGACGCACGAGATCTCCAGGGCGCAAACGCAAATCGTACCCACCAGCGTGATAAAAAATGTATTTTCCTTCACTTGCAACTGCAATAGAAGCAACTTGAGGAACCCAGTCGGTCAGCATGGATGGCAAGTCCATGAGAAGGGATAGATCTTCCATGTGCATCGCCCACCTCTTGTGCTAGTATTACTTAGCTCACAGGAGTTCTATTCGGCGGGATTTCATCGTCCATGAGCACGGTCTGACTTAGTTCCAATGAGTCTGTTCTTGATCATCTTAATCGAGTTAGACTCGCATTCAACATTTCGGAGTCACACAAAGCCCCACGAATCCCTTGCTCGTGAAGATTCACGGGACCTGTGATTAGCTCGCGTACTGTTGACAGCCTGTGTGCGCGAGATTTGCACCTTGCACCCGATTCCCCAAAATCATCGCTCTTCGTTCCCCACACATACGTGCGCCTCGTCTCTTGTTCCCGAGAACGCGTCCGTAACGCCAGCTCATAGCTTGTCTTTCATTCGGTAACTGTTGCCGCGGATATTCACGGTCGTTGCGTGGTGCAACAAGCGGTCGAGCAAGGCAACGGCCAGAACCCGATCGCCGAAGAGTGTTCCCCAATTCGTGAAACTCGTGTTGGACGTG
Organism: Alicyclobacillus sendaiensis NBRC 100866; assembly: GCF_001552675.1. GTDB lineage: Bacteria > Bacillota > Bacilli > Alicyclobacillales > Alicyclobacillaceae > Alicyclobacillus > Alicyclobacillus sendaiensis. Next base: position 8,564 of record NZ_BCRQ01000075.1, read on the forward strand.
ATGATCAACGCCCCTCGCTCGTACCTCTCTAGACAAGACGGAAAAAGTTCGCGGCGTCGAGCGCGCAAAAGGGCACACAAAACATCTTACATATTTTTTCTATAATAAATCATAAATCTTACGCAAGAAACATACAAGACCAAAACAAAGAGCAAGAGACGCCCAACCGATACCTATATATACCATTTCACATGTCGATGAATCTAAGGAATTGATTCAATGTATTCACGTTAGAAAGAAAGACTCCTCCTAGATCCCCATAAATCTCACGAACTGTCTTCGACTGTTCGTCGTCCTTACCCAAACGTTCAGCGCCGCATGGTTGCTGCCGCATCCAAACCAACCATGTGATTCGCCGTTGATGGTTCATTCGCCGACCCCGTCGACTCAAACGAATTCGCGTGAGCCTGGGCCCCCGAATACGCTTCCTGAGCCCGACTCACCACATACGGACTCGCTCGCGGCACGTCCCCGGAATCGCCCGTGGCCCCGTGGCTTTGACCCTTCGTTCGTCACCTGTGCCCGTAACTCCCGTAATCTTAGGATGCTGTGAATACAACCGATACTCCTCATCCGAAATTGTGATGTGCGCCGGAGTCAACGACACCGAGGGCTCCATCGATGTCTTCTTGTCTCGCTCCGGCGTCTCGTCGTCATCCGTTTCGCTTCTTCCGTCCGGGATGCCAATTTGTGATACTCGGGGGTATGATGCCACGAATACCGCTCAGCAACAGGCTAAGGTTTCACACGGATCCCCTCTAACCATAAATAGATGTATCCCCTTGACGCAGTTGATATCTACTAAATATTCTTATAACTATAGTCAGGAAATCCATTTATGAATGGAGAATCCTTATGTCTAACCTTTGTGCCGCTCCAGCCTTCGGCTGGGTAGGTTCACCTCACCACCAACACTACCTGCCGTGCCCGATGCAGCACCGCCGTACTCACGCTTCCCAGCACGCGGTCAAGTCCCTGCCGCCCATGCGTGCCCATCACAATCAGATCCGCTCCCACCTCTTCGGCTACGTTGACGATCGCGTCCGCCGGCGCGCCGTATTCAGTCCTGAACGTCACACGCCCACTGTACGCCTGGAACTTCGTCAGCACCTGTGCCCGAAGCTCTCGCTCAAGCACCGACTCTTGCGCCTCGACGTCCATCGACGTCGGCATCCCGATTCCTGTCCATGCATCCGCCGCGGGCACTGTCGGCACGTGTACGTACACCGCGACAAGGTCCGCCTCCATCCACTTCTCTAACATTTCCGCCGCCCACTCACCAGCTCGCCACGCACATTCGGAGCCGTCCACGGCCCACACGATCGCCTTCATCGCCCATCACTCCGATGTCGTAGTTTTACACAAAGCCTCCTCAGTTCGTCAGATCAACCTACCGATATAATAAATGGATCCTTCTGCCTATTGCAAAACACACAACGAGGAGAGACGCATTGAGCCACAATGACGTCCTCCTCGACCGTGAAACGCATCGAGTCACCATTTCGGAGATTCCACACCACCCGCACCTCGGGAGGAATGGTCATCCTCCCCAGCCTGTCCACGTGCCGCACTCTCCAAAAGGCTCTCACACGCCCTCACCTCGTTCGCGATCGCCTCTGCGCATTCCTGCCTGGTATCAGGTCTCTCCCAGCAAGCTGGCGCCTCCCGTGTGAGATGCCTGAGCCAATAACGCGAGCACAGTCAGCACCACAAATGCGACTTCGATCACGACTGACACTGTGCTCCATGTGGCGATGCTCCCTGGCAGCAGAAGGATTTGATCTCCAACGGACAGCGGCGCATGCCTGTGGATAAGTCCGACAAGTTGCGCTGGTTCGGGATCCCCGTCCATGAGTCTACATGCTCTATCCAACTGTCAAAGAGGCGCGGCTGCTTACGTCATCGGTCCCTTGTTCGTTACGATTCCCGCAAATATACTACGGCTCCTTGTTCGACAAGTAACTCCTTGATGAACTCCGCTTCCATTCGTTCCTGAATCGGTCCGAATTCGGCAGGAAGATTTCTCAATTTCATCGAGAGATCCCGAAGCATCCCTAATTTGTACTCATGGAGTATCTTTGCGATTGGAAGTAGAGAACTCCTCCCTAACAGGAACCAACCTTTTTTTGGAATGTTTATTTCCCTTATCAGAATATAATACATCATGATCCCTCAACCGGCTATCCGCTCTAGACATGCAGTATCCGTCTTCGATATAAGCTGCCACCCATAGCAGCGTTATCGACAGAGAGACAGACACAGCAGCAAAGCGCACAGAAAGATACATGTTGCGCCAAATCACAAGGAATGTCTCGAACTCAATTTGAACCATGAGTATAACATATATCGTTTCCGCCCACGGGTATGTCCTAATAAAAAGGTTTAATGATAGTACAAGGCAATCAATTGTCCGTATCGAATTGCATTGATTCCAACTAAGGCAATCCCCGCGATGCCGCAAGTGAATAAAGATGCAACGAAGGCGAAAACGGCGAACCTCAAGTTTTCTAAAAAGATGCACAAAACGGAGTACATCCCGTCCGGCTGGTGTGCCGTCTTCAAACCCCTAACGGGATGGTGCGCGCCGACAAATGTTCCTCCTGCAACGGGGAGGAATAGGATACTGTATTCGATGCACACGCGCGTTGGAATCCTCATATTATCCCCCAGCCTACCATTCGATCTGATTCACAAGTCTTCGGATCTCTTCTCGAGCACGGAGCACCGCCAACCGCCCCAGCCTTTGTTCCACCCATTTGTCCGCTTTCTGTTCCCAAGCTTTTTTTCGAATTTCGCGAACCACCCATGGAAGAAAAAGAATGAGGATTACACCTACTACAAACAGCACGTTCAAAAGCCCACTACCTGAAACCTCTTGGTCAAATCCTCTGTAATTTAAAGATATTGCAACTAGAAAGACAGCTATGGCAAAAGTCCTGACACGCTTAGTGATCTGCACCACACCAGTGTGGCCTAGCACATGATGAGCATACTCATGCAGCCAGAGAGTGCGTATAGTT
>NZ_BCRQ01000076.1 GCF_001552675.1 Alicyclobacillus sendaiensis NBRC 100866
TATCGGAGAGCAATCTGCGGATCCTGCAACGCGCCGGCGGTCACTACATCGCTGGGGAGAAAATGAACTCCGGGAAACCGACGGTGGAAGTGGCCTTGGCGCGCCCTGGACGTTTTCGTGAGCTTCGTCCGAACCTGAAGGTGAAGGAGGTCGTGGTGGGAGACGGTGAGGCCCGGGTGCGTTACGTGTTGGCGTTCAATCCCGAGGAAGCCAAACGCGATGAGGCGCGGCGGGAGGCGATGTTGCGCGAGCTTCGGATGGAGTTGGAACGCCTCAAGGAGCTTCAGGGCGAAGCGCACACGAAAGCGCACTGTCGGCTTGCGAGCCATCCAACGTTCAAGCGCTATCTGAAACAGGACCGATGGGGGAACCTGAGAATTGACCCGGAGGCCGTGCGGCAAGCGGCTCATCTGGACGGGAAGTACTTGATCCGCACCTCCGACGATACGCTGTCGACGGAAGATGTCGCGCTGGGATACAAGCAACTCCTGATGGTGGAGTCCGCGTTTCGCACACTGAAGACGACGTTGGACATCCGTCCCATGTATCACCGGAAGGACGAGCGGATCCGTTCGCATGTGCTGCTTTGCTGGCTGGCCTTGTTGCTGGTGCGCATCGCCGAAGTCCAAACAGGGCGCTCCTGGCCCGACATCCGCTCCCACATGCAAGCGATGCACCAGGTGACCAAGAGCACCCCAGATGGGATCGTCGTGCAGCGCACCGAAACGACCGAGGTACAGTGGGAAATCCTGCGAGCGCTACGGATCACGGAGCCGCCAAGAATTCTGCGCATGGAACCTCGAACACGAGGGCTGTAGACACTACACGAGTGATCCACAGGTCCCAAGAACTAGCGCCAGGAATGGGTTCGTAGGACTTTGTATGACTACAAAGTTGTATAGCGTCATTTAAAAGTGCAGAAAAACGTCATGTTACTTTTTCCAGAATGGCGAGCACTTGACGTGGAGTGGCGGGCATGATAGCCTGCCGAGTTCAGTTGGCGAAGCGCCCCTTCCGCCCCAATATGACGCGGAATCATGCCCGCAGAGGCTCCATGTCAAGTGCTCACATCTTCTCGAACATGTAATTATATTACTGGGAATTCGCGCGTTGCGCTTTTCTGCACTTTTAAGTTGCGGAAAACATACAAAGTGTCGAAGCCGGGGTCAAACTTGAGCTATAATCTGCATGAAAAACAAAAGGACAGCCCTGATGGGCTGTCACTTTACTTTTGGAACAGCAACACGTGCTCTTGGTCAATTCTGGCAGCTTGATTGAATGATTTTCTTGACGTTTGTAATGTTCTAGTCCAACGATCCACCAAGCTAATGTTCAACTCAGCGAACAACTCTATAAACCGATCAGCAACCGCGACCGGCTGACCACTCACAATAGCATCACCAATAACTATCAGTATATAGCCACCTGGGCGTAATACCCTTTTCCATTCAGTAAAGCAGTCCTTCATATCTTCGAAGTAAGGCTCTGGTTTTGCACCCCTTCTTGTAAATGTGTCATGTTTCCCGATTTCCTTATCTCGTGCAAACGGTACATCTCCATTAATCCAGTACAAACGGTGGCGGTGGTATTTGTGATAGTCGTAAGCATTTAGATATGGCGGTGAGGTTACAATCATGTCCACACTTTCATCGGGAATTTCTGGAATACACCGCGAGTCACCTTGTATAACAGAGCATTTTGCCTTCGGTTTCCAAACAATCTCTTTCAACCGTCGAATAGCATCTAGAAGTTTATTTTCAAACAACCGTATCGCAGTGCCTTGAATATAGTCATAATACTGTCTGGAATACCTAGTATCACTGTCTTGATATGAAACTCGCACAATTATTGAAGAGAACACAGTCAATGATAAAATTCGACAACGCTCGGACAGCTGTTCGATGTGCCACCGTAACCGACCGAGGTCGGTAATTGCCTCAGCAGCAAACCAATACTCCATATTCTTGTATTGAGGAATCGAAATACCAGAAGGTGTATTAGGATCAGCAAGCGAGGGAACAAATGATGCAAATTGCTCTAGTTCTGCGACGTCTTGTACGCTATAATCTAAGGTCTTGGCTCGACTGATTAAACATGCAACTGCATTGTTATCGACCCCTATTGCATTACGCTGTAAGAGAATACCCTCTAAGAGGGTTGTTCCTCCACCGCAAAAAGGGTCAAGAATTGTATCTCCTGGCTTTGACCAAGTCAGTATTGCTTTTCTGGGTATCTGCGGTATAAATCGTGCTGGATAAGGATGTAAGCCGTGTAGATGTGCCTGTGTCTCTTCGTCGTGAAAGTCCCAATCGTCACAGGTATTCCGTACACCGTCGATATTGCTATAAATTGCGGTTCGATTAATCATGGAGAGGTCATCCTCTACGAACGAAAAATTAGTATCGTCTCAGCGGTTCCTCTGTTATTTCTAAAGATGTCGCGTGAAGGAATTAGTTCCATATTTATAGTATCAACCTTTGTCCAACCTGCCATTTCGCCAATGTCCCACAGAAACTCGTCAGTTGGGATTTCTACACGTTCGCCATCCACAACTGTACTGTTATTACCAACAACGTAAAACGCATAACTGTTGGGTTTCATGACCCTGCGCGCTGACGACATTGCATCATACATGTCCAGAAAGTATTTACTCAACAATGCGGGTAAATTTCTTCGACGAAAGCCCACGCCTTCCACATGATTCTTTGCCGCAATACTGTCGATTAAGTCACATACCTTGTCCGGCAGTTGTGACTTCCTCTCCAAATAAGTGTTCCACAACGCTACACGTTGACGTTCGGAAATTTCCCGATTCCCAATCATGTTGTATTCTCTATCCCTGTGCCTCTTCCTAGGTAGCAAGCCGAGGACAACCAGACTAAGTCGATCTGTATCAATATACGGTAAAGCCGTTGCATAAGGCGGAGATGTAATAAGAACATCACAGTTCATATATTCATTAGGCATCAACCTGTCGATGCACCTTGCGTCTCCTTCCACGATACTATATTCAGGTAGGATAACGTCTCTTTGTATCTGAGTAATGTATGGAACAATTTTATCGATTTGTCTCTGAGCTTCCGATATGAAGCGTTCAGTCGCAATTCCCGGTTCATAATTCCATACTTCTTTGCGAACCCGAAGGTCTGCCTCTTTCTGCCATGACACTGAGCGCAAGATATTACTCAAATTGATTAAAAAGAAATCTCTTATAGTCGTATTTTCGATCGAATTGATACACACCAAGATACCAGCAATTTCCTGCAGAGCTTTTTCGTCAAACCAGTTCCTCAAATATCGTAGGTCAGCGTCACTCCAGCACGCTTCAAGACTTGCAGCTGGACGTGATTCAACAATTTGCTGTCGCAGCCGACCAAAGCTCGTCTCCAGCTCTGATGGGTTCACCGATAATATTGCCGTTTTTACAGTGGATATTTTCACGGATAATGGATTCAAATCAAAACCAATTGACTTCATACCCATTGCACGGGCTTCAGCGTTTGTCGTACCACTACCACAAGTTGGGTCAAGAACGATACTACCCTCTTTTAAACCCACGCTATTGATTAGGGCCTTCACTAGCTGAGGAAAGAATTTCCCTCGATATTCATGGATGTCATGGACACCATACCGAAGCTTGCGAGTCTTAGATAGCATACTGTGACTTAGCGGTACTGTATTCAAAAGCGTCGTCTGGTGACTTGCTCCCTCGCAAAAGGATTCATATAAGACCTGCTTGGTCGGCTGTAACGATTCATTTTCAGTTCCTACCCATTCCCAGTACGCCAGACGTTTCCTTAGGTAATCAGGTGATACATCTGTTGAAACGCACACTTCGTCATCTGCCTTAACAGAGAATGCGTCATCAATATGTTCCGGTTTCATAAGTCCCATAAGCTCAGCTCGGGCGAGGATACGTTCAAAAGGCTGAATATATCCTTTTAGTCGCAGAGTAATGTTTCGCTGAACGGTGAGCGCCTTCTGTGAGACGTCTATGTTCACCAGCATACCTCCCAGAGGATGTAACGTTAACTTGTCTTAGGTGATGAACATTGGTTGACGATATAAGAGGCGCAAATCAATTCAATAGGTGTTATGTCTGTCCCAAATGGAACTTCTATATCTCTCATTCTAAAAGCAGGGATATCAAAAGGGTTATTGGCTAGATGAACACCAAATTGCTGCAGACGCTTGTTTACCTTCAGCTGCACATCACTCGAGCAATAGTTGCTTAAACGACAAGCGTATACGGTTATCAATGGAGAGTGGACTGCTTTATCTCTATCCACTCTTTTTTGTGTTCCCATGTATTCATCCATCTTGTTGTCAACCGAGAAGTCGGCATAGCCCTTTCCAGCCTCACATTCTTGCAGACAGTTGTCAAGTCCAACCGGAATCATATTTAATGCGTGCAAAGCATCCAAGCTCCTCACTCGGAAATACTCTGCGCTAATATAACCGGTCTGTGACTGACCGGACAATGTCGCGATAAAGCTTTCCACGTATTCTTCTAGGGAGTTATAGAACGATAATATTTGAATTCCCATCGCTAACGACATCATTAGCTCAGACCTCATGCGTGTACGTACATTTGTCGGACTAACTTGCGGATTATAGATCCAACCATTAGGTTGAATAAAGGACTGGATAAGGTCTGCATATTTTTCTCTTGGAACTAGACCACTAATTAACTCACTCCACCATCGAGTATATACAGCATGAACTGGTGTTTGTTTCCATTGATCCTCGAAGTTGTATAACTGAGCGCCATAACCCTGAGAATATGCCAACGGACTTCCCTTTTCATCAGTGAGAAGCTCATCCATTATGCCGATCCAATCGGTCTGAACCGACCCGTATAACACAAGTTCACTAATAATTGCTTGAAGACAGACTGATGACGCAACCCTTCCATGCTCGACTTCGGTTTCCACATTGTATAGCCAATTTTGTATCCATTCACGGTGTCCTGGTAGTAAGGATACCTTAGTATAGTCGATGGGAACGACAATGTGCTCGATCATGCCTGGAAACCTCCTACTGGGTCAGCTACGGTGCTCCCGAACACCGCATACATTAGCAGCGGAAAATACCATCGACACAGCGCAGAGGAGGCAGCCACATCTATTCGCGCCAATCCAGCGCCCGTAGGTTCCACATGCGAAAACCTATCTTCGTAAGGCAGAAGTGCCGGTGCAACCCCTAATGCCCATGGCTTGATGGCAAGTGAGATTTCCATGGTTCGAAGTTTGCCATCACCATTTTTACCTCCGCGTAACATAGGAACTCCATCTTTCAGTCCAATAGTGACAAGCTCAGGGAAGTACTGAGAGCCAACTTTCACCTTCCATGTTGCTACGCAATCTTTTTCATTAAAGAGCTTTGTTAGAGTGCGAAGGAATAACTCTAAACTAATACTTTCAGACGAGGTAAATCCAAGGCTAAGCCCCGTAGCTCCACCTCGAAACATCTTAAACAGTTCTGCTTTCGGAGTGGACCCCTCAGCGAGATAGAGGCCTGCAACATAGCACCACAGTGGGTCAATTCGTAATTCACGCCTCAAATCTACCGCCTTGCTACGAGGCCATTTGCCCGACAGCATCACCCCACCCTTGAGTGTAAATGACGGCCGTTCCCCCCCTAATGCGCCGTAGGGATGCCTAGTAAAAAAGTCATAGACATCGACAATTTCTCCAACGAGAGATGGGCGATTCCGCCATCGCACAAGTCCCTGAGACGAAACCTCAGAATCCTCTAAGATCGATCCCTCAATCTCGTGCAACATTTTTAGAAACAATTCCCCAAATCCAGTTAGCCCTACGAGGTGTACTTCATCTGACCGGCTCGACCCACCTGGTGTCCTAGCCCCCTTCTTGAAAGGGCGCCGCAATGACGCTGTTACACGATCATGTGCTCCCAGGCGTAAGCCACTTGCTTCAATCTCAGCCTTTTTCACGTCTGTTAAAATTCGCTCCATGGCCGTCTTGTGTTGATAATAGAACGCGAGATGCTCTTCACTGGTGCCTTTCATCGGCCGTACCTCTTTCAAGTACTGCAAATCAGCTTCGTTCAGCTGGGGACGCACTTTGTTTAATGGAAGAGGCGCCGGTAGCGTTCCACCGTAATGGCGCCTCAATGCTTCTAAACCCTCCCCCTCCATGAAATACGCACTGTCTTCACCTAAGGAAAAAATAAACTGTGTTGTCCCCGGAAACAGTCGTCTAAACTGTTCAACCGCAAACCTCACGAGATGAGGCTCTCGTTGAGAAAAAGAAATATTCGGCTTAACCTTTCCCGGTGTCCCAGACACCTCGGTGCCCTTTGCACCGTCACCACTATACAATCCAAAAAAGGAAACTAAAGGTTCGTCTAACTCGATGACGGAAGGCATTTTAAGGGTATTACCTGTCCCGTCGGTTCGTCTTATCAGCAGGTGTCCATCCTCATCATACGACCATGAGTATTCAGCACGATACCATCGGTTCTTTGCATCCGTTACAATTCTTCCTGTCACAACTCCATTAGTCTTCTCTAGAAAGTCGGCAATCATCAGGCTGCCTAGCAACATATGCTACCCCCTCACAAAGTTGGGTGTAGTCCCGAATTTCGTGGAAATTTGAAAGTGGCGGTCTCCTGATCCCGTTTGATATAACGGGGGTGGGGAAAATCAGGAAAGGAGAACGCCACTATGAAATCAAGATTACACGAGATTGCACTGAAATACCAGAAGCAGTTGACGAGATTGGATGCAGCGTGAGCGTCAAATCGAACCCACCTTGCATTCCCACCATCGCTGCATCAAAGTCATACATGACGATAAACCCCGCCGGGGAACCGGCGGGGCAATTGTGCATTCTATGGTTTTTTCGGCCGTCTGCGGATTCCGTCCGGCAGGCGGTCGGACCACGGCAGCAGGTCGTCCAGCGGCGTCCGCTCGCCTGTCGGAAGGTTGGGTAGCCGTTCAAACAGGTACTCCAGTGTCAACAGCGGATTAAAACTCCCCAAAAAAATCGCGCTCGATTCCCCAAAAACAGCGGATTCGATTCCCCAAAATCATCGCGATTCGTTCCCCACACATATGTTCGCCTCGTCTCGTGTTTCCGACAATGCGCGCGTAACGCAAGCACGTTGCTTCATTCGCTAACTGTTGTGTAAGTGTCGTGGTGAAAACACGGTTGGCCGCTCACGCCGCACGGCAGTATACTGAAGGCAAACGGAGGTCATGATGGACATACCGAGGAATGCGAACGATCTGGTTGCAAAGCATCTTACGCTGGCGTTACCCGGGGAAGTGCTGTCGGTCATCGGTGTCCACCATGCGCCTGTGGTGCGCGCCTTGGCGACGGAGATCCCCGAGGTGAGACTGCATCAGACCATGACGGACGTTATGCTGGAGCTTGCGGATGGGCGGCTGCTCCACCTGGAGTTCCAGTCGACGAAGGAACCTACGCTATATCGGTTTGCGGCATACGACGTGGCGCTCGCGGAACGCCATCGTCGGGCGATCCGCACAGTGGTGTTGTACACGGGCGACGTGCAGAGCGCGCCGTCGGAGCTCGACGCCGGGAGTTTCCGATACACGGTGGAAAACGTGTATCTGGGTCAGATGGACGGCGACGCGACGCTGGAGACGGTTCGTCGGCATCTGGAGACAGGCGAATGGACGCCGGAAGATCGGGTTCGGTTGGCGTTTGCGTTTCACATGCGATTCGAGCGTCGGACGCGGAATGAGGCGTTTGACGCCATTGTGGACACGTTGCAACGCGTGCCGGATCGCGAGGAGCAGAACTACCTGGCGGCGCTGGTGTTCGGGTTCAGCGCACGGGTGTTGACGGATGAGCAAAAAGCGGTGCTAAGGAGGGTGTTGGCGATGACGGAGTTGCTGAAGGAGATTGTGGAAGAAGCAAAGGATGAACGAAGCAAGGAAATTGCCGAGCGGATGTTCCGCGATGGCGCGTCCGTAAGCGACGTAATGCGTTGGACGGGGTTGTCCGAGCAAGAGGCGCAGGAGGTGCTGAGGCGGGTTCGAGGGGAGGCGTGATCCATGGGCAAGGCCCGCAACCGTCGCGCGAAGCGCATTCGCGAAGGCGGACTGGATCCGACGATTGCGCGAGGGATGTGGTTGCGAAAGCCGCAGACGCAAGTGGTGCCGAACAAGAAAGCGGAGAGTCGCCGCGCAGCTTGCCGGAGGTGGCAAGGGCGCGGTGAATGCTTGATTACCCTATAGCAAGTGATTACACTCGGTCTTGGGAAGCGTTCTTTGATATCCGAAACGTCACGAATGCGCCGTCTTTGTCCCCCATAAAGATGTGTCGGTTGCAAAATTGAAGGGGGAGAGGATGGCGGTAGTTTTGTTTAGAATATTACGTAAATTTAAGTTAAAGGAGGGAGGCGCAATGCTGAGTGAAAGTCGAATTCTCGAGATTGAGAGGGCGGCATGGGATGCCCTGAATGAGATAGGGATAAATAGCGAATTGGATTTTCCGATGCTTCCCACACAGTTGGCTGAACATTGGAAGATTCCGGTTAAAGAAGTGCGATTCAAGGACCCAGCATAAGCGGGGCCATTTCAAGAAATAATGGCGGGGTTGTCATTCTGGTGAATGAATGGGATGCAACTGTTCGTAAGCGGTTCACTATTGCACATGAATTAGGTCATTATGTATTACATCTACATCAAGATCCAAACGGTTTTCCTGATGATCGTGTAGACTACAAGCGCACCCTCTTTGATGGCCGAACACACAAGCCTGAAGAAGAAGCCAATCGATACGCCGCGGCATTATTGATGCCTGCTCCGATACTTGGGAAGATCTTGCTTAGAGGAGATAATAACGTTCATGATCTACTCGGAATGTTTGGGGTGTCAGAGGAGGCTCTAAGTATTCGACTCAATAAACTTCGTCGGAGGCCGGAGTTGTTGTATGAGATCCAATGATCAGGTCAATGGTGCGGAACCCGTAATTGGGCACCTGACGGACCGCGTATCAAGTTTGGTTTCAAGCGATGAAATGCCTGAGGCATCGTATGAACACAGACGTCGAGAAGCTGAAATCAAGCGTGTGGAGATCGAGCTTGAGCGATTAGATGATGAACTCGCAGCTGAGCGCTCTAGAAGAGAAGAAAGAAAAAAGTGGAGAACCATTTTTAGTTAGACGTTGATCCTCACATTTCTAGCTGAATGTGCATCTGGGAACATCGCATTTTATTTAATGGGGATCGGGATCCTCCATATGCCCGATTGGGTTGCCAATGTTTTCTTCGTGACCGTGTTTGCCCAAGTTTCGTATTTGCTCCGAGTGGCTGCAAGATATTTTTTTGACAATCGTTAATCGCCGCGCAACTTGCTGGAGGTGGCAGGGGCGCGGCGATTTTTTTTTGCCCTCCAATGCCCTCCTCTTGGGGAGGGATTATCGAATGGTGCTCGAATTGGTTGCTTGGTACGTCGTCATCGGCGCTGTGATCGTCGGCTTGCACTATTTGCCATGTTGCAGTCGTATGGCGCGTGTTGGCTGGAATGGCTTATCTAATTCTGTCGTGGCTTTGGTATTTGTCGTTGCGACGCAACGATCCGCCGGTCAGCGACCCGTTCGGAGCGTTGATGGGCGCAGGGTACACCGCAGCGATATGTTTTGGGCTTGCGGTTTCGCCTTCTGTACCGATAGAGATGTTAATGGTCGGGTATCCGTTTTGGGCTTGGGCGGTCAGTTCGTATGCGGGAACGTTTGCCTTTCGAAGGAAAGAAGGAAACCGAGTGGAGATGCTTGGGGTCGTGATTTTCCCTCATGTAGTGGTTTGGGAAGATTGGTGGTTGAGGAAGCAGGAGTCATGTTGAGTGGCTTCGAAGACGCGGTGACCGGCCTCGTGTGCTTAGTGAGACATTTATTGCAGCCATACATTGCAGGGATGGATTGCTGTTGCTGTATCGCTGCCGTTCATTCTTCATGCCCAGATTTTCCTTCATGAGTTTGCGCATTATGTATGTCGAAAAGCGTTTGGGATTCCTACTCAACGAATGATTATTGGTTCTGGCCCGCTCATGTTCCGCATAGGGAACTTTGAGGTGCGATGGATACCGACAAGTGGCAGCGTCGGGCCTGGTGTGTATTGCATGGATCTTCCTATCCGGCGCAAGCTTTGGGTGTACAGATCTGGGATCTTGGCGAATGGATTGTCGGTTCTGTTGTGGGTGAAAAACCTAATCTGGGTTTTGTGTGGGCTGATGATGGTTTGGGCGAACACCCGCGTGGTTGTGTTTCCAGCCAAGCAGACGATGTCCGATGGCGCATGGATCGCACTACTGCGGGGTAGTTTCAGGTTGCCGGAAGGGTTTGATCCGTGTTCAGGTAGAGATAACAATGCGTGACGTCCAAAGCGGCGCAATTCCGTCGCGACCTAGCTGAAGAAGCAAGGGCGCGGCGATTTTTTGCCCTGCAAACGCCCCATAGACGAAGACTTCTTTCGTCAAGGAGGCGATGGACGTGAACACGGATCTGTTGCTGGAGGTTCGGGAACTGCGGGATAGGCTGGTGGACAAGACGGATGTGCTGGAGAAGGTCAAGGCGCTGACGTTGTTGCCGGATGATCTGCATGCAACCGTAGCTATGGTGGCTTCCTACTATGAAGTCCCGAAAAAGGCCATTGATAGTCTGATTCTAGACCACCGTGACGAGCTTGAGCAGGATGGCTTGCGAACCATATCAGGGGCTGAACTGATCTCCTTTAAGGAGATGGGTGTAGTTCCCAAAAACACCGCAGCACTTACGATTGTGCCTCGCCGCGCCATCCTGCGTATCGGTATGCTTCTTCGGGACAGCCAGGTCGCCAAGATGGTACGCACATACTTGCTGAACGTCGAGGAGGAGGCGCGTGTCGAAGCACCACAAGTGATCGACAGGGCGGTCAAGCGAATTTCTTGGCGAGAGGTCTATTCGACGGTGAATTACAAGAAGAAGCTCGGTAAGTTGATCGGCTTGTCCGACGGCACGGCGACGCTTCTGGCGCTGTCCCACACGGAGCGCGAGTTCGGCGTCGATCTCAGCGAGTACAAGCGGCATGTCCGCGACGACGACTTGGAGGAGACCTTCTCTCCGACAGAACTTGGCAAGCGGATGTCGCCGCCGGTGTCTGCACAGCGTGTTAATCGCATGCTGGCGGACGCGGGGCTCCAGCAATGGGACGACAAGTCGAAGTCATGGGTGCTGACGGACGCGGGCAAACCGTACGCGAAGTTGTTGCCCGTTGAGGTCTTCCATCCGGACAAGAACGTGACGACGACGAAGTATGCGATTCGATGGAAGCTCGCGGTTGTGCAGAAGATCACGAATTGATGGAGCACTTGGCTTGCGCATATGCCTAAGCGGGATACACTAATGTCAGGGATAGGTACAGCTTGCGTGGTCAGGGCCGAGAGAAG
>NZ_BCRQ01000077.1 GCF_001552675.1 Alicyclobacillus sendaiensis NBRC 100866
ATCGGTCAGGGGGGATGCTCATGAAGGTTCCGCTCACACCGCTCGATTGGCTTCGTCGCGCTCGAAAGCTTTATCCGCACAAGGTGGCTGTCGTGCACGGCCCGCAGAGGTTCACGTATGACGAGTTCTCGAGACGGGTCAACCGGCTACTGTTTGCCCCATGGTAAGGCTAGCATATGCCATGGGCGCTCAAGACACGTTGCTCTATTTCCTTTCTGGTTGATGTGTACTGCACCAAGCTTCTAGTCTGCGTATCGTTTACCGTTGGTCACGCATGTTGTCTCCTTCGGCCTCATTAGTGCAACAAGCGAAACCCTGGGCAACGTCTACTTGACACTGAAGGCGGCGCGGAACTATTATTAAAGCGCTTACAAGTTTATTTAGTCAAAATCTACGGGGAGATGGTGGCCAATGTGAACTCGAGACCACATTCCGAGGTGACACGAGTCCAGACCATAAGGGGGCAGTGCATTATGGTGAAAACATCGAAGCGCCATGTATGGGCCGGAGCCGGCGTGATTGCGATGATTTCAGCGATGGCGGTAGGATGTGGTACCCAAACGCCGAATCAACAAAGTCCAACGGTATCTTCGGCCGAATCGGCCTCTGTGCAGTCGTCGATTCCGAGGGGAATTACGCTCCATGTGCTGTCATATTGGCAACCAGAAGAAATGAAAGTAATTAAGACCTTGGCTGCCAAATGGGCAAAGCTGCATGGCGACACTGTGATCGTCGAGCAGAATTCCGCAACGGGTAATAGCAAGTACTCCAACTGGGCACAAGAAGTACGGGCGGGGACGGGGCCAGACGTAGCTATTGCGATGCCGGCAGATAACCTGGGAACTTTCTACGAAGAAGGGCTGTTGGCACCAGCGACACTCATGAAACCGTCCGATTACCCGACGGGCGTGGCAGATGGCGTGAAGATTGCCGGCAAGTACTATGGTTACCCTGTGGCTGTTCAGAGCGTTGCTCTAATTTACAACAAGAAACTAGTTCCAACTCCGCCGCGGACATGGTCACAATTCGTACAGGACGCAAACAAACATGGGTTCGCGTTTGCGCAGGAACAGTTCTGGTATGACTATGCCTTCATAGGAGGCATGGGTGGGTACATTTTTGGGCAGAAAAACGGCTCGTTTAATCCGAACGATATTGGGTTAGCGACGCCAGGGGCGATCGCAGGCTTCAAACTTCTGCAGGACATGGATCTGAAATACCACTGGATGAACCCTAGCGTGAACCAAAGCATTGCCACGTCCGAGTTTGACGAAGGTAAGGTCGGAATGTTTATGAGTGGTCCTTGGGACATCGAGGCAGCTATCAAATCCGGTATCAACGTCGGAGTTGCCCCGATGCCGACACTTCCGAATGGGAAACCGGCAACGCCACTCATCAGCAACCTTACCGCTATTGTGAGCGCTAGGACCAAGTACTTAACAGCTGCAGAGTCTTTAGCTCAGTATCTGACGAATGAAACCGCAGAACTACTGTACTACAAAGCGGATGAAGATTTGCCTGCGATGAGCGCACTCCACAACAACCCTGAAATTCTTAAGGATCCCATTGCGAGAGGGTTCCTTGACCAGCTCAATACTGCTGTTGCAACACCGAACATCGCTCAAATGCAGGCTGTGTACAGCGCCCAATCTATTATACCAGACATATTGTCTGGAAAAATCTCAGCGGAAGCTGGCGCAAAGCAGTTTGTACAAGAGATTAAAACGGCGATTAGCGTACAGCAGGGTTGACACACGTGGGCGGGCGAGAGCGAGCTCGCCTGCCCAAGTAAGAGAGGTGTAACAATGTCATATCATTCTGTTCCTAGGGTCTCAGCGGACCAGCGCAAGAGACGAACGAAATCGGTGCAGTGGTCGGCTTACGCATACCTTTCGCCAGCCATCCTCACAATGTGTGCGCTGAGTTTTTTGCCAATGGCCTTTACAATCTATATTTCGTTCACGAACTGGAATGAAATGCATTTCTTGAATTATCAATTTGTGGGACTTAAAAATTACATGTCTCTATTTTCAAAAGGGAACCCATTGGCTATTGCTTTTATCCCAACCCTGTTATGGACTTTGATATTCACATTTGTTTCTACATCACTGAACTATTTGGTGGGTTTGTTTTTGGCGATATTAGTAAACGAAAAAACAATTAAAGAGGCACGTCTATATCGTACGCTTCTCATTATCCCTTGGGCAATTCCGGCGTTGATTTCAACATTGTCGTGGCAGGGCCTGCTAAACCAGAATTACGGTCAAATAAACGCACTACTTCACATATTCCACATACCTCCTATACCCTGGCTGGTAGATCCATTCTGGGCCCGCCTAAGTGTGATTCTGGTAAACCTGTGGCTGTCGTTTCCGTACTTTATGACAGTCTCGCTCGGTGCTCTGCAAGCCATACCAACTGAACAATATGAATCAGCAGAAATAGATGGGGCCTCTTATTGGCAGAAGTTAGTATACATAACCATTCCAAATGTCTGGCGTGTCACAATCCCTTTACTCATACCAGCGTACTCTGCGACTTTCAACAACTTCAATATAATATTCCTTTTGACCGGCGGTGGACCGCCTAGGCTCAACACACAGTTCGCTGGCTATACAGACATCCTGGCGTCCTCTGCGTATAAAATTGCACTTCAGTTCAACCGGTACGATTTGTCCGCGACGCTGTCGGTAGTTCTGTTCATCATGGTTGGAATTATAAGCATTATTAATATGAGGTTTACGAATGCTTTTAAGGGGGATGATTGAAGACATGGCAAGGGTTAACGGCGTTCGTCATTCAGACAACTTGCGAGCATGGATTATCAGACTTGTTCTATGGATTGTTATCATTCTCACATTAGCTCCACTTCTTTACGTAGTAACCGCGTCATTTAGTTCTAGTGACGCACTATCGTCTGCTTCTCTGTTGCCGGTGAGACCCACCTTGGACAACTATAAAGCGGTCATTTCAGCCGGATTCTTGCGATGGGCATGGAACAGCACATTGGTCGCATTTGTCGTGTCCTTCATCCAGGTAGTAATTACGAGTACGGCTGCCTACGCATTTTCGCGAATGCACTTTATTGGACGCAGGTACGGATTGATGATTTTGTTGGTACTTCAGATGTTTCCTAACTCGATGTCTGTGGCGGCCATCTACGCGGTGCTAGCGAAGTGGGGTTTATTAGATCGTCTGTGGATATATATACTCCTGCTTGTTGGAGGTAGTGCTTTTAATATATGGCTGATGAAGGGCTTCTTTGATACAATACCCAAAGAACTAGATGAAGCTGCGCTCGTAGATGGTGCAAGTAATGTTAGAATATTCCTAAATATCGTCTTGCCGCTTGCCCGTCCTATGCTAGCGGTGATCTTCTTCTTGTCTGTAATTGGGTATTATAGTGAGTATATCCTTGCTGGAACTGTACTGCAGTCACCAGGGAACTATACATTGGGTCTGGGTATGTATAATCTCATCAATACACAATTCGCCCAAAACTGGGGATTATTCTCGGCGGCATCCCTCATGTCCGCGATACCACTGGCTGTCGCGTTTACAATTCTGAATCCATTGATGGCTCGTGGTCTAACTGCTGGCGCGACGAAGGGGTAAATCTTGACGGAGCGGCATCTTGGGGAGGGACTTGCCTTGAAAAACATTAGGTTTATTAAGGGAGCAGATGTCTCATTCTATGATGAGATTGAGCAAAATGGCGGACGGTTCTACGTATGCTCACACGAGAAAGACTTGTTTAAGATATTGAAAGAGTATGGTGTGAATACACTTCGGTTTCGAATATGGAATGATCCGGACGTGGGGTATTGTTCACCAGAAAGGACCTTAGTGATGGTAAAGCGAGCGGTTGAATCGGGATTTGAAGTAGGTCTGGATTTCCACTACTCTGACTGGTGGGCTGACCCGGGTAAGCAGTATAAACCTAAAAAGTGGGCCAACTTACATGGAGAGAGCCTCGGCGAAGCCGTCTACGACTTTACTCGTAGTACATTACTTTCTTTTAAATCCGAGGGGATAGCTCCCGTGTTCGTGCAGATTGGAAACGAAGTAACCCGAGGGATGCTTTGGGAAGATGGTAAAGTGCCATCGCGCAACGAGCCCGACAACCCTGATGCGTGGAGTAGATTTTCGTACCTCCTTAGTTGCGGAATACGAGCCGTTCGTGATGTGTTCGAAAACGATACAAAGGTGATGATCCACATTGATCGTGGGGGGGATAATCCAGGAGCAATATTTTTTCTTGAGCACATCATGAGTCATGGGGTTGAATTCGATTGGATTGGACTGTCGTACTACCCGTGGTGGCATGGACCTATATGTAACTTCAGAGACAATGTCATGGACTTGTCAAGCCGTTATGGCCGTCCGATTTTGCTCGCGGAAACTGCATACCCTTGGAGAGAGGTGACACTTGAACAGGACGGGATCAAATTGCACGGCACTGCAAAGGAGCAGCGTGATTTCTTAGAAGAAGTGTTTAGCATAATCAAAGATCTTCCATGTGGTCTGGGTTTGGGAGTGTTGTACTGGGAGCCAGATGCTATTCCACTCACTCAGACCACGAACGGTTGGAGTGCGTTTGCGATGTTTGACGAACAAGGAAGAGCTCTTTGTTCTATGGAAATATTTGATATTTAGAAGAAGGTAAGTAATAATTTCGCTGATTATTGGCTCATTGAGAGCGAGGGTGAGAAGGAAATGTTCAAAAATGCACTGCTTAACGGGGTCTTTGGTGCAATCTCAGTGCTGGTTCTCCCCTTTGTGTCCAGCAATCACATTACTCTGGGCGCCGCTGCTCCTCACGAACAAGTTGGTCAACTCTCTGATCTGCCACCAGGTATTGATGCTGCACTAGGGGCATCTATACAGGTGTCTGGCGAATCTGGAGATCTGTCCAGCATGGTAGATGGTGATGCTTCGACTACCTGGTTTCCTAACCGACCTGGTTCATACGTTGTTCAAGTCAAATTACAACGTCCTGTAACTATTACTGGTGTCTGTATAAGCTGGCCTGAAGCGTACGACAGTGCAATGGTTCAGGTTCAGGTATCAGTAAATGACAACACGTGGTTTGGAATCGGTGGTCGCGAGACTGCAGTACCAATAAGCTCTTCTATTCAGGTTTTAGAGCCGCTACGTCCGATAAAGGATATTCAATTTGTTAAAATTATTGTCAGAAGTCCAGACAATCAAAAGGTAGGGATTTCAGAAATTAGGGTATTCTCTCCAGAATCATATCTTACTCGCCGGATGATGTTGGGGGATGATATCTCTACAATGTTGCAGGAGGAAAGTATTGGTAACCATTATTATTTGGGAACACAAGCGATGCCGCTACCTGAAATACTACGGTTGGGCGGCGCAAATTATATTCGTATGCGGCTTTGGGTCAACCCACCAAAGGGATATAATAATCTAAAGTACGACCTTACGTTAGCTCAGATCGCAAAAGTATATGGGTTACGTATTTTTCTAGACATTCATTATTCAGACTTTTGGGCAGATCCAAGCAAACAATATATCCCGAAGGCTTGGGCGAATGAGTCCTTTTCTCAACTCGAAACAACTGTAGAAAATTATACAAAAGAGGTCTTGTCCTCCTTCGCGAAGCAAGGGACTCCCGTCGATATGGTCTCGATAGGCAATGAAATTACCGACGGATTCCTTTGGCCATACGGGCAAATTTATCTTTCGAACGGAACTCAAAATTGGACTGGGTTCACGGATTTGCTCAAGGCTGCGATTAAAGGAGCCGAGCAAGGTAATCCTTCAGGCCACAAGTTGTTGATTATGCTGCACACAGATAGAGGTGGAGACAACGCTGGTGAGGAATATTTTTTAGACCATGTTCTGCAATACGGTGTGCGGTTTGATGTCATCGGGCTTTCGTACTATCCTTGGTTCCACGGTCCCCTGTCGGGCCTCATCAATAACGTGGATTCTCTGGCTGAAAAGTATAACAAACCAATAGTGATCGCCGAAACACAGTATCCTTGGACCTTGGAGCACCCTAGTGGGGATCCAACTCCGAATCAGGTGACATCGACTACTCCGCTTCCTCCTGGCTATCCTCCGACTCCGCTTGGGCAGGAGTTATACGTGCGTGACCTGGTCTCTATACTTGCGCATGTCCCAAAGAATCTTGGTTTAGGGGTGTTCTATTGGGAACCAGGTTGGCTTCCCGGAGTAGGGTGGGAACCAGGGGCAGGGACCAGTGCTGCAAATCTTACAGAATTCAATTGGCAAGGTGAGGCCCTTCCATCGATTTATGCATATGACGTCGGGTAAATATCCTTAAAAGAGTATGCGCGAGAAGAGTATGCGCGGGATTGAATGGACATGACGACCGGGGTCTAAGTTGCTCTTTTGCGTATGAATGAAATTAAAGGGCCAGGGCAGAGTTCCTGACCCTTTTGTATTCCGAGCAGGTCTGTACCGGACTAAGGCATGCGTTTTCCTTCCTTAAGCCTTAAGAAAGCCTTAAGACACCTGCTGCTTCTTGCAGCGCGGGCAGACACCCCGGACCTCGACATGGTAGTCCTCGATTTCAAACCCCTCGGCTTCTGGTGGAACGGACAAGTGAATCGGCTCCTCCAGGTAGAAGTCGAACAGCGCACCGCAGCGCGTGCAGACCAGGTGATGGTGCGGCTCAACATTGATGTCGAACCGGCTGGCGCCGTCGCCAACGCCAATCTCCTTGACGAGTCCCACCTGCGACAGTTGCTTCACCGTATTGTAGACGGTGGATACGCTCATGCTAGGAAAGCGGTCCTGCAGGGACGTGTAAATATCGTCTACGGTCGCGTGACCGTCGTAGTCCAACAAGAACTGGAGAATGGCTTCTCGCTGCGGGGTCACGCGCAGGCCAGCATGTTTCAACAGCTGCACAGCGTCTTTCTGAGCCTGCATGTCACCCCCTCCTTTCATCCGTGGTTTTACTCGATTCTATCCCCTTTGACAACCGGCATCGCTTTTTTTATAATGCGACCTAGATGAGAACGATTCTTAAATAAGACTCGTTACGAGTCGATTATAATTCAACGTTCTCATTCTGCAAAGCTCTCTTGCCGCGCAAGACGAGCCTCATTTGGTCCGTCCCGCTTTCGCGGAGGACATACATCCGCTCACATTATCTTATCAAGGAGGATGATGGTTCATGTCGCTCGTGGGCAAGAAGATTCAGCCGTTCAAAGCGATGGCATTTCGCAACGGCGAGTTCATTGAGGTGACGGATCAAGATCTGTTGGGCAAGTGGAGCATCCTGTGCTTCTACCCGGCCGATTTCTCGTTCGTGTGCCCGACGGAGCTGGAGGACCTGCAGGATCACTACGAGGAGTTCAAGAAGCTCGGCGTCGAGGTGTACTCGGTCTCCACGGACACGCACTTCGTGCATAAAGCTTGGCACGACGTTTCCCCGGCGATTCAGAAGATCACCTACACGATGATCAGCGACGCGACGCACGAGATTTCCCGCAACTTCGACGTGCTCATCGAGGACCAGGGGGTCGCGGAGCGCGCCACGTTCCTGATCGATCCCGACGGTGTCATCCAGGCGATTGAGATCACGGCGGACGGCATCGGCCGCGACGCGTCGACGTTGATTCCGAAGGTCAAGGCTGCGCAGTACGTTCGCAATCACCCGGGTGAGGTTTGCCCGGCCAAGTGGAAGGAAGGCGAGAAGACGCTCAAGCCGAGCCTCGATCTCGTCGGCAAGATCTGAGGAGGTGTCTGCCTGACCATGGTGCTCGACGATGAAATTCGAGAGCAACTGAAACAATATCTCGAGCTCATGGAAGGCGACGTCGTGATCCGGGTTTCGCCCGGGTCCGACGACGCCTCCCGCGACATGATGGAGCTCGTAAACGAATTGAAGTCGGTGTCGTCCAAAATCCGCGTGGAAGAGGCGGATCTTCCGCGGCGCCCGAGCTTCAGCGTGAACCGCCCGGGCGAGGACACGGGTATCGTGTTCGCCGGCGCGCCGCTTGGACACGAGTTCACGTCGCTCGTTCTGGCGCTCTTGCAGGTGAGCGGACGGCCGCCCAAAGTCGACGAGTCGGTGGTTCGCCAGATCCAGAGCCTCGAGGGCACGTACGAGTTTGAGACGTATGTCAGCTTGAGCTGCCACAACTGCCCGGACGTGGTCCAGGCGCTGAACCTGATGAGCGTCTTGAATCCGAACATCCGGCACACCATGATCGACGGCGCCGTATTCAAGGCGGAAGTCGAAGAGAAGAACGTCATGGCGGTGCCGACGGTGTATCTCAACGGGGAGTTCTTCGAGAGCGGTCGGATGTCGGTGGAGGACATTCTGGCCAAACTCGGCAGCCAGGCGGATGTGTCGGATCTGAATCAGCGGGATCCCTACGACGTCCTGGTGATTGGCGGCGGCCCCGCGGGCGCGAGTGCGGCCATTTATGCAGCCCGCAAGGGCATCCGAACGGGCATCGTGGTGGACCGGTTCGGCGGCCAGGTGAACGACACGCTTGGCATCGAGAACTTCATCAGCGTGAAGTACACCGAAGGGCCGAAATTCGCCGCCCAGCTTGAGGAACATGTCCGGCATTACAATATCGACATTATCAAATCTCAGCGCGCGAAACAATTGCGAAAGGGCGATCTCGTCGAGATCGATCTCGAGAGCGGCGCCACCCTCAAGGCGAAAACCGTGATCATCGCGACCGGGGCGCGCTGGCGCAACCTCGGCGTCCCCGGCGAGAAGGAGCTGCAGACCAAGGGCGTGGCCTACTGCCCACACTGCGACGGGCCGCTCTTCCAGGGCAAGCGCGTGGCCGTGATCGGTGGCGGCAACTCCGGCATCGAGGCGGCCATCGATCTCGCCGGCCTCGCGTCGCACGTGACCGTGCTCGAGTTTCTGCCGCAGCTCAAGGCAGACGAGATCCTGCAAAAGCGGCTGTTCAGCCTGCCCAATGTCACGGTGCTCACGAACGTGGAGACGAAGGAGATCCTCGGCACCGAGCGCGTGACGGGTCTTCGCTACGCCGATCGCGCCACGGGCGAGGAACACGAGATCGAGCTCGAAGGCGTGTTTGTGCAAATTGGCCTGGTGCCGAACACGGAGTGGCTCGGCGACTTCGTCGAAAAGACGCGCTTCGGCGAAATTGTCGTCGACAGCCGCGGTCAGACGAGCGTCGAGGGTGTGTTCGCGGCGGGCGACTGCACGAACGTGCCCTACAAGCAGATCATCATCTCCATGGGCTCCGGCGCCACCGCGGCGCTCGGCGCGTTCGACTACCTGATCCGCCATTGAGGTTCGCAAGGGGCCCATTACGCAACCATCTCAATTCGCAACCGTCCCATCCAGTTCCCACTTGCCCCTGCGGTTCCGGACGCCCCGCCGCAGGGGCTTTTTTTTTGATCCGCCTCGGCTGAGAACCGCTGATAACCGCCGTGCATCACCCCGGCGCAACAACGGCATTAGCGGGATGGCGCCCGAGGATGATACATTCATATCATCCCGGCCGGGGAAGTGCGAGCGAGATCGAGGTGAATGCGCATGCGACAACTGGTGATAGAAGCGCCTTCGCGATTGCGCCTGTGCGAAGCGGAAGAGGCGGGACCGCCCGGGGCCGGGCAGGTGAGGCTTCGCACCATCATGGGCGGCATCTGCGGCTCGGATACGAAGGTGTATCACGGCCACCTGCGCCACGCGATGTATCCCGTCCGCCCCGGGCATGAGCTCGTGGCCCGCGTCGTGGAAGTGGGAGCGGGCGTGGATCTAGCGCCTGGCGATCGCGTCGTGATCATCCCGAACACGTACTGCGGCGAATGCGCGCCTTGTCGCCGTGGGCAGACGAACGTGTGCGTGCGCAAAGCGTCCATCGGCATCAATGCGCCGGGGGGATTTGCGGAGGACTGGGTCGTTGAAGCCAAGTACGCGGTGCCGGTGCCGGACGAGGTGAGCGACGTCGAGGCGGCGATGGTCGAGCCGTTTGCCGTGGCGTGGCACGCCGTTCATCGGGCGCGGGTGAGCGCTGGGGACGAGGTGCTGATTCTCGGCAGCGGCACGGAGGGCGCGCTCTGCGCGCTGCTCGCGCAGTCGCTCGGCGCACGGGTGACGGCGGCGGACGTGCGCGAGGACCGCTTGGCGTTCCTCCGAGCCATTGTGCCGGGCGTGCGCACGGCGCTCGTCTCGGAACTCGAAGCCGACACGTATGCGCTGGTCGTGGAGGCGGCGGGCGCGCCGGAAGCCATCGCCACGGCCGTGGCGTGCGTGCAACCGGGGGGGGCCATCGTGGCGGTGGGCCTCGCGGAAGAGGCGCGGTTGCCGATGCAGGTCTTCGTCCGCAAGGAGGCGTCTCTTCTCGGCTCCATCATCTACGTCCGGCAGGATTTCGTGGACGCGCTCGCCCGGCTGAAGGCGGATCCCGCCCTGCGCCAGGCGTTCGAAAAGCTGTGCGCGGGCGTCTGGCCGCTCGAGGCATACGCTGACGCGTACCATCACGCGCTATCCGGCAAGCCAGGCAAGGCCATCATCGCCTTCGAGGGAGGTGCAGCGCGATGAGGTGGAGCATCTGCACCACGGGCATGAAGGATCGGCCGCTCGAGGACATCCTGAGGCTCGTCCGCGCCTGGCGCGCGTCCGGCGCGCCCATCGAAGGGTTGGAGATCTGGGTGGGCCATCTCGAGCCCTACGCCGCGCGCGGCCCATCGGCGCTCGAGGAACTCGCCTCCCGGCTCGCCGATGAGAGACTCGCGGTGCCGGTCATCAGCGGCTACACCTATTTCTCCCGCAGCCCGCGCGATCGCGACGCCGACCTGCGCGACATTCGCCGCTATGCTGAAATGGCCTCTGCGCTTGGCGGGCCCGCGATTCGAACCTTCTTCGGGCACCTCGCCTCGCGCCAGGCGAGTCCGGAGTTGTGGGACGAGTCGCTCGCCGCGCTGGTCGAAGCGCGGGCCATCGCGCGGGGCATGGGCACAGACCTTCTCGTGGAGACCCATTACCAGACGTTTGCCGATTCCGTCGCCAGCCTTCGCAGCCTGCTCGACTCCGTTCCGGGGGGCGATCTCGGCCTCATCTTCGATGCTGCCAACTTTAACCCGGACCACTTCGACCCGCTCGACGTGCTTCGGGAGGTGTACCCAGCCGTTCGGCACGTGCACTGCAAGAACTATCACTGGAATCATGAGGCGTGGTACCAGAGCGTCCCCGTCTCCGCGTTCGATCCGTCGGGAGACGTGGACAACGACCGCGTGCTCCGGGAGCTCGCGGCGCGCGGCTTTGAGGGATTTGTGTCGCTCGAGTATTTTGGCCGGCGAGGCTTTTCAGCGCTTCTGCAGTCGCTCGAAGAAGCGAGATGGCGCTCGGCGTGAGCCGAACAGATGAAGACG
>NZ_BCRQ01000078.1 GCF_001552675.1 Alicyclobacillus sendaiensis NBRC 100866
AAATTCCGCGTGGGGACTGGATTTTTGGGCGGAGAGAGGGTATCATGAGGGCAGTTGGAAGTGGTGGAAATGAGCCGCTGAGAAGAGGTTCGCGATTTTGGGCTGAGATCCCGCGCGGGGAGCGGAGTCAGGAGCGTGGCGTTGATCCGCCGAGATCGTCGGCGGCCCCATTGAAGCCTCACTTAAGTATCCCTAACTATCCCTACATACCTACGTTGATCCGCCGAGATCGTCGGCGGCCCCATTGAAGCGCGGCACGCCGGCTCGCTCAATCGCACGGTACCAGGCGTGAGTTGATCCGCCGAGATCGTCGGCGGCCCCATTGAAGCGAAGTCAAAATAATACGTAGGCAAGGATCGATACAGGTTGATCCGCCGAGATCGTCGGCGGCCCCATTGAAGCATTTCGTCCTGCCGCTTGTCGTAGCGGCGTTTCCAGCTGTTGATCCGCCGAGATCGTCGGCGGCCCCATTGAAGCTACGGATATGACCTTAACTCCGCCTATCCCTATGCGTTGATCCGCCGAGATCGTCGGCGGCCCCATTGAAGCAGGTGGTTCGACTTGGGTTACCACTTCGAATGGATTGTTGATCCGCCGAGATCGTCGGCGCCCCATTGAAGCCGATGTCAAGCTTCTATCTTCCTAAAATCACCCCGTGAGCCAAGCCAGCATCCGAATACTGCAATGGTCATACCGACCAAGGCAATGGCGTGCGAAGGGCTGAGCCATCTGCCCAACAGGCCGCCGAGCCACGAACCGAGCGGCGGGCCAAGTGCAATGAGTGCTCCCCGTAGGCCCATGATGCGTGCCATGACCTGCACCGGCACGGAGCGCTGGACCACGGTCCGCGCCAGCGGTGGATACCCGCCAAACAGGACGCCAGCGCATGCGAGGACCACGTAAAGCATCGAGAAGGCGTGGATCCAGAACAGCTGCGCGAACGCCGCGCCCCATCCAATGACCATCATCGCCATCACGACGCCGGTCCTGCGTCTCTTGGAGATCCAGCTGCTCCACGCCGCCCCAGCCAGCGAGCTGATGGCGTAGGTGGTCCAAAGGCTGCCGAGCATCCAGGCATCGCGACCAAACTGTCGGTGGGTCAGGAGAGGCAGCTCGATGTCAAGCGCGCCGTACGCCAGATTGAGCGCCCACACGCCGACGGTGATCCACCAGAGCGGGCGCAGCGTGTACAGAGTCTTCATGGCCTCGAGGGTGTTTTGCACAAACGATCCCGCCGCTTGACACATCGTCGTCGGCACATTTCTTGCCTGTCCTGGTATTTCTGCCAGTCCAACACATAACGCCGCGAGCCAAAATGAGGTTGCATCCGCGAGCAAGGCCACGGAGCTACCTGCGCGCGAGATAGCGAATCCGCCGAGGGCCGGACCCAGAATGGTCGCGCCATTCCACATAATGTCCATCAGCGCATTGACGGAGGCTAGCTCATCGCCCGCGACAAGAATCGGGATGACGACGCTCCAGCCGATGGTCGAAAACGGCGTAAGGCAGCCTGCCGCAATCGCGAACATCAGAAGCGCCCACACGGGAAGCGCGTGCACCCATTGCAGCACGGCGATGGATGCGAACAACGCGCCGAGGATGAGATGGGATCCCACGAGGGCCCGCTTGTGAGATATGTGGTCCAGGACATGCCCAACGGCGGGGCCGAGCGCGACCGCCGGCAGGCCGAAGGCAAGACCTAGCCATCCCATGGTCTGCGCGCTCTCGGTCATGGTCATCGTGGACCACAAAAGACCCATCCAGCCCGCCTGATCGCCCAAAACAGACACGCCATCCGCCATCATGAAAAGTGCCAGACCGCGGCGTTGGAACCACGACCCGTATGTCCTCATGTTCAGTTGTCACCTCGTCAGGAGCCCCCTGCTGGAAGCTCGCAAATGGTTGCAGACGGGGCTTCCCCCGACGAGATGGATCAAATGAGCCTGTGCATCCGAACGGCTCCCTTCCGCCAATCTCCAAAACATTGTATCGCAAGCTCACAAAAAAGCGCCGCTCCCACGAAGCGACGCCTCTACTTTATTTTCCGCCTTATCTCCTCGGTTCGTACGGAATGCCATCCGCTGCCGGGGGCGTGGATCGGCCAATCAGCCCGGTCAGGGCGAGGATGGTCAGTGCGTACGGGATCATCTGCAGGATGTTCGACGACACGCCGTGGCCTTGCAGCACGATGCCGAGCGCGGTGGAAAAGCCGAAGATGAGCGCTGCGCCGAACGATCCGAGCGGCGTCCACTTGCCGAAGATCATCGCGGCGAGCGCAATATACCCGCGGCCGCTCGTCATGTTTGACGTGAATCCGTTCAGGATGCCGATGGACAGGTACGCCCCGCCGATGGCGGAAAACACGCCGCTCAGGACGACACCCAAATAGCGCAGCCGCCAGACGGGAATGCCGAGCGTGTCTGCCGCGAGGGGATTTTCGCCGACGGATCGCATCCGCAGTCCTAGCCGCGTGGAGAACAGGAACCAGTGGGATAGGAAAATCAGGACGATCCCGACGTACACGAGCACGCTTTGGTTCGTAAAAATCACGCCGATGTACGGGATGTGGTCCAAACCGGGGATGCTCACCGACGGCAGCTTCGGCGTGTTGACGGGGGTGCCGTTGTACCCGAAGAGCGTGTTAAGCAGGAACGTCGTGAGTCCTGCTGCAAAGATGTTGATGCCCATGCCGAGCACCGTTTGGTCGGCGGATACGTGGATTGCGCCCCAAGCGAGCGCGAGCGCGGTCAGGGCGCCGCACACGATGGCGGCGAAGAGCCCGACCCAGGCGTTGCCCGTCCAGTACGAGAAAGCCACGCCGAAGAACGCGCCGATGAGCATGATGCCTTCCATCGCGATGTTGACGACGCCCGTGCGCTCCGAGAACGTGCCGCCGACGGCCGGGAGCGCGAGCGGTATGGCCATGGACAAGGTGAGCGCCCAAATTTCGGGGTTGGAGAAGATCATCCGTGCGCCTCCTTTCGCAGTGCGAGAATCAGCTCGTCAGCTTGCAGGCGTCTGGGCTCGGGCGGAGCGGCGCCGCCGGTACCAACCGATGACCTGCGGGATGATGCGCTCGCAGCCCACAAAGAAGATGATGAGGCCGGTCAGCACGTTGGTGAGCGAAGCCGGAACGTTGGAGACGATTTGCATGTTCTGGCCGCCCGTGGTGAGCGCGCCGAAAAAGAGCCCGGATATCACGACGGCGAGCGGGTTGTTGCGCGCGAGCAGCGCCACCACGATGGCCGTGTAGCCGTAGTTTGACGAAAAGCCGTCCAAAAGCTGATGATCCACGCCGAGCATCTGCACCGCCCCGGCCAGGCCGGCGAAGAGCCCAGAGAGCGCGAGTGCGATGATGATGTACAGCTTGACGCGGATGCCGGCGTATTTCGCCGCGCGCGGGTTCAGGCCGACGGATCGCAGGGAGAATCCGAGGGTCGTCTTGTACAGCAAAAACCACGCCACCAACACCGCCAGCGCCGCAATCAGCATGGAGATGGGCGACAGCTGGGATCGCGCAAACCCTTGCGTGAAGTAGGGAAATTGGGTGTTCGACGCGATGAGCGGCGACTGAGGGATGTAGCCCTTCTCCTGCATCGGTCCGCCCTCGATGAGGTAGCGCGCGAACAAAATGGCGATGTAGCTCATCATCATGGTGGTGATGACCTCGTGCGCGCCGACAAAGGCCTTCGTGAGCCCGGGGATCACGCCGGCCCACAGTGCGCCTGCCACCATGCCGGCGGCGAGGCAGAGGAGCATGTGCAGCCAACCCGGCAGGGACGTGAAGTGGTAGCCCACCCACACAGCCGCCGTCGCGCCAATCCAGTACTGTCCGTCCGCGCCGATGTTGAACAGCCCGCTCTGAAACGAGAGGGCAATGCCAAGCCCAATGATAATGAGTGGCAGGCTCGCCGTGAGCGTGTTGCCCAAATTGCCCAGGCTGCCGAACGCGCCCGAGATGAGCGATCCATACACCGATACCGGGTTATATCCGAGTGCCGCCACCAGGATGGCGCCAATGGCGATGGCCACCAGGCTCGCGGCCACGGGCAAGAGAATCGACTGAAGTGCCTTCACGCCGTCCCCTCCTTCGCGCGCCGGCCCGTCATCATGAGGCCGAGTTGCTCGCGCGTCGCCTCCGCTCTATCCACCACGCCGACGATCTCGCCGTCATGCATCACGGCGATGCGATCCGACAGGCTCAAAATCTCGTCCAGTTCGAGCGAGATAAGCAATACTGCTTTCCCCTCGTTGCGCAGCCGGACGAGCTGGCGGTGCACACCTTCGATGGCGCCCACGTCGAGCCCTCGCGTCGGCTGAGCCGCCAGGAGGATGAGCGGATCTCGCGACACTTCGCGCGCCAAAATGACCTTTTGCTGGTTGCCGCCCGAAAGCTCGGAGGCCTTGCGGCGGAAGTCGGGAGGGCGCACATCGAACGCTTCAATCAGCCGCTTCGCGTACGATTCGGCCGCGCGCCGGTTCAAGATGCCGCGCCGCGAAAACGGCGGCCGCCGGAAGTCGCGGAGAATGATGTTGCTGGCGAGATCGAACGAGAGAACGAGACCATCGAGCTGGCGATCCTGCGGCACGTACGCGATGCCAAGCTGCGTCCGCTCCGCGGGGGAGAGGTGCGTGATGTCCCGCCCGTCGAGCACAATCTGCCCCGCTTCCGCGCGCAGCAGGCCCGCGATGGCGTCCGCCAGCTCAAACTGGCCGTTTCCATCGATGCCCGCGATGCCGAGAATTTCGCCGCGCCGGACGGTCAGGGTCACGCCCTTGACGCGCTCGTGCCGATCCGCCGACCGGACGCGCAAATTTCGCACCTCGAGCACGGGCGGTCCGGCCTCCATGGGCGGCTTCTCGACGCGCAACACGACTTCACGGCCCACCATCAGGTTGGCGAGCATCTGCGGCGTCGCACCTTTCGTCTCGAGCGTCTCCACCGTCTTCCCCGCGCGCATGACGGTGACGCGATCGCTGATTTCCAAAACTTCGTCCAGCTTGTGGCTGATGAAGAGCACAGGTACGCCTTCGGCTTTCAGCGCGCGAATGATGTTGAACAACTCCCGCGTCTCCTGCGGGGTGAGGAGCGCAGTCGGTTCGTCGAGGATGAGCACGCGCGCCTTGCGGTAGAAAGCCTTGAGAATCTCGACGCGCTGCTGCAGGCCGACCGTGAGATCGCCCACCTTCGCGTTGGGATCGATGGCGAGGCCGTAGCGCTCGGACAGCTCTCGCACGCGCCGCACCGCTTCTCGCCGGTCGAAGCGGACGCCGCCCGGTTCGTCCCCGAGGACGACGTTTTCGGCGACGGTGAGCGCCGGAATGAGCATGAAGTGTTGGTGCACCATGCCAATGCCGGCGAGAATGGCGTCGCGCGGGCTGCGGAAGTGGACGGGCTGACCGAAGAGCCGGATCTCGCCGGAGGTGGGCTCCAGGAGGCCGTAGATGACCTTCATGAGCGTGGACTTGCCGGCGCCGTTTTCGCCGAGGATGGCATGCACTTCTCCCGCATGCACGGTGAGGTTCACGCCGTCATTCGCCTTGACGCCAGGGAACCATTTTTTGAGGTCCACGACTTCCAACACGGGTTCCAAAGCCGGGATCGCCTCCAAAAGGGAAAGCTCCGTGGGAGAGAAGGGCGGTGCGCCGGAGCACCGCCCTCTCGCCGATCACTTCTGCACGGTGGCCGACACCTGAATCTTGCCGCTCAAGATTTCCTGCTTCGCCTGATTGACCGCGTCCGTCACTGACTTGGGCAGACCCGAGATGAGCGGCGCGATGCCGATGCCGTTGTTGGAAAGGTCGAAGTTGTTCACGCCGCTCTTGAAGGTGCCATCCTGCACGGCCTTGATGGTGTCAAAGACGGACGTATCGACGCGCTTGATGGCGCTCGTGATGACGGTTCCGGGCGCGAGATACGACTGGTCCGTGTCCACGCCGATGGCGTACACCTTCGCGCTCTGCGCAGCCTTAATGGAACCGATGCCCGCGCCGCCGGCGACAGGGAAGATGATGTCGGCGCCTTGTGAAATCTCGTTCTGCGCGTACTGGCTGCCGGCGGCCTCATCGTTGAACGAGTTGGTGTATTCGACCAGGACTTTGCCGGTCGGATCGACGCTGTGAAATCCCTGTTGGAAGCCGGCGATGTACGAGTCGACGGGCGGGATCTCTTGGCCACCGATCACGCCGACCGTGTTGTGGTTGTTGATGTTCTTCAGCAGGTGATCTTTTTGCACCATGCCGGCGACGACGCCCGCGAGGTAGCCGGCCTGCTGCGACTGGAAGATGGCGCTCGCGACGTTCGGGATGCCGGTGATGCTGTCGTCGATGATGAGGAAGTGCGTCTTCGGATACTCCTTGGCCACTTGTTGCACCGCGTCCGCCATGAGGTAGCCCACGGCAATGACAAGGTTGTACCCGTTCTGCGCGAAGTGGCTCAGGTTCGGGACGTAGTCGGACTCCGACTGCGACTGCACGACGCTCGTCTGGATGTTGGGCAGCTGTTTCTGCGCCTCCTGCATGCCGACGTACGCCAAGTGGTTGAAGCTGTTGTCGTTCAGGCCGCCGGTGTCGGTCACGAGGCCCACCTTGATGGTCTTGCCGCTCGTCGAGGTGGTGTTGCCGGTGTTGCCGCTGTTACTAGTGTTGCTGGAACCGGACGACGAGTTGTTGGTGCCGCAACCTGCGACCAGTGCGGCCGCGGCGACGATGGCCAAGCCGCTCTGCCAAATTCCCTTCTTCACGCGAACCCCCCCTTGTGAATGGATCCCATCAACGCAAGCATTTGCTGCCGAGCATGTTTCCATGCTCGGAACCATTCGACGCTGATTCGACAAGGATCGACCAATCTCCTGTGTCAATTCGCTGGATCTTGGCTTGGATTCGAGTCCATGTTGCACAAAGGACTTGAAGACGAAAGCGCGCGAAGGTACGGGGAATTGCGAGTTGCGGGTTGTCGAGGCCGAGGGGCCGCACCAGACGCCAGTTTCGCAGCACGGTGCGGCCCTTGAACCTGCGCGGCCGAGGGGCATGTCCCCCTCCCGCGCAACGAGGTGGCAGATCCGTCGCCGGAGGCAGAGACGCGGACGGACGCCTTGAAGATGGCGGTCGATGCTTACGTGTCGATCTCGCCCGAAGCCACGTCCAGACTCGCACCCTTTCCGGTCTCGTATCCACCGATGAACCACGCGATGGCTCCGGCGAGCCCAATGGCCCAGATGAGCGCGTTGAACATGGTGTACGCCGTGATCCCGAAGTTTTGCGTGATGTAAATCGTGGCGATGTAGAGTCCGATGCTGACAAAGCGCACCAAGGCCGTGTAGGTGCCGCGCCGTTTCGTCGGCCACACCTCGCCTTTGAGCGTGTCCTCCGTCAGATACCCGATGTTCACGAACACGTTGAGGACAATGAGCAGCAACCAGAAGAGCGCCAGGCTCTTGGACCAGACAGGGATGGTGGCCCAGATGACCAGCGTCATGAGGAAGGAACCGAGATACCCAATGAAAAGAAGCCACTTGCGGCTCCACCGGTCAGCCCACAGGCCGAAGAACCCCGAGACAAAGCCCGTGCCCGTCGCCACGAGAATGATGGCCGCGTTCAGCTTCGGGAAAAAGTGCGGACCCAGCACATACGTCATGAGGCCGAAGCCGGCCGATCCGGCAAACGAGATGGTGAGCGTTGTGAAGAGCTTCAGCCCCAGGCCCACGCGCTTGGCCCGCGTTGCATCCGATGCCTGCGCCGCCTCCGTGGCGCGTCGAGCCGCCTCTTGCCGCGCCTGGTACTCTTCCCACCCATAGAACTTTTCGATCTCGGCCCGGGCGCGATCGTGCTGGCCGGTTCGCTCGAGCCAGCGGATGGACTCCGGGGTGTTGCGGCGCGCGAAGAACAGGATGACGAGCACCACGAGAAGGGTCAGGGCGATCATCG
Organism: Alicyclobacillus sendaiensis NBRC 100866; assembly: GCF_001552675.1. Classification (GTDB taxonomy): domain Bacteria; phylum Bacillota; class Bacilli; order Alicyclobacillales; family Alicyclobacillaceae; genus Alicyclobacillus; species Alicyclobacillus sendaiensis. The sequence continues at coordinate 7,927 of NZ_BCRQ01000078.1, forward strand.
CCCGCTGGAAGGCCACGTGTTGATATGCGGTGGAAAGCGCCACGAGGCCCAGAATGACGCCTCCCAGGTTGATGAAGTTGAGTTCGAGCATCATGGTCTTGCCGCGGTGTTTGTGCGGCATCATCTCGTGGGACACGGCCATGATGGTGTTCATTTCACCGCCCGCGGCGAAGAGGAGCATGGCGAGAAACAAGAGGATGAGGGCGTATTGGTTGCTGAAGACGAGTCCGATGGCGCCGAGGCCGTAGAGCGCCATAGTGGTGTAGAACGTGTTCTTCCGCCCGACGCGATCAGCCAACGGCCCAGCGACCGCAATGCCGATGATGAGCCAGATGGGCGACCACGCGAGCAGGAGCGACTGAAGTGACTTCGGCATCGGTACCCACTGTGTGGCGACGCTCGAGAGGCTGAAGATGTAGTTCTCGAGCAGCATACCGAGCCCGAACGACCAAAACAGCCAGCTGTCGGTTCGCGTCCAGTGTTCCTCGCGAACCGCCTGCGGTGCGCTTGACATCGCTTGCATCTCCCTTCAGATGAGGACAGGTCCATTGTACGCCTTTCCACGCAAGTGGACGCGCCCATTTGGGTCGGGGCCGCGTTTGGGCGTATCATGGCCTTGAACGATACGGATGGCGCGATCGCGGCAAATCGCGTGAGCAGGGAAGGGGACGGATCACGTGGCAGATGTGAAGCACACCGCGCTTCTCGTGATGGACGTGCAGAACGGGATTGTCTCACGCTACCTGCAGGGGGAGGACACGCTTCGCCCGTTTCAGGAGGCCGTGTCGGCTGCGCGCAAAGCGGGCGTCCAGGTCATCTTCGTGCGGGTGGGCTTCAGCGACGGGTTTCCCGAAGTGAGCCCGCGCAACAAGATGTTTTCGCATCTCGCGCAAGCCGGCAACATGACGGTGAGCGCGGACACGACGCAGATTCACGAGTCAGTTCGGCCCGAGGCAGGCGAGCCCGTGGTCACGAAGTACCGCGTCAGCGCGTTTGCGGGCAGCAATCTCGAGGTCATCCTGCGCGCCAAGGACATCACGCACCTCGTGCTCTGTGGCATCGCCACGTCGGGCGTCGTGCTGTCCACGCTGCGCGAGGCGGCGGACAAGGACTACCAGCTCACGGTGCTGAAGGACGCCTGCCTGGATGGCGATCCCGAAGTGCACCGGGTGCTCGTGGACAAGGTGTTCCCGCGCCAGGCCGACGTGATGACCGTCGCGGAGTGGGCCAAGACGCTCGCGTGAAGCGGGGAGGCGTGAGGCGTGGAGATTGCGCCGAAGATTCACCTGTTGGAGTGCACCAAGGGAAGCTACAGTTATCTTGTGCTCGGCGACGAGCCGGTGCTGGTTGACACCAGCATGCCCGGGCGGGCGGACCAGATGGTCCAAGCGCTCGCGTCCCTCGGCCTCAAGCCGGGCGATCTCGCCCACATCGTCCTGACCCACCTGGACGTGGATCACATCGGCAACGCCAAGCGGCTGAAGGAGCTCTCCGGCGCGACGCTGTGGGCGCCCGCGCCGGACATCCCGTACATCGAGGGCACGGCGAAGCCGAAGGGCGTGCGCCGCGCGATTGCCGGGCTGATGCGCGTCGAGCGGCCGAAGGTGGACCGCGCGCTCGAGCCGGGCGCTCGCGTCGGGGGCCTCGAGGCGGTGCCCGCGCCGGGGCACACGCCCGGGCACGTCTGCCTCATTGCGCGCGACACGCTCCTCGCGGGCGATCTCGTCACCACCCGCGGGGGCCGGCTGAAAAAGTCGCCATCCTTTCTCACCTGGGACAAGGCGGCGCTCCGGCGGTCGCTCGCGGACGTCGGCCGCTTGTCGTTTGACTGGGTGTGCCCCGCGCATGGCGATCCCGTCCGGCGCGGATCGCTCTGGGACGCACTCTTGCAGTGACCGAGGACTGGGCCGTGCAGCGACGGTGCGGGGGCGGCGAGGCGCGGAAGACGCGCCTCGTTTCGCTCACACGCCGACGTTCGACTCCTCGCGCTCCCGCACGTAGGGCAGGAGCTTCTCGCGCGCCCAGTCCGGCAGCGGCGCGGATTTGCGCTTCTCGAAGTCGTAATGGACTACCACCGCGGTGCCCTCACACAACACCTCGCCACGGACGCTCACGATTTGGCAGAAGAATTCGAAGCTTGACCGCCCGAGCCGCGTGAGCCAAGTGCGCGCCACCACGTCTGTGTGCTCGGGATAGCGCGTCTCCTGGCGGAAGTCGATGTGCAGCGAGGCGATGACGAGCGGCAGCCGCTGGCCCGGGAACACCTCCTGCAGGAAGGAGATGCGCGACTCCTCCATGTAGGTGGCGTAGACCGCGTTGTTCACGTGGCCGTTCAAGTCAGTGTCGCTGTAACGAATATGAATCGGCGTTTCATGGATCAAACTGCATTCCTCCTGTCGGTTGTGTCGCCTTTCTCTGCGATCCATTGTAAACTGTAAACGAAGTCCACACCTAGGGAGGCATCCATCTGCGCCGAATTCACCGGCTGCGCGCGGCAGTCGCCATAGTCGCCTCTGCGGGATGGCTGATTGGATGCGGGAGCCCCACCGGGTACCAGCCGCAACCCCCTGCCCCTGAAGTATCTTAATTTTGGCAAATTATGCAGATCCGCGTCCCTGAGGATGTTGCCCAGCGATTCGTGATGGACTTGGGCCTTGCAACCCGGGAAAGGCAGGGGACTATAGTTTCTGGATGTCCGCCCTAACATAGCGAGCGCTGGGAACCCGCCATCATGCATCGCTCTATGAGCTCGTGATTCCGAACTGCTGCAATATCGCGTTGCCATCGACGACGGTGACTTACGGTCACGCGAGCAACAGTCTCGTTCAAAAGGTCGATTTTGAACAGGACGAGAGCAACGCTGTTTTCTATATCTCGGCGTCACAACCCCTGCAGTGGTCTCAGACGGCGACCGATGCAAAACACCAGACGGTCTCGCTCGTGTTTGTTCCCGTTGCCTCATAAAGCGAGCGGGAGGCTGGGGCTTCTCGATGGACCGTCAACCACGCGTCACCCGGGGAGATACGCATGGCAGTCGTGACCGGCGTCATTTCAGACCTGTTGTTGATGCTATGGTTTAGCCTCTGCCTCTTGTTCCTAGCAATCAACCGGTTCTGCGGGAGAATCAAGTGTAAGGTCGGTTTTATGTTTCCTAGGACATGTGTGGCGAGGGGTTACCAACTATCGAGCAAAAATCACTAGTACGTCCACGCCAAGGCCGAGGGTGAGACATGAAACATGATAGATAACAAAAGGAAACGATCTGCCTAAAGTATCTTGACATACAGAATTGTTCATTATTATTTTTAATACAAGCAAGAAATATCCTCGATATGTTGGGTTCGGAGTTAGAATAGAGAGAGGCATGGATATGTCGAACGTGTCTTCAGGTATGTATTTCGAAAAACTAATGGTAAAGAA
>NZ_BCRQ01000079.1 GCF_001552675.1 Alicyclobacillus sendaiensis NBRC 100866
GATGGAGAATTCCTTTGAATCTTGTCAAATCCATGCCAATATGTGAAACTTAATTCGGAAGCTAGAGGAAGTGGGTGTGGACGTGTCGATAGGAGAAGCCATCCGAACCCTCCGCACAGCGCGCGGAATGAGCCTGGCGGATCTGGCGAGCGACGCCGAGAGCCTCCAAGCCCTGGACGACTTGGAGTTTGGCCGGGCCCTTGCGCCGTATCCGCTGCTCATCCGAGTGGCGGATCGCCTCGGCGAGCCCATCGACCGATTGCTGGAGGACACGGATCCGCACGCCCTGCTCCAGGCGGCCATCCGCGTCGCCCAATACGACGTGGCCGCAGGACACCCCCATCGCGCTCGCGACATCCTCACGCACCTGCCGGAGGCGTCGTTCCACACGCGCAGCCTCAGCGAGTACCGGCTCACGCTCGCGCGGGCCTTGCGCGCCTTGGGCGACGAGGAGGAGGCGGTGGCGCTCCTCGTCCCGCTCGCGGAGTCGGCGCAAAGCGCGAATGATGCGCGCATGGCCTTCTACGCCCTGCGGGAGCTCGGCTTTGCAGAGTGCGATCGCGGCAACGTCCCCGGCGCCGTGCGGCTGTGGAAGGATGCCCTCGCGCGGGTCGACGCGCTTTTGGCCGCGCACGCCGTTCCACCGCACGAGTTGCGCGCGCTCGCCCTGGAGCTGTACCTCCACCTCGACGATCTCGACCCGCACGGCGAAGGCTTTGACGTGCCATGGCGGCGCTCGAGCTTGGACTCGCAGCCGAGGCTGCGGGCAACATTCGCCCCGGCGGACAGCGCAAAGCCGCTCTCCAGGCCCCCGCGAGCGCCGGCGGATCGGCCGTATCTCGCCGCCGCGGAGCGGATGGCGAACGCCGCCCCAGCGCTTTTCGCCGTGGCCGAGGAACTCGTCGCGGACGCCCTTCGCCACCTCGCCGTCGATCCGGCACATGCAAGGGCGCTCGCGGAGCAGGCGTCGATTCTCCTGTTTGTCGGGCGGCTCGCGGAGATCGAGGCATCCCTTCACGCGCGCCTGCTCGAGTCATTCCCCGGCGCAAGCCGCTTGTCCGCCCGGCTCCAGCGCGGATACCTCATGACCGCCATCTCACCCGGGCGCGATCTCGCCGCGTTTGCCGACGAGATCGCGCAGGCGCTGGACGAGGGCGAGATCGACCGCGCGTGCACCTTGCTCGAGAGCGCGAAGGCCGCGGCGGAGGAACTGCCGGACCTCGACGATCTCGCCGCGCGGCGGGCCAGGCTCAAGCTCGCTCTGCTCGACATGGAGGCCGCCTACGCCAAGCGGCCCCGCGAACGCGCGTCGCTGTGCAAGCGGCTCGCCGCCTTCGAGCAGTCGTTCCCCGAGTGGGGAGACGCCGTGCTCCGCCGCCGCGCGTGCCAACTCCTCGTCCGCTGGCTCGCCGAAGCGCGGGACTTCGAGGGCGCGCTCCGGTACGTGCAAAAGCTCGATGCGCTCTGCCGCGAGCCGCGCCCGCCGGCGCCGTTCGTCTTCTGAATCTCAGGGCGCCGCGCCGGCGCGGACGCGCCCGCGGATGTGGATGACGGAGATGCGCACCTCCGGCGCGGAACCCAGGCGGATGGCGGCCACCTCTCGCTCCGCCTGTGCCCGATCCGCCGCCTCGACAAAGGTGACTTCATACCCCATCTTCGGCGCCAACCGCTCGACGATGGCCCGCACCTCGTCCGCCGGCGCCACGCCAATCACCACTGCGCGCGCCACGGGCCGCCTCCACCGCGCACACGCCCTGCGCAACAGGCCCTCCACGGCGCCGCCGCAGCCTTCGGCCACCAAGATGAGCCACTCGCCGCCCTGCGGCCGCATCGCCGCCCCGCCCGCGAACAGTCCCGCCACGGCGCACGCCAAGTACACGGCCACCGCCACCGCAAACGCCAACCACATGCGGGCTCACCTCCTTGCCCCAGCGTATGCGCCAGAGCCAGAAGGGACCCTTGCGGCCGCCAGCCTGTCAGACGCGATCCGGCAGAATCCAGCGCTCTCTGTACGCGTGCAGCACGGCCTGGCTTCTGTCAGAGACGTTCAGCTTCGCCAGAATGTGCGACACGTGGTTTTTCGCTGTCTTGAGCGTGATGTGCAGCGACTCGGCGATCTGCTCGTTCGACTTGCCCGCGGCCATCTGACACAGCACATCGAATTCACGCGCGGTCAAGAGATCCTTCCAACCGTCGCTCGGCTTGGCATACCGCTCAATTTCGCCGAGCACCACGCGCATCACCTGCGGATGCACCATCGCGCGGCCCTCGTGCGCCTCGCGGATGGCCCGCAGCAGATCCTCCATCGGCGCGTCTTTCACGATATACCCGCTCACGCCCGCCCGCACCGCTTCAATCACCACGGGCGACTGCTCGTGCATCGTCAACACCACAATCTTCGGGCGCCAGGCGAGCATCGGCGCGGCCTTCAGCACGCAGAGGCCGTCGACCTCGGGCATCGTGATATCGAGCAGCAACACGTCGGGGCGCACGTGCTCGACGTCGCGCAACACCTCGTGGCCGTTCGCCCACACGGCCACCACCTCGATATCCGGTTCATACGCCAACAGATCCGCCAAGGTCAGGCGGTACTCCGCGTTGTCGTCCGCAATCGCGACGCGAATGGGCAGGTCGTTGATCATTCCATCCCCCTTGTTCAAAGCAACCCCGAATGTCCAATCTCTTCTTGCCCTTGATGATACCAGATTCCCACCGTGACGCGCGGCGTAAAAAAACGCCCTCCGGCAGGGCGCCGGAAGGCACACATCATGGGGTGTAAGGGTGATGTCACATACATTCGATGCCAAAAGCGTTGTTTGTGAGGGTCCACTGGCGACACGACAAACTTTTGTCAGCGCCGCCGATGCGCGGCCCGCTGCTCAGCTCAGCGCGAGACGGCGAATCTCCTCGACCTTGTCCGTCCGCTCCCACGGGAGATCGATGTCCGTGCGGCCGAAGTGGCCGTACGCCGCGGTCTGCCGGTAGATGGGGCGGCGCAGGTCGAGATCGCGAATGATGGCCGCCGGGCGCAGATCAAACACCTCGCGGACGATCTCGACAATCTTCTCCTCGCTCACCTGGCCCGTCCCATACGTGTTCACCGAGATGGACACCGGCCGCGCAACGCCGATGGCGTACGCGAGCTGGATCTCGCACTTTTTCGCGAGCCCGGCTGCGACGATGTTCTTGGCGACGTAACGAGCCGCATAGGCGGCGCTGCGATCCACCTTCGTGGGATCCTTGCCGGAGAAGGCGCCGCCGCCGTGGCGCGCGTACCCGCCGTACGTGTCGACGATGATCTTCCGGCCCGTGAGCCCGGCGTCCCCCTGCGGCCCGCCAATCACAAACCGCCCCGTTGGGTTGATGAGGTACTTCGTCTTCTCGTCCAGCCACTCCGGCGGGACAATGGGGCGAATGACGCGCTCAATCATGTCGCGCTCGACGGTCGCAAGCGTCGTCTGCTCGTCGTGCTGCGTGGAGATGACAATCGTGTCCACCCGCACGGGCCGATCGCCCTCGTACTCGATGGTCACCTGCGTCTTGCCGTCCGGGCGCAGGTAGGTGAGCTCGCCGTTCTTGCGCACTTCGGCAAGTCGGCGCGCCAGCCGGTGCGCGAGCGAGATGGGCAGCGGCATGAGCTCGGGCGTCTCATCGCACGCGAAGCCAAACATCAGCCCTTGGTCCCCCGCGCCGATCTCGTCGATCTGCGCGTCCGTCATGTGCCGGACCTCCAGGGCGCGGTCCACGCCTTGGGCGATGTCCGGCGACTGCTCGTCGATGGACGTGATGACGGCGCACGTCTCGGCGTCAAAGCCGAACTTCGCGCGGGTATAGCCAATCTCCGAGATGGTGCGGCGCACCACCTTCGGGATGTCCACGTAGCAGTTCGTCGTGATCTCGCCGATGACCAGCACAAGCCCCGTCGTCACCGACGTCTCGCACGCGACGCGCGCGAGCGGATCATATGTCAAAATCTCGTCCAACACTGCGTCGGAGATCTGATCACAAATCTTGTCCGGGTGGCCTTCCGTCACGGATTCCGAAGTAAACAGGCGTCGCTGTGCCAATCTGGAGCCTCCTTTGGCGCACAGAGGATTTGGCAAGCCAGGGGATCCCGCTTGTCCATCGCAAAACAAGCCTTATCGTAGTCGATGCCCTCTGGGCAGTCAAGGATTTTTCCTTGACAATCTTGCGGAAGGCTGCGATCACGGCGCCTCGCGCTTCGCGGGCGATGCGATGACCTTCAGCGCGAATTTCGGCAGCGCGAGCTGCCGACGAAACCGCCTGGGCTCCGTGATGAGCCTGTACAGCCACTCCAGATTCATGCGGCGAAACGCTTCCGGCGCCCGGCGCACGGTGCCCCCCCACACGTCGATGGAGCCGCCCACGCCCATGCCGACGAGCGGCGGCAGCTTGCCCATCACGTCTCGCAGGAACAGCTCCTGGCGCGGCTGCCCCATGCCCACGAGCAGCAGGTGCGGGCGAAACACTCGGATCTCTTCGAGAATCCGCCCGAGTTCCGGGTGCTGAAAATACCCGTGATGCCCCTCAAACGCGTGCGCGGGATACTGCGCTCGGAGTTTCTCCAGGCACGCGGCGAGCGACGCCTCGGTGGCCCCGAGGAGATAGACGCGGAGCGGCTGATTCCGCCGCATGGCCTCTGCCAACACCTGAGGCACGAGTTCCACGCCCGTCACGCGCTCAGGCACCGGGCGCCCCTGCCTGCGAGCCGCCCAGACGACGCCGATGCCATCGGCGGTGACGAGATCGGCCGAGTTGACGAGCCGCAACAGCGCCTCCTGGCGCTGGCACTGCATGACAAACTCCGGTCCGGCGGTCACCACCAGGTGATGGCCGCCGTCGCCCGTCCAGAACAGGATCTTTTCCACCGCCTCCGCCATGGTGATGCGGTGGAATCTGACGCCGAGCACGTCCACGACGTCCTTGGCAAATCCCTGCACAGCCACTGGCCCATGCCCCCATCATTCGTCGAGGTGTTCTTCGCCCATCGAGCCTCGCCTTCGCCCGCCGCGCTCACGACATGAGGCGCCGCACCATGAGCTCGAGGGCGATGGCCACGAGGCTGATGGCCGTGCACGCGAGCATGACGCTGGCAATCACGAGGTGAATGACGCGCACCAACCGCCCTTTCAACGTTCTGCCTCCCGACCGAATCCAGTTCGCCACCATCATGGCCAGATTCGGGCGAGCCTAAACCTCCTCGGCGTGGGCGGCGAGCCGCCGCTGATTCACGGCAATCACGGCCGCGTTCACAAGCAAAAGCGCCATGGTCACGTAGAACACCGAGCGGATCCCGTACATCGCGGCGACCTGGCCGCCAATGAGCGGCCCGACGAGGTTCCCGAAGAACGTTGCGCTCGAGTTGAACCCGTATGCGGTCGCCTGCTTGTCTTCCGGCGCGAGCTTTCGCACGAGCGCCTGCAGCGACGGCAGCATGCCGCCGACGAAGAGCCCGAGCAGGAATCGGCCCACGAGCAACAGCCACAGCGCGTGCGCAAGCGCCTGCGGCACAAACGCGCAGGCGGCGCCGAGGAGCGCGAGCAGGAGCACCCGCTCTTGCCCGACGCGATCGCCCACGCGCCCCAAGGTCGGCGTGCCGACGAGGTTGGCGATGCCGCTCGTCGCCACCACCAGCCCTGCGACGAGCGTGAGGTGCGCGCCGTGGTAGATGCTGCGCGTGAAGATGGTCACGATGGGCTCGATGCTCATCATGGCGAGCTGGGTCATGAACGAGCCGAGAAACACGGGCCACAGCCCGGCGAGGCTCTTCCAGGAGCTTCTCGCTCTCGCCCGCGCGCGGCGCGCCCCTTTCGGCTCGTGCACGAAGATCAGCACGATGAGGCTCGCCAGAACGAGCATCGCGCCCGTGAAAAAGAAGCAGCCGCGAAAGCCGAGCCATTCGGCCAAGATGCCCCCCACGAGCGGGCCGATGAGCGATCCGGCGATGTTGCCAGTCTGCAGCGTGCCGAGCGCGCGCCCGGCGTTCTCCGCCGGCGTCACCGAGGCCTGAAGCGAGATGGCCATGGCGATGAACCCGGAGAATACGCCGTTCACAAGCCGCAGGACCAACAGCTGCCACGGGGCCCCGACGAGCCCCATGAGCGCCGTCATGGCGCCCATCCCGAAGCCCGCGCGCAGGAGCATGGGTTTGCGCCCATACCGATCCGCGAGCGAGCCCCAGATGGGCTGAAACACGAACGACGTGACGAACTGCGCGGAAAACACCCAGCTCGACCAGTGGTCGATGCTTTGCTCAGTGTGCAGGCCGAGCTGGGCCAAATAGAGCGGAATGAACGGGATGATCTGGCTCATGCCGACAGCGGCGCAGAAGTTCGCGCACCACAAAATGACGAGCGTCCGCCGCCAAGCGGTCATTCCATGCGCGCCCTCGCCGTAAGCGCCTGGACCAGCTTGTCCAAGAGCTCGTCCCGCTCCGCTTCGCTCCGCCCGCGCACGCCGAAATACATCTTCATCTTCGGCTCCGTGCCCGACGGGCGGATGGCCGCCCAGTGACCGCCCTCAAAGATAAATTTCTGCACGTCGGAGACCGGCAGCGTCAAGGGCTCCTCGCGATCCGTCCCCGGGAAGCGCCGCTTTCGCTCGAGGTAGTCCTCCACCGCGACGAGCGCGAGCCCCGGCACCTCGAGCGGGCGTTGCCGCAGGTCCTGAAGCGCCCGCTTCATGCGCTCCACGCCGTCGTGGCCCTCGAGCTCCACGTTGACGAGCTTGTCGCCATACCAGCCGTACTGCTCGTACAAGGAGCGCAGCACGTCCACCAACGTCCGGCCGTGCGCCAAGTGCCAGGCCGCCATCTCGGCGATGACGAGCGCGCCCTGCACGCCGTCCTTGTCGCGGACGATGGGCGATACCAGATACCCGTAGCTCTCCTCGTATCCCGCGAGCAGGCGGTAGGTCCCGTCCGCCTCGTGGCGCGTGACGCGATCGCCGATGTACTTGAAGCCCGTGAGCGTCTCTTCGACGTGGACGCCGTAAGACTCCGCAATCTGCTTGCCCATGTCGGACGTGACGATGGTCTTGAACACGATGGGCGGAAGGCCGAACCCGCCCGTGTCGCGGTGCCGCTCGCACAGGTAGTGGACGATGAGCGCGCCCACCTGATTGCCTGTCAAAAGCTGCATGCGCCCGGATGCGTCGCGGACGGCGATCCCGACGCGATCGCAGTCGGGGTCGTTGCCCATGACAAGGTGGGCGCCGATCTCCTCGGCGAGCTTCACGCCGAGCGAGAGCGCCTCCTGCTCCTCGGGGTTGGGGCTCTTGACCGTCGAGAAGTCGCCGTCCGGCTCGACCTGCGCCTCGACGAGGTGGACGTTTGAGTAGCCCGCCGCGCGAAGCGCCTCGCGCACCGGGATGTTGCCCGTGCCGTGAAGCGGGGTGTACACGATGGACAGGCGGGATCGCTCGTCGCCGAGGCGCGGATCCCGGACTTCGCGCACCACCGTCTCGACGTATTTCGCACGAAGCGACGCGGGGATCATGGCGAAAAGCCCGCGCGCCTCGGCCTCGTCCCGCGACAGGTGCGGTATGGCGAACAGATCTCGGATGGTCTCCATGCGCGACTTGATGTCGCGCGCATCGTCCTCGAGAATTTGCCCGCCGTGCTCGTTGTACACCTTGTAGCCGTTGTACTTGGGCGGGTTGTGGCTTGCGGTGATCATGACCCCCGCCGCGCAGCCGAGATGGCGCACAGCAAAGGAGAGTTCCGGCGTCGGGCACACGACGGGCATCAGATGCGCCCGGATGCCGTGCGCCGCGAGCGTCAGGGCCACCGTTTCGGCGAACATGGCAGAGTTGTGCCGCACGTCGTAGCCGATGGCCACGCCGCGCCTGCCCGCTTCCTCGCCATAGCGCTCCTTCAGGTGAAGTGCCAGGCCCGCCGTGGCGCGCCGCACCGTGTACACGTTCATCCGGTTTAAGCCCGCGCCCATGATGCCGCGGAGTCCCCCGGTGCCAAAATCGAGGTCCGTCCCAAACCGATCCTCGATCTCGGCCTCGTCGCCGCGGATGCGCTCGAGTTCCGCGCGGAGAGCATCGGGCAGATGCGGTTGTTGCAACCACTGCTCATACGCCTGCTGCGCCTTTGTCACCGTGTCCATCCCTCCCAAGCCGCGCGCCTCACGCGCGGCAAATTCACACGCCTCCAGTCACCTGGTTGAAGAACGTGAGGACTTCTGCGAAGGCCGATCTCGCCGCCCGCGGGTGATACGACGCGCGGGTGTCGTTGAAGAACGCGTGGTGCGCGCCTTCGTACACGCGGTACTGGAAGTCCTTCCCCGCCCTTTTCATTTCTTCGGCAAACGACGGAACCGCGTCCGTGATGCGCGGGTCGAGCGATGCGTAGAAGCCGCGCACCGGGCACTGGATGTTCGGAATGCGGTCCACACTTGGCGCCTGGCCGTAAAAAATGACCGCGCCGGCGAGCTTTGGATCAAGCGTCGCGAGTCGCGCGGACAGCCCGCCGCCCATGCAGAATCCAATCGAGACCACCGGCTGTCCTTTCGTCATGGGATACGTTTCCCGCAGAAAGCTCGCCGCCGCGAGCAGGTGAGCGTTGTACGCGTCCAGATTCAGGCCGCCGAACAGCTGCCCAAACGTGTGGCGGACCGTCGTCCGCTCCGGCTCCGGCAGCGTCTCCAGGGCGCGATCCCGCGCCGATGCGTCGTGCCACGCCTGAGGCGGCACCGAATCGAGAAACCGCTTCACCGCCTCGATGGCCTCCGGCTCAAGCCCCGGCTTGCGCTTGCCGCCCTCCGCATACAGATCCGGCGCCAGCGCTACGTAGCCCGCACGAGCGAACCGATCCGCGACGTCCTGGATGTGGTCGTCCACGCCCCAGATCTCCTGAAACACGACGACGGCCGGTTGCCCGTCCGACAGCCGGTCGTGGTGGGCCAAGTAGCCTAGATACTCGCCGTTTGCACCGTACCGAACCCACTCCGTGCGCAGTGCCACGTTTGCCACCTCCACGGTTATTGTGTCACAGTGAGAGGAGAGGCTCAACATGGAAGCGTATGGATTCTACCACACAGAGGAGGTACATCATGGAGAAGCCAGTGCGCACAGCCGCCGTCATCACGGTGAGCGACTCCGCGAGCCGCGGCGAGCGCCAGGACGAAAGCGGGCCGCTCCTCGCGGCGCTCCTGCGCGAAGCGGGATTTATGGTCCGCCATGCGCTCGTGGTACCGGACGATCGCGCCCGCATCGCCGCGCGCCTGCGCGCGCTCGCGCTCGAAGGCGTGCACCTCGTCGCCACCACGGGCGGGACAGGCCTCGGCCCGCGCGACGTGACGCCGGAAGCGACGCGGGACGTGATCGAACGGGAGATTCCGGGCATCGGCGAGGCCATGCGCGCGTCCGCCTGGCCCACCAAGCCGCACGCCATGCTGTCGCGCCAGACGGCGGGCATCCGCGGCCAGACGCTCATCGTCAACTTCCCGGGCAGCCCTCGCGCCGTGGAGGAGGGGTTTCGGGTAATTGCGCCGATTCTGCGCCACGCGCTCGATCTCGTCGCGGGCATCACCGAGCACCGACAGGGCTGACGGGGCGCGCGGCTCAGCCCTCGCGCGTGTACTCGCGCCCCATCTCCTCCGCCCGAACGGCCGCCTGCCGCACCGCCTCCACGATGGCCTCATATACCCCGCGCGATTGCATGACCTGGACGCCGGCGTGTGTGGTACCGTTTGGCGAGGTCACGCGGCGGCGCAATTCGCTCGGGCTCAGATCCCACTCGCGCAACACGTGCGCCGTGCCGATGACCGTCTGCACCAAAAGCCGCCGCGCGAGTTCAGGCGTGAAGCCGAGGTCCACGGCCGCCTGCTCCATCGCCTCGAGCAGGTAGCTGATGAACCCGGGCCCACTGCCCGAGAACGCCGTGGCGGCGTCCATCAGCTCTTCCTCAATCTCCACCACCTGCCCGAGCCCCGCAAGCATCTCGACGACGCGGCGAAGCTTGTCCCGCGGCACGGTCGGCGGCGCCGACAGCGCGATGGCGCCCTGCATCACCGCCACGGGCACGTTGGGCATGGTGCGGATGATGTATGGGTGGCCGCCGGTGGCGCGCTGCATGGCCTCGATGGGGATGCCCGCGGCAAACGACAACAGCACCTGCTCCGATAAAAACGGCCGCAGCTGTTTCAAAGCCTCTATCAGGTCGTACGGCTTGACCGCCAAGATGACCAGATCCGCTTCCGCCGCCCGCGCCAACGAATCGGCAGGCGTAATGCCATACCATTCACTCAATTCCAACAATCGTTCCCTACGCGATCGATTGGAGACGAAGATGTCCCGCGGTTCGATCACGCCCTCTTCCACGATACCTTTGATAAACGACTCGGCCATCGAACCGGCGCCGAGGATGAAAAGCCGCTTCAACCCTCCACCTCCTGTGTGCGCGCCATCATCGCGAGCGGTCCACGTCCGTCAAGAACCGCACGGTTTCCCGAATGACCTCGGCCTCCCAGTGCCGGTTGTTGAACGTGTGATCCGCTTCCTCGATGAGATGGAGCCGCGCGCGTTCCCCATAGACCTCGTTTTGATATTTCAGCGACACCTCGTACGGAACGGCCTGATCCTCCATTCCGTGCAGGATAAGCACCTTGCCTCGAAACGGCTTGGCCCGCTCGAACGCGTCGATTTGTTTGAGATCCTCGTAGAGCCTGCGTCCGACGAGGTTTCCGCCGAGATCCACCACGTCCGCGTCGGCCGCCTGGCCGAGCGCCTGCGCCTGTTGTTCGGCGATCTCCGCCATATTCCCGGCCGGCGCGAGCAACACGAGCCTGTCCACCTTGTCCGGCTCGTCCCCCGCGACGATGGACGCGACGTACCCGCCCATGCTGAGGCCGATGAGGCTCACGCGCTCCGGATTAATGCGGGGATCCCGCCGAACCCAGTCCAGAATCGCCTTGGCGTCTCGAATCTCCGAAGAAGCCGTCATGTCCTGAAACTCGCCGTCGGAGTCTCCGCTTCCGGCGAAATCGAAGCGAAACGCCGCCACGCCCTCGGCCTCGAGCGCGCGGCTCAACTTGACAAACAGCTGATGAGGCTCGATGTGCGTACCCGTGAAACCGTGAAACAGAATCGCGGCAGGCACGGGGCGGTTTGCAGCCTCGTCCGGCACGTGCTCCATGCCGCGAAGGACGAGCCCCTCCACTTCGAGCTCGACGGCTTTCTGCATCCCAACACGCTCCCTTGACGGAATCGCCATGGATTTCCCCGAATGGGACTGTTTCCGCACTCCATGTTACCACGAAACGGCCGCCGGCGCTGGCCATGCTGGCCTCAAAAAATTCGCCC
>NZ_BCRQ01000080.1 GCF_001552675.1 Alicyclobacillus sendaiensis NBRC 100866
CCGGTGAAAAAATGCGAGCTAAAAACAGGAAAGGAGGAAACCCATCTCCCTCCGCTCAGGGCACATGAGGTTCCCTCACTCAAGTGTCTCCTCCTTCGTCCCCCTGTTCGGGGAATCGCCCGTACTTGGCAAGCCACGCCCTCAGGTGCGACGCATCGCGCCCATCGCGCTCCATCTCCTTGACCTTCTGTTCAAAAAACGTGAACGTGATGTGCCAAAGGCGCTCGGCCATCGACTCTATCAGTTCGTCCACGCTCATCTTGCCGATGTTCTCTGTAGATGTGAGCGATTCCACCCAATCGAAGAACCGCTGCGTTTCCTGGCGGATCTTCGGATCTTCGAGAAATTTCAAAAATTCGGGTGGATATTGTCTTCGGAATTCCGGATCCCGGAGCACATCTTCCAACGTCTGATGCTTCACTGCACTTCCCCCCTTCCTCACCATGAGCCACCGCCTTCGCCATCACGCGAATCGTGTGGAAGAAGCTCTCCCAGCCTCACCATCACGCCCCCCGCCACCATGCGGACGATGCGGTTTCCCCCGCCGTGATCATCGCCGCAGCGGCCGCGTGTTCGGCGCAGAAGCCGAGAGAGCACACCGTGTCGATACACACGCCCACGTCCCCGCCGACGGTGAATTCGTTTTCCCGGCGATCACGACCCATCCTTCGCCCCGCCGAACCTGGGCGAAAACCCGAGAAAACCGGCAGCTTATCTGAAAAACTGGGTCCAACCGCTCGTCACGGCGAAACCAAGGCGGCGATAGATGCCACCGGCATTGGGATTGTCGTAGTACAGACAGAGCGTCTTTCCGCGCTCGTCGAAGACATCGCACAGCTTCGCCACACACCGCGTGGCATAGCCGAGCCCGCGATAGAGCGGACGTGTGCAGACGCCGACGACCATCGCGGTCCACGTGTTCTCCGCCACCACGCTCGCGGAAGCCGCCATCTCCCCGCGCTCGCCCGGAACATAGACGCAAAGCGTATCCCCGGACTCAAACGATTGGCGAAGCGACAACTCCGTCGTGTTGCTGTTCGCAAACTCAGCGATGCTTTTTCGCAATTGCCACAGTTGCGGGACGTGATCGACCGTGGCCTGATAGACGCCCTCCGTGTTGACGTAAGGCCTCGGCGCGTGCGGTGGCCGCTGTGCAAAGGCGAACTCGCGCACCTGACGCGGCTGGAATCCGCCCAGGTCCTGAAGCAAGCTCATCGACACCGAATCGCCCTGGATCATCGTCCACGCCGTGTTCACCTGCAACATGCGGACCACGTCTTTCACGCCCTCGGGGCTCTCGGTCGAAAAGATGTAGCTCCCGTAGAATCGCAGGAGGACGGCGGTCACCCGCCCGTCTGAGAGGTGGCCGTATACCTCCTGAAAAGGCGCGTCGTAGCCGTACCGCTCGATGTCACCTGTGAGAAACGTGTGAAGCGCCGGTCGCTTGGACAAGTAGGCGACGACGCGATCGTGATCGGACGCTGTCAGCCTGCGGAACATGCGGTCACTCTCCTCGTCTCGACCAGCGCCTCACGGCCTTACTTCTCTTTGACGATCGCGTTCACCACGATAAAGCAAAGTCCCACAAACGTCGCGAAGGCGAGAAACATCGCGCTCGTATGGATGAGAAAGTCCCAAAACGCGTTCTGCACCGACATCGCCTCCTCACTCGCATCGTAACAGACGGGCGCACCTCGGGAAAAGCGCGCCCATGCGATCACGCCTCCGAATCGTCGTCCTCGTCCTTGACCACGCGGCTGACGGAGGCCACCTCGACGCCTTCGTCGACGTTGATGAGCCGCACGCCCTGCGTGTTTCGGCTCAGCGTGGAGACGTCGCGCACGTGGATGCGGATGGCGACGCCGGCCTGCGTCACAATCATGACGTCGTCGTCTTCCGTCACCATGCACATCTCGATGGCATGCCCGTTCTTCGCGGTGCAGTTGAGGGTCTTGATGCCCTTGCCACCTCGCGACTGGGCGCGGTACTCGCTCACCGGCGTGCGCTTGCCGTAGCCACGGGAGGTGACGACGAGCACGTCGTGATCGTCCTCCGCCACGTCCATCGCAATCACCTCGTCGCCCTCGCTGAGCGAGATGCCCTTCACCCCCGTTGCGGCGCGGCCCATCGGGCGCACGTCCGTCTCCGGGAAGCGAATGGCGAGGCCGTTGCGCGTGACCATCATGATCTCCTTCGTGCCGTCCGTCAGCTTCACGCCGACGAGATCGTCGTCATCCCGCAGGTTGATGGCGATGAGGCCGTTCTTGCGCACGTTCGAATACTCCGCGAGCGGCGTCTTCTTCACGATGCCCTGGCGGGTGGCGAAGAACAGGTACGTATCGCCGATCTCGGCCGGATCGAGCGACTTCACCGGGATCATCGCCGTCACCTTCTCGCCCTGCTCGATGTTCAGCAGGTTCACAATCGGCGTGCCGCGCGCCTGGCGGCTGAATTCCGGCACATCGTACGCCTTGATGGCGTACATGCGGCCCCGATTCGTGAAGAAGAGCAGATAGTCGTGCGTCGAGGTGACGTGAAGTCCGGTCACGAAGTCCTCCTCGTGCGCGTTGATCAGCGTCATGCCTCGACCGCCGCGGCGCTGACTGTGGTAGGTCGACAGCGGCACCCGCTTGATGTAGCCGCGGTGGGTGATGGCGATCACGACGTCGTGCACGGGGATGAGATCCTCCTCGCTGATGTCCCCCTCCGCGTTCACGATGCGCGTGCGCCGCTCGTCGCCGAACCGCTCCTTGATCTCGAGGATCTCCTGCCGAATGACCCCGTCCAACAGCTTGGGATCAGCGAGGATGGCCTTGAGCTCGGCGATGCGCTGAATGAGCTCCTGATACTCGGCCTCAATCTTCTCCCGCTCCAGGCCCGTGAGCCGCTGCAGGCGCATGTCGAGGATGGCCTGCGCCTGCTCCTCCGACAGTCCGAACGTGGAGATGAGCCCCTGGCGCGCCTCATCGACGGTCCGCGAGCTGCGGATGAGCGCGATGACCTCGTCCAGGTGATCGAGCGCGATTCGCAGGCCCTCGAGGATATGGGCGCGCGCCTCGGCCTTGGCGAGATCGTACTGCGTCCTGCGGCGCACCACGTCGCGCTGGTGATTCAGGTAGTGTTCGAGCGTCTCGCGCAGTGTGAGCACCTTCGGCTCGCCGTTCACGAGCGCCAGGTTGATGACGCCAAAGCTCGTCTGCAGCGCCGTGTGCTTGAACAGGTTGTTCAAGACGACCTGCGGGCGCACGTCGCGGCGCAGCTCGATCACGACCCGCATGCCGCGGCGATCGCTCTCGTCGCGCAGGTCCGTGATGCCGTCGATCTTCTTCTCGCGGGCGAGCTCCGCGATTTTCTCCACGATACGGGCCTTGTTCTGCTGATATGGGATCTCGGTCACCACGATGCGCGTCTTGCCTCCCGAGAGCTCCTCGAAGTGCGTGACCGCGCGCACGGTGATGGAACCGCGCCCCGTCTCGTACGCCTTGCGAATGCCGTCGCGGCCCAAAATGACGCCGCCTGTGGGGAAGTCCGGACCCTTGATGACCGTCATCAGGTCGTCGAGCGTCGCGTCCGGATGGTCGATCAGCATGACGACGCCGTCGATCACCTCGCGCAGGTTGTGCGGCGGGATGTTCGTCGCCATGCCGACGGCGATCCCGCTCGATCCGTTGACGAGAAGGTTCGGGAAGCGGGACGGAAGGACGACGGGCTCCTCTTCCTGCTCGTCGTAGTTGGGGATGAAGTCGACCGTCTCCTTGTTGATGTCCCGCAACAGTTCGAGCGCGATGGCGGACATGCGCGACTCGGTGTACCTCATGGCCGCCGCCGCATCGCCGTCGATGGACCCGAAGTTCCCGTGCCCGTCGATGAGCGGATACCGCGTCGAAAAATCCTGCGCCAGCCGCACCAAGGCCTCGTACACCGCCGAGTCGCCGTGCGGGTGGAACTTACCCAGCACGTCGCCGACGATGCGCGACGACTTTTTGTACGGCTTGTCCGGCGTCATGCCCGCCTCGTACATCGCGTACAAAATCCGCCGATGCACCGGCTTCAACCCGTCGCGCACGTCCGGAATGGCCCGGGCGACGATGACGCTCATCGCGTAATCCAGAAAGGAATTGCGCAGCTCCTGGCTGATGTCCACCGGCAAGATGCCGCGAGAGCTGCTCTCGTCTGCCATGCATGCCACCTCTCATTTGGTTCCACCCGGGCCCATCGCCCGCGTGCAAGTGTCAGACGTCCAAGTTGCGCACGAACCGCGCGTGTTCCGCGATGAAGTCCCGCCGCGGCTCCACCTTGTCCCCCATGAGGATGCTGAAGATCATGTCCGCGTCCATCGCGTCCTCCATGGTGACGCGAAGCAGCGTGCGCGACTCGGGATCCATCGTCGTCTCCCACAGCTGATCTGCGTTCATCTCACCGAGCCCTTTATACCGCTGTAGCCGCACGCCGTCGCGCCCCATCTCCTGCAGGATCTGCTCCAGCTGCGCATCGGAATAGGCGTAGCGGACCACCTTGCCCTTCTCGATCTTGTACAGCGGCGGCTGGGCGATGTAGATATAGCCCGCGTCGATGAGCGGCCGCATGAACCGGTAGAAGAGCGTGAGCAACAGGATGCGGATGTGGCTCCCGTCGTGATCGGCATCGGTCATGATGACAATCTTGTGGTAGCGGGCCTTCGAGATGTCGAAGTCGTCTCCGATGCCCGTGCCGCACGCCGTGATGATGGCGCGGATCTCCTCGTTCGCAAGGACCTTGTCCAGTCGCGCCTTTTCCACGTTGATGATCTTCCCGCGCAGCGGCAGAATCGCCTGCGTCTGCGGATCTCGCCCCATCTTGGCCGATCCGCCCGCGGAATCGCCCTCCACCAAGAACAACTCCGACCGCTCGGGATCTTTCGAACTGCAGTCCGTCAGCTTGCCGGGCAGGCTCGTCACGTCCATCTTCTTGCTTCGCGTCAGCTCCCGCGCCCGCCTCGCCGCTTCGCGCGCCCGCGCCGCAAGAATGCACTTATCGACGATCTTGCGAGCGATGGCCGGGTTCTCCTCGAGGAATATCTGCATCCGCTCGGCGAAGAGCGTCTCGACGATGCCGCGCACCTCGCTGTTGCCGAGCTTCGTCTTCGTCTGGCCCTCGAACTGGGGCTCGGGAACCTTGACGCTGACCACGGCCGTCAGCCCTTCGCGGACATCGTCCCCGGTCATGCTGTTGTCGTTCGACTTCAAAAAGCCGTGTCGCCTCGCGTAGTCGTTGATGACGCGCGTCAACGCGCTCTTGAAGCCCGCCTCGTGCGTGCCGCCCTCTACCGTGTTGATGTTGTTCGCGAACGAGTACACCGTCGCCGTGTAGCCGTCGTTGTACTGGAGGGCGATCTCGACCGCCACGTCATCCTTGACCGCGGAGACGTAGATGGGATCGTCAAACAGCACGTTCTTCGACTGATTCAGCCAGCGGACGAACTCGGCGACGCCGCCGTCGTACTTGAACACGGCGCGCTTGCCGCCCTCCCGCTCATCTTCGAACACAATCTCGAGCCCCGCGTTGAGAAAGGCGAGTTCGCGCAGGCGGTTCATGAGGGTCTCTGCCGAAAACACCGTCGTCTCTGTGAAGATCTCGGGATCCGGCTTGAACGAGACCTTTGTTCCGGTCTTGTCCGTCGTGCCTATCACTTTCAGGTCGTAAAGCGGCGTGCCGCGCTCGTACTCCTGGACATAAATGTGTCCGTCGCGATGCACTTCGACGCGCATCCACTCCGACAGTGCGTTGACGACCGAGGCGCCCACGCCGTGCAGGCCGCCGGAAACCTTGTACCCCTTGCCGCCGAACTTGCCGCCGGCGTGCAGGGTGGTCAAGACGGTCTCGACCGCGGGCCTGCCCGTCTTCGGATGAATGCCCACGGGAAACCCGGCCCCGTTGTCTACGACCGTCACGCTGTTGTCCGGGTGAACCTGCACCACGATGCGCGTGCATCGCCCGGCGAGCGCTTCATCCACCGCGTTATCGACGATCTCCCACACAAGGTGGTGCAGCCCCTTCGCGCTCGTCGAGCCGATATACATCCCAGGCCGCTTGCGCACGGCCTGAAGCCCTTCCAAGACCTCAATTTGCGACTCATCGTACACCTGTTCCGGTATTCGATCCGCCAAAGAAGTTCCCTCCGCCTCCGAACACAACAAAAAGCGGCTCGGCGTCCATCCTTCCAGGATCGCCGAGTTTTCCGCACTTCAGACGCGTTCTTCGGCTATTATACCAGAACAAACTCGGAACAGCCGGAAATCGTCGAGCTCCTGGCCGAGTCGATTGAGGCTCGTGGTGGTGATGACCGTCTGCACCTTGCGGCTCATGCCGAGCACGAGGTTGCGCTGCCGGAGGTCGTCCAGTTCAGACAGGACGTCGTCGAGAAGCAGCACCGGATACTCGCCCAGTTCTTCGTGCATGAAGTCGATCTCGGCCAGCCGAAGCGACAGGGCGATGGTCCGCTGTTGTCCCTGGCTCGCCGCGGTGTGCACCTCGCGACCATCGAGGAAGAGCAGGATGTCGTCGCGGTGAGGGCCGGCGCTCGTGGTGCCAAAGCGGAGATCCTGCGCGCGGTTCCGCTCGAGCGCGCGCTGCACGGCGCCTTCGATTTGCTCGACCGTCATGCCCTCCTCGACGCCCAAGACCGAGCTTCGGTACGACAGCGCAAACTGTTCCCGCCCGCTCGCAATGTCGCTGTAGATGCGCGCGGCGTAGGCGCGCAACCGCGCGAGAAATCGAAGACGCCGGTGGATCACGTGCGCCCCGTGAAAGGCGATCTGCTCGTCAAACGTGGCGAGCACGCCGTCGTCCGGCGACAGCCCGGACGACTTGAGCCAGCGGTTTCGCTGCAGAAGCGCACGATTGTACAGGCTCAGGTGGTGGAGATACAGGGGCTCCATCTGCCCCAGTTCCGTGTCGAGAAACCTGCGCCGAACGCGGGGACTGCCCTTGACGAGATCGAGATCTTCTGGCGCAAAGAGCACCACCTGCACCTGGCCGACAAACTCCGTCATCCGGCCCACCTGAACGCCGTTTGCGAACGCCCTGCGCCCCTCCGGACCGAGTTCCAACGTCAGGCGACGGTCTCCGTACCGCGTCGAGGCCTCCAACAGGATCCGCGCGCGGTCCTTCTCCCAGCGGATGAGATCGCGATCCCGATGAGCCCTGTGCGACTTGCCCACGGCGATGAGCAGCATGGCCTCCAGCGCGTTCGTCTTCCCCTGGCCGTTCTCGCCAACCAGCACGTTCACCCCTGGGGAGAGCTCGAGGGCGGCAGCCGCGTAATTGCGAAAGTCATGCAGTTCAACGCGGCGGATGTCCATCCGGTACGCTCACCACGCGGTAGACCGCGCCTGCCACCTCGATCTCGTCGCCGCCCCGAAGTTTCCTGCCCCGCCGCGTCTCCACGGCCCCGTTGACGCGCACCCGTCCTTCGGCCAAATACGACTTCGCCTCGCCGCCCGAGGCCACCATCTGCAGCTTTTTCAACAGTTGCCCCAATGTGATGTGATCTCCGCGAATGTGAACGTCCATCACGACCTCCAGAGAATGGGAGAGATGAGCTGCAGCATGGACGGATCGCCACTGCGCTCGATGACGAAGGCCTGATTGGCCCCGTTGAACCGTATCGAGATCTCGCTGGCGTCGAGCGCGCGCACGGCTTCAATCACGTACCGGCCGTTGAAGGCAATCTGCAGGTCTTCCCCTTCCTTGCGCAGAGCCCCGAGGGTCTCCGAGACGTTGCCCACCTCGGGCGAATGCGAGGTGACCGTGAGCGTATCGCCCGTCACCTCAAGGCGCACCATGTGGTTGTCCTTGTCGCGGGCGATGAGCGCGGCGCGATCGATGGCGTGCAAGAAGGCGTCGCCATCGAGCACCACGTGCGTGCGCGCCGAGCGCGGAACAAGCCGCGAGGTGTCCGGATAAGTGCCCTCCAAGAGGCGCGTGTAAAACCGCGTCGGCCCGATGATGAAGAGCCCATGGCTCGGCGTGAGCACCATCTCCACCGGCGTCTCGTCCTCAGGCAGGATTTTGGACAGCTCGGACAAGGACTTGGCTGGGATCACCACCTGGCGCTCGGGCAGATCCGCCTGGGGCACCTGGTGCTGCGCGAGCCGCAGTCCGTCGGTGGCGACGAACGTGAGATGCGTGGGACTCGACGTGATGGACACGCCGGTCAAGACCGGGCGAACTTCGGACGTGGCCGCCGCGAAGACGGTGGACTCGATAAGCCGCCCCAACGTGTTGGCAGGAATCTGCATGCCCTCGTAGCCCATGAAGTTCGGCAGCTCGGGGAATTCTTCGGCGTCGATTCCGTGTAGATGGAATTCCACGCTTTGCGCCGAGATCTCCGTCATATAGTTGGCGTCCACGCGCATATGAATCTCCGTGTCGGGGAGCTTGCGCACGATATCGCCAAAGTATCGAGCGGGCAGGACAATTGCACCTGTCTGCTGCACGGAAAGCCCTGTGTCCTCGCTCACGGGCACCCGGGTTTGGATGGCCAGCTCGAGATCATAGGCAGTCGCGACGATCTCGTCCTCGTGAACTTCGATGAGAATGCCCATCAGCACTTGCTTCGGGGTCCTAACCGCGACGGCCTTGGAGACGATCTGCAGGGCGTTTGCGAGCGCCTGCTTTTTCAATGAGAATTCCATGCGTCGACTCCCTTCCCTGTGCAAAGCGCGGCGTCCAAAGTCAGCGCGGTTGTGTCATCAGGATCAGCAGGAGAAGGAGAGTAGATCCTGATCGTCGTCATGATCATGATCAGTGCGGTGGATATGTGGACAACTTCATGATCTCGCCGCAGCGTTCATGCACAGCCTGTTGATAACATTGTGGATAAGTCCGCGAATTCGCGTTGTCCACCTGTGGACAACCTGTGGTTTAGGTGAGGGTTCTGATGGCCTGGCTCAGCCGCTCGATGGTGGCGCGCAGATCGTCGTCCCTCATCATTTCCTCGTGCACGCGCTCGCAGGCGTGCATGACGGTGGTGTGATCTCGCCCGCCGAAGGCTTCCCCGATGCGCGGCAGCGAAAGATCCGTCAGCTCGCGCGTCAGGTACATCGCGATTTGGCGCGGGAACGCGATGTTCCGCGTCCGTTTCTTGCCCTTGAGGTCGTCGACCTTGAGGCCGTAGTGATCGGCCACGACCTTTTGGACGTGATTGACCGTCACCGCCCGGGAGCGGTTGGGATGAATGAGGTCTTTCAAGGCCTCT
Source organism: Alicyclobacillus sendaiensis NBRC 100866 (assembly GCF_001552675.1). Classification (GTDB taxonomy): domain Bacteria; phylum Bacillota; class Bacilli; order Alicyclobacillales; family Alicyclobacillaceae; genus Alicyclobacillus; species Alicyclobacillus sendaiensis. The sequence continues at coordinate 9,239 of NZ_BCRQ01000080.1, forward strand.
TCGGCGAGGGCCACGCTCAGATCTTCCTTCGCGAGCGAGGAATACGCAATGACTCGGGTGAGCGCGCCCTCGAGTTCACGGATGTTCGTGTCAATCTGGTTGGCGATGAAGGCGAGCACGTCGACGGGCACGTCCAACCCGTCCGCCTTCGCTTTGCGCTGCAGAATGGCGATGCGCGTCTCGAGGTCGGGCGGTTGGATGTCGGTGATGAGGCCCCACTCGAAACGCGAGCGAAGCCGATCCTCGAGCGTCGGGATCTCCCGCGGCGGGCGGTCGCTCGAGATGACGATTTGCTTCCCGACCTCGTGAAGACTGTTGAAGGTATGGAAGAACTCCTCCTGGGTCTGTTCCTTGTTCGCGATGAACTGAATGTCGTCAATCAAAAGGACGTCGACCGTGCGGTATCGCGCTCGGAACGAGTCTGGATTTTTGTCGCGGATGGCCGCGATGAACTCGTTCGTGAATCGCTCGGACGATATGTAACTGACTTTGAAATCCGGATAATGCTGTCGCACGTAGTGCCCAATGGCGTGCATGAGGTGCGTCTTGCCGAGGCCTACACCGCCGTAAATGAACAATGGATTGTAGGCGTTGGCTGGACGCTCCGCAACGGCGAGGCAAGCCGCATGCGCAAATCGGTTGCCGGCGCCTATCACGAACGACTCAAAGGTGTAGCGGGGGTTGAGATTCGTCTCCGCGTCTTCTTCGGCTGTCACCGGTTCGGGCGCACGTCGAACGATGACGGCGGGGGGCTGTGCGTCGTCCTCTGTGATAAATCGCACCCGATATTCCCGCTCCATCAGGGTCATCATCAGCGTCTCGACGAGGGAAGTGTAGTGTTCGGACAGCCAATTGCGTACGAATGTGGAGGGCGCGGAGACGTAGACCGTTTGTTCCGACTCATCGATTCGGACAATGTGGGTGTCCTCGAACCAGGTGCTGTACGTCGGGCCGGAGACCTTATCCTGAACCATCTGGAGGACCTGGTTCCACAGCGCGTCGTAGGTCGGATCGACTTTGGTACTCATCACGAAAGGTTCCCCCTAGTGTTGAAAGGACTTGTCCACAGCACGCGGGAGTAGAACGAACGATAGGAAGTCCGAGTTTCGTCGGTATCACCTGTGGATTTGTGCATGGTCATCATCCACAGGTGCAGAAGCTGTGGGTAACGTTGTCCACAGGTTGTGGATAAGGTTGTGGATGAAAGTGTTCCACAGGCTCGATTGTGGATAACGGATAGGGCAGATCATAGCAGGATCCTGAGCGTCGAGCAATGTCGAAAAACGTCTTTGTCCGTGTC
>NZ_BCRQ01000081.1 GCF_001552675.1 Alicyclobacillus sendaiensis NBRC 100866
CGGAGTTTGTTAGAGGCCCGCCCCTCCGCGCGGCGCCCGAGTCCAAGCTGCGCGAGATCCTTGATCAACGCACCGCTCAGTCCCAGGCGCCCCGCGCAGGGGCATGCCCTGCGCAGTCTCTAGGGCTGACAAAGGGAGGTTGCCCACCCAGCGGTGGGCTGTGGTGCCCGCTGTTTTCGCGCACTACCAAGGTGCGCAGCGCACAACGGGCGAAGCGGCCACACCATGCCGCGGCCTACCGAACCGCACCGTGCCAGACCAAGCCACGCCCCACCCCGGCGGGCCAAGCCTAGCCAAAGCCCAAGCGATATGCTGGAGGCGACCTTCGCCGCCCCGCCGCGCCTCCAAACTCTCGTTTTAGTGGCGCGGCGCGGAAGCGAAGCCTCCGCAGGTACTTGGTATTCATTCGCCATCTTCGTCTTCTAAAATTTTGAATTCAACCACCTGGAATCTTCCAAACATTGGTCGATAATCTCCAATCCCTACCAACCTTCCCGCTTGAACCAGTAGGTCGTAGAGCAGGTCTGGGCTAATATATTCTGGCAATAAGCATTCGATCTGAAACTCGACTTCCCATCCCGGTAGCAGTGCCGGGCGAACTCTGGTAATTCCCGCTCGTTGGACCAGAACGCGTCGACGATCAAGGAAGTCCGGCTGTGTTTTTCCTGTTGAAGCCAGCCATGGTGTCACGATAAACGCAGCCTTGGATAGATCTGACATTGACTTTCTTGGCGAGCGAGGATCCTGCTTGAACTTCGCCGCATTCACGAGCGCTTGATGCAGGTAGACGCCGGGGATGCAGATTTCGCCGTCTTCGTTGCGATAAAGGTACGCTTCCCAGTTGTCCGTCTTCTTCATCGCGCTGCCCTTCGCGGCCTGAGCCTTCGCTTCCACGTCTTCACAGTCCCATCGATGGAACAGGATAGGGGATGCTCCCCGCAATCGCACCGCCGTCCGATACGGCGTCACGAAACGAACATTGTCACTGTCCACCGTGTAGCCTATAATGGTGTTGGCGACGGACATTCACGACTCACCCTTTCACTTGAGTTTGAGTGGGAGCGGCGCGTGAACGCCGCTCTTTTGTTGTGCCCGGTGATTTCGGACACTACCGCGGTGCCCAGCGCTCACCGGAAAGCGGCCATGCCAAGCCTCACCGTGCCTGACCCCGCCCGACCAAGCCTTACCAGACCGCACCGAGCCACGCCAAGCCTGACCTCGCCCAACCGCAATGAGTTCTCCACCCGTCTTAGAGAATGGGTGGATATGGTCCCGAACTGTTTTGGACTGCTACCAGGGCAATCCGCGCACAGTTCGGGGAAGCGCCCATGCCTTGCCCTGCCAGACCGTACCAAGCCTTGCCTGGCCAAGCCGAACCTTGCCAGACCAGACCATGCCTAGGCTTGCCCTGAAACAGGAGCGACTCATTCGCCGCCCCACCGAACCCCCGAAAGTTCGGGGATTCGGCGCGGAGGCGAATCCTCCGCGCTTACGCCTGCGCAGCCTGAACGGTTTCTTCCGTCGCACTCGGTTGTGCGTCGGAAACACCGTCCACTGCCAAGTAATCCGAGATTTCAACCGAGATCGACCGATGCTTCGCCTCAAGTTCCTTGCCGATCTTCAGAACCTGCACCTTCTCAAGCGGCGACAGTTCTCGAATAATCTTCGGTGCGGTGAGCTGGGACCAAGTCATCGGACCGTTTCGTTTGATTTCCAACGACAGTTCAATCAGATAGCTCGATACCAACTGACCCTTGAATCGAATGGCACTGACAAATCGATCCCACGCCTTGTGAGACGAAGGCGGTAGGTTGAGGACAGCCGGAACCAAACTTTCTCTTTCCAAAATGTAGATTCTACGAAGCGTCTTACACGCTTTTCCTCTTCCTCCATTTGGATCTGTACCAAAAGCGTTATACGGACAAGATTGGCACATTCGGAAGCAAGTGATTCCGTTCTCGTCTAGATATTTTCCGACTCGCCCGTCATGAGAACTGCAAAGTGGCAGCGAGCCTTCTCCTTCCGTTTGCGGCGGAAACAAAACCCTTGTTGTGTGGAAGAAGGGAATTTTTACTTGGAGTTTTTGCACAATTTCACCAGTTGCCTCGTTCTGGAAGGCAGCAGCCGTCCCTACAATCCTGTATCTAATCGGCACAACCTCGGCTTCCGCTTCAAGCTGAGCGGCTTCCTCTTGAAGCTGTGCGTACTCTTCCAATGTGAACCCGTTTTGTTCGAGTTCCTGCGCTTGCTCGACCGTCAATCCAAGCTTCTGAAGCAGATTCGGATCGTACTGTGCCAGCGTGGTCATTGTTCATCAGTCCTCCTTGAATTCGATGGTTCGTTGTTACGCTGTTTCGGTGAGACTCAATTCATCGTGCGATTGCGATGAAACGAAGAACATTGACTCTCGTGCACCTTCCACACCTAGGCAAAGTGGAAGGAACGGGCAACCACCGTATTGATGGCAATTGCTCGTGTTGTGACGAATTACTCCGGAACGCGCTTGCCAATTGCGTTCCAAGCACTCCATCCACAACTCAGCTTCAAACTGTTTGACCTGCTCCGAACTCCTCAGCACCTCATCCTCACTCAAATACTTGGCTGGATTCGCCTCATACTCCGCCAGCAGACGGTCTCGAAAGTCTTCCCAGGTTTCTACCACCTCGCCATTACGACGCTTGGGTTCCATGCGGCTCTTCTGAACAGCTCTCACGATTGCCCCTGCAATTGGCCTGTCGAAGATCCGCGAAGCAGCGTAGACGTACAATGTTAATTGCTGGGACATACCGTAGCTTTGCTTGAACTGTTCGATGGAAGCCGTGGTCTTGTTCTCAAGAATCCATAACTTTCCTTGTTCATCCTCGCAAACCCCGTCGATTTTTCCACCGAGCAAGTATTTTCTCGACTTGCGCCTGGTGGCTGGATTGACGATCGGAAGTTGAAACTCACGTTCGACGGCAACTAGATTCCGCGGCCGGAAGTGTCGAATCGCGAACCGGATCATGACCTCTGTACGGATCCGTTCAAGTTGAAGCTTGTACGCCTCTTCGTCGTTTTCAGGCCGGATCCAGTCCAGCGTCGCCAGTCCCGCCGCAACCGCTTCGTCCTCGTTCGAACCCTTTTGCCACTCCTCAAGCGCTTGGTGCCAAGCCGTTCCGATCGACAGCGCCCAAGCGACCTCGCGCGGACGGAGACGTTCCACATAGTGGTAATATTCCTTTTGTGGGCAAACCTGCCTCATGGCGATGCGCGAATGAGTGAGGATTTCCACACCTTTTCGCTCCCTTCCCCTTGTCAGCCCATAAACTCCGTGCTATCATTTGTGGTGCCATTTGATTTGCTGCCTGTTCCTATCAGGCGGTCTCTTTTTGCATCTCTGCTTCGTCTTCCTCGATGATCTCCATCGACTCCCAGCATTCCGGACAGAACCACGAAGAACCATCCTGAATCGCCGTGTCCTCATCAAGTGGATCTCCGCAGCACTCGCACTCCAGCACTTCGTCTTCGTCGCCAGCTTCGTCTTCGCCGAGCCCCCAAAGCACCGCGTCTTCTTCGGGCGTCATCAGCTTCCACTGGTCATAAGTCATGCCACTTCAACCTCCTGGCACAACGCTTCAAGGTCCGCGATGGTGTACCGTGCGCGGTCCGGGTCGTTCCGGTCGGCGTCGCAAAGGCGATCAAGGATCAGCTCATACTGCATGCCACTCGACCTCCATCAACTGCTTCACGTTCCATCCAAGCGTCCGAATCGCCTGATCAACTGCCGGGTCGTTGTACTTCGCGTCGTATCGCTGCATGGCATCTATCATGGTCGTCAGGTCGGCGATCATCGCCGTTGTCCAGTCAGGCCGTGTGCTCACCTTGTTCACTCCCTGGTTCCGATGTAGAATTGCTTTGAACTAACAGTTCACGAGGCGGAATTCCAAGAACTTGTTCCAACTTGATCGCGGTTTCTAGCGATGGGACTCTCTCGCCCGCTTCGATGTACCTATAGGCTCGTTCTGTGATTCCAACTGCTTTGGCTACGTCGGAAGGCTTCATGTTTCTAGCAATTCGCGCCTCGCGAAGTCGAGAGTACAACACCTCACATCACCAACCTTCTGGGTTAGAACCATTAGTTCTAACTTGCTTTTAGTATAGTTAGAACCACCGGTTCCTGTCAACCCTCTTTTGGAGGAGGTTATGACTCTTTTTTCTCAGCGACTGACCGAATTACTCGACCGAACGGGAACCACGCGTCGGTCGTTTGCACAGGCACTCGGCGTCTCTGAACGCATGGTGCAGTACTACATAACCGGAAAGAAAGATCCAACAGTTGAAACTCTAATTGCCATTGCTGATTTCTTTGATGTGAGTTTGGACTATCTTGTTGGTCGCTCAGAGAATCCAGAACGAAAATGATTTAGGGAGTGATCCCCTTGCCCGAAACCCGCGACCGCGCCGACGAGATCATCGAACGCTTTGTCGGGGTGCCCGTCCGCATGACGCTCATGTGCGGCGGCAAATCGAGCTTTGTGCTCGACACCACGATCCACCGTGTCTCCCGCCACAAAGAAGGCGGCCTCATCGCGCTGGACGGCGGCGCGTTCTTCGTCGAGTCCGCCATGCTCGTCGAGGTCTCACCCACCATGCTGGTCCTGCGCGACACCGAACGCCGTTGGTCGCTGTCGGTGCTGCGTTGGAGCGACCTGCCCGAGGAGTTCAGGCCTTATCCTCGTGGTCAGTGGGTGGACCCGCGGCCGGAGGATGACGATCCGTTTGCGGATTGAGTTGTCAAGGTACGTTTACGCAATGTGATCCTTGATTTGCCGCCTCACTCTGGTTTTCGAAGGTACGTTGTACATCAAATCTTCGTAAGTGAGGCCGAACACTTCGTAAACTCGATGCACAGTGTCGTGACTTGGGTTCCGAGTTCCGTGTTCCAGATGACGGTATCCTCGTTCCGTCATTCCCAGCATGCGGGCCGCTTCGGCCTGCGTCATGCCGCGTTGTATTCGAGCTTGCCGAAGCCGCTCGCGCACAAGTCAGTCACCACCTTATCGGTACGTTTTGTTCCTGCTTGCCTTCAGTATATCGGTACGAATTGTACCTGTCAAGGGCTGATATTTGTATGTCGCTTTTTGGACAACGACTCCGCCATCTCAGGCGTGAGAGTGGAGTGTCACAACGAGAGTTATCTGCACACCTTGGTGTCACGGAGCGAGCACTACGTTTTTACGAAAGTAGTGACCGTGAGCCAACTATTGATCAATTGATAGCTCTCGCCGACTTCTTCAACGTCAGCCTGGACTACCTCGTCGGCCGCACCGACGACCCAACGCCGCCGAAGCGCAACTCGTCGTCGCATGAGCCGGGTTCGTAGTCCGGTCAAGCGCTTCTCGACTGGCGTTGTGCCAGGTCGCGAACGTCGACGCCGAGGATTTCGGACAGCAAGACGGCGGTCTCCAAAGACATGCGGCGTGTGCCGCTCTCGTAACGCTGGTACGTCCGCAAGGTCACGTCCAGCATGTCCGCCACCTGTTGTTGCGTTAGACCCTTCTTCCGCCGAGCTTCTTGCAGGACTTGCTTGAGTTCCATCACCACCGTCACCTCGTACTTACATGACCATTCGGTCATGTTTCTGTCTGCATCCTAACACGACCGTTCGGTCATGTAAATAGGAGCTGAGTTTCTTGTTCGACTTTGGAGCGCGCATGTTTGAAATTCGAAAGGCCAGAAACCTCAAACAAACCGATGTAGCAAAGGCACTCGGCATATCTGTCCGCACATGGCAGCGATACGAGTCGAACGAACGCGAGCCCACAATGTCGTTGCTCGTCGATTTAGCCAAGTACCTTGGCGTTTCCGTGGACTACCTCGTCGGTCTCACCGACGACCCCACGCCACCGCGTCGCAGCTCGTCGTCACCTGAACGTGAGTCGTAGGACACGACGCCAACGGGTTGAAGCCACCCATTTGTCGACGAAATTCGTCGGCAATCACGCGCTCTTGAGCTCTTCTTCCGTCCCAAAGATCGCCGCTTCGCAAATCCTCAGCACCGCCTCGGGATCCCCCGTCGCCCGCGCGTAGCCCCTCAGCACACACAGCGTCGGCTGCCGTGTACCGAGCTCCACTCGGGCGATCTGCGCCTGCGTTGTCCGAGCGCAGTACGCTACATACTCCTGCGTGACGCCGGCCTCCATCCTCAGCATGCGCAGGGCTTGTCCGAGCCACATCGCCTCCGTGCCGATCACCTCCTTTAGGAATATTCCTAGATATTGTAGATTCAGCTCTTCGCTTGTATTCTGTCAACTGTGAACTCCTCTTCCCCACCCTGACGCCTCGCCCCGCCATTCCCAAGGCGGGCGGTGGGGTTGTCCACCATGCGCGGCGGTTTCATGCCGCCGCTCGCGTGATTAGGCCACATCTTCTTTCTGCTTCGATCGTTCTTTTCGCATCAATGCGGCTAAGCAAATTTGAACAATGATACGGGTGGCCTCTCGGCTTAAAGTGATTTGATCCACCAGCCTCACCTCAGTAGCACGATATGAGCGAACGGCTTGTTCGCTTTCGTAAGCGAGGTGGATGACAGACAAGTGTGCTGGTCTCATGGACACGTACTGTGTTCCTCCCGAAATAATTCATCGACACTTTTTCCGTAATAGTCAGCAATTTTTTGCATAAGCGAAAATCGCGGGGTACGTTGGCCGCGTTCAATCATTCCTAATGCTTGCGGCGTAATGCCGAGTTCCCGCGCCACTAAGCTTCTTGGCTTATCACCCCTAGCTTCAATCAATTTGGTTCTTACTCCCGACATGGTTCTACACCTCATAGACACATAACGTTTCTGTTGACACACATGGTATACGAAACGTTTCGTGTCTGTCAAGTGGTATTGAAACTTTTTGTGTCTATCAATTTGAAACGGAATGTTTCTACGTATACTGAGGACAGGTGATGAATGATGATGACGTTTGGTGAACGCTTGGCACAGTTACGTCGGTCAAAAGGTTTAAGTCAATACGCTTTGGCAGAACAACTCAAAATGACACGCGGCCAGATCGCTAACTATGAGCAGGGAACAAGAGAACCGGACATTGAGACCCTGAAGAAATTAGCGGATTTCTTTGATGTAAGCATCGACTTTCTCGTATTGGGGAAGCCCAATGTTTCGGATGTTAACAGCTTGACCAATGAGGCTAAAAGAACATTGGAAGCGCTATCTCAAATGTCAGTCGAAAAGCAGCAAGAGGTCGCTGATTTTGCGGAATACCTAAGATCCAAAGAAGAACAGTCTGTAGTAGAATATGACGTGAGAGAAATTGCAGCGAATATGGAAAAAGCATTGTACGCGCACGGAGACGAAGAACTTATTCACCACTTTGAGGAGATCATGAGTCGTGTCATTCGTCGATACGATGAGCGGGCCAGCCAAGATCGGCAGAATCGGTGAGTTGTAATGGACGATAAACTAAACGAAATGTATGCCATTGCGAAAAGGGAAGGGATCGTTTTAGATTGGGAATATTTAGACTTCAGAAACAGAAAGATAAATGGAATTTACTTTTACGAACATATTCGTAAAAAACCCTTTATTGTCTTGAATCCTCGCATCGAACGCTCCCAAGTCCTGTACAGGTGTGTTCTTGCTGAAGAACTCGGGCATTATTTTACTGTGCCATTTTACTTATGCTATCGTCCATTCGCCTGTTACGCAGATAGACTCACATTGAGCCGTGACGAATTTCGCGCACTGAGATGGGCTGCGCGCTTTTTAATTCCTGATGGCGACATTGACCCACGTCATCTTGAAAATATGACTATCGATGAATTGGCCGATTATTTCAATGTCACTGTCGAAATTATGGAAGTAAGATTAAAATTGATGCGCTACTCAGCATAGAGGTGCTTTTCATGACGGTGGCTTTGTACTGTAGGGTATCGACAGACGAACAAGCTGAGCATGGATTCTCTATCGACAATCAGAAAGAACGATTGATTGCTTTTTGCAAATCACAAGGATGGGATCAATATCGGCTCTACATAGACGACGGATACACTGGTACGAACATGGATCGGCCGGCGCTACAGAGGCTCATTAAACACATTAAAGAAAAAAAGATCGATACTGTGATCGTGTACAAGCTTGATAGGTTGAGCAGAAGACAACGCGACGTGTTGTATCTACTCGAAGACGTCTTTGATAAGAACAACGTAGTGTTCAAGAGCGCCACAGAACCCTTTGACACTAGTACGCCACTCGGCAAAGCGATGTTAGGTATTCTCGCGGTATTCGCGCAACTTGAGCGGGACACCATCATTGAACGCCTATCTACTGGACAAAAACTTCGTGTGAAATCAGGAAAATTTTCCGGCGGGAGAATTCCTTTTGGCTACGTCTATAATTCTCAAACAGGAAAATTTGAAGTGTCACCTCATGAAGCCTTTCTTGTAAGAGAAGTGTATAAAAAATATCTTCAAGGATACAGTCTCAGTGATTTGTCTGATTGGATCGAATCACAGACATCCGCCCGTTATTGGGATCATGCAAGGATTCGAGACATGTTGACCAGAGAAACGTATACGGGTGTTATGCCATATGGAAGTCTGAGAAGTACAGAAATCGCTCCACCCATCATCGAACGCGAATTGTGGGAACAAGTACAACAGGAAATGGTTCGAAGACGTGAAGGCTTTACTCCTAAAGGCGAATACTTGTTGTCCGGTCTTTTGCGGTGCGCAGAATGCGGAAGTTCCTTCATACACGTGATTCGCAAAAAGGGACCGTATGTATATTACTTGTATGGATGCAGATCTCAACACCAACGCCCTAAAAAGGTACCAAGAAGGGCTCCGAAACAAGCTTGCACCGTCGGTTATCGCAATCGTGAAGAGTTGGAGTCATGGGTAATCGAACAGGTGAAACGAATAGCAAGGTTGGATGCAGAAGAATTTGAACGGCAAATCGCCAGTATGGAAACCAATTCTGACGAAACCGAAGATACACTTCGGGATTTAAAGAAAAACCTATCAGATGTAGAGCATAAGTTGAATAGATGGTACGAGGCCTTTGAAGAGGGGACGATAGATGCTACGCAGTTGCGAGATCGGATTAAGAATCTCGAAGAAGAAAGAAAAAGATTACAGACCCAAATTGAAGAATTGCAAGACACACTTGTGAAAGATACACAACCGCAACGTGTGTTCAACGCTGCAAAACTTATTGAAGAGGCTTGGGATTACATGACCTTTGACGAAAAGAGAAATGTCTTACGTGCCGCGATTTCGTATATTGAGATCCCTCGAAAGGGACAACCGCCGATCATCCATTGGAATGTCTAGTTTTCATCTTCTCGGTGATTCGC
>NZ_BCRQ01000082.1 GCF_001552675.1 Alicyclobacillus sendaiensis NBRC 100866
CCCTTCACCCATCGGGCTCGCTGCCGAACCCAGGAGCGGACGCGGCTATTGGCCTCTTCCCACGTAGTAGAATCGACCAGGGCCGTCTGGTATCCATGTTTATACAAACGAACACCGAGATCGGCGTCTTCCGTCACATTGAACGGATCCCACGCGCCTACTTTTCTCAAAACCTCCGTTCGAAAGTGGTTCGAGGTCCCGCCAAGCGGAATGGGAACGTTCATAGCCATGACACCAGGAAGCAAGATTCCGAACCAGTTGCTGTACTCCTGAGCAAACCAGCGGGTGAGTAGGTTCTGGCTCGCATTGTAATAGTTGAGTTTCGCCTGCACGCACGCATAATGAGCCGGGAGCTTGCGGAACGCCGCGACGACTTTCTTCAATTGGTCGAATTCTGGGCGATCTTCGGCATCGTAGATCACCACAAACTCTCCTCGTGCGTGAATCAAGCCGAAATTGCACGCCTTAGGCTTCGTCTGCGGATGGGACTTAGGCACGACCACAAATGAGACATAGTACGGCGGCGATAGGGCTCGCGCCGCTTCCAGCGTCTCCACATCGTCTTCTTCGAACAGCAGACGAATATCCAGTTTATGTTTCGGATAGTCAAGCTTCATGAGGTGTTCCAAAAGACCAGGCAACACATTCGCCTCGCGATAGAGCGGCACGAGAATGGTGTATGTCGGCAACTCTCGTTCAGACAGCGAGGCCAAATCGTCGTCCGTCACGGAAACAACCCCCTCCCCCTGCACACCGCGATACAGCATCACGCCCTTCATCCATGCGAACAAGGCATAACAAATCTGCAACACCACATTGATGGCGAGAGCTGTTTTTCGGGGTGCCAAGGCAAAACCAGCGCCCAAGGCCAAGAGCACCAAAAGACCTACTCCGATTTGTGTTCGCGTCAGGAGGAAAGACGCCGAATTCTGAGGCTGTTCCTCGGCAAGCCGCTCCACACTTTCAAATCGCATCTCATCTGCGTACACCAAGTTCCACAGCTGATCAAGTTCATACCGGGTGGCAAGCTGTTGACGAATCGGTTTATCGAGATACTTTGTGAGCTCGCGCATGCGTACCTCGTCCAGGATATCGTGAACAGCGACCCAAATCTGGGATGCGTCCTCGTCGATCACGACCGCCCCCAGCCTGCGCGCCACATCTTCCGGAAGCTTCCGGAGGGTTTGAAGCCGAGGCGGCCAAATCACCCTATCGTGCTTGAGTTGTTCCGCCAGAACGCGGTATACGTCGACCGGCTTCGCATAGCCGCGTGCTACAACGATGTCCCCCAATCGTCCCCCGGTAGCCGCTTGCTCAAGAAGCGCAGCTTCGAGTTGTTCAGGCGTCAGAATCCCTCGTTCGACCATCAGAGTACCCAAGGGTATTTTCTCAGTGTGAAAACTGCATTCGTTGGCCATGCATACTCCGTCCCCTAAGTATGTTGGACCACGAGATTCCAGTCCAATGTTCATTCGTCAGTCATTCGAATGGAGATACGCATGGAACACGCGACTCGGATGACCACCATCACACCAAATAAAATCATAAAACTAAATGGCGCACAATCAAAAGCGTATTGAGACAAACCACCTCCGGCATACGCTGTACACATGGGTACGGACTCCTCACCCACGGAAGGGGGCGCTTCATGCCTTCGCTCATCGTGATTGGCACGGCAGCCGCAGATGCTGCGGTTCAAAACGCCGGCATCTTTCTCGGCGAGGGAAATGTCGGCGGGTGGGACGCCAACCGCAAGATGTCCAATGCGTACAGCGGCACGTACGGCGCCTTCAACGTCCTGGCCGGCATGGTAAACGTGAACGTGGACAACTTCGAAGGGGTGGATGGAGCCATCAACGACACGGACTTCAAGCTCACCGTGGGTGCCAACGCGTGAAACATGCGCGGCGGATAGTACGCAGGCGGAGGGTTGCTGCGACATGCCAAGCGTCATTTTACTCGGCTCGCTTCTCATGAACACGCCTCAGCAAAACGCGGGCGCGTTCGTCGGCGAGTACAACTTCGCCGGCTGGGACACCAACCGGAAAATGAGCCAGGCACACGGCGGAGAATTCGGCTTTTTTAACTGGAACCCTGGCTTTTACAACCTGAATCTCGACTGCTTTGAGGTCGTGGACGGAGCCATCAACGACGCGGACGCGAAGCCCGTCTTCGGCAACAATCTGTGATCAGGGCCGCCAGGCGCGTCGACAGCGACGATGGGAGGGAATGGCCATTCCTGCGCTCGTCTTGATTGGAGCCAACAACTCCATGACACCCCAGCAGAACGCGGGGACGTTCATCGGCCAAGTCAACAACGGCGGCTGGGATGCGAACATGAAGTTTCAGGCTGGAAAGAGCGGCAATTACGACGTGATGAGCTACAATCTGCAGATCTGGAGCCTCCTATTCGACAGCTTCGAGTTCATCGACGGTCAAGTGAACACCCTTGACCTGAAACCGGACGTCGAGGGCAACGTGTGATGAGCCCATGTCCGCGGCGAAGGAGGCGATTCCCATTCCTGTCTTGATTCTGAGCGGTGTGCTGAACACCATGTCGCCCCAGCAGAACGCGGGCGTGTTTCTCGGTCAGATCAACACCGGCGGCTGGGACGCCAATCAGAAATATGGCGCAGGCAAGGCGCTCGACGCAGGCGTGTGCAACTTCTTCATCAGCGCCAACGCGCTGTTTGACAGCTTCGAACTGATGGACGGGGTCATTCACGATCAAGACCTGAAGGTGAATTACGAGTGGAACTTCTAGCGACAGCGTTCCTGCGTGTTGGACTGGGGGGCGAGGCGTGCCGACGGTCATTGCGTTTCAGGCCATTCTGAGCAACACACCGCAACAGAACGCGGGCATTTTCATAGGCGAGATCAACATCGGCGGCTGGGACGCGCATGTCAAATCGAACGCCGCGCAGGCCGCTGTGTTAGGCTCTCACAACGTCCATTGGCTCACGCGCAACCTGAACGTGGATAGCTACGAGCTTTTCGACGGCCTCATCTTGGACCAGGACTTCAAACCGACGTGGGGCATCCAGTGTTGAAGGAACAAGTTCCAAAAGCGGCCGCCCACGAGGGCGGCCAGCTTGGGTCAGGCGTTCAGCAGTTTCAGAAACTCGCGCATGAAACCAGGCAGATCTGGCCACGCGTGACCGGACACGAGGTTCCCTTCCACATACAGCGTCTCCGAGGCGTACTTCGCGCCCATGCCCTCGACGCTCGGCTTGCAGGCGATATACGCCGTCATGGTGCGCCCCTTCAGCTTGTCGCGCACCACCTCGAGGACCTGGGCGGCATGACAAATGGCGCCAACCGGCTTATTCGCGTCGAAGAAATGGCCCACGATGCGCGGCACGTGCTCGTTCAACCGGATGTACTCCGGCGCGCGGCCGCCAGGCAGGATGAGGCCATCGAACTCCTCCGGCCGAATGTCGGCAAAGGCCGCGTGCGCTTGAATGAGGTATCCCGGTTTCTCCGTATACGTCTCCCAACCCGTAAAATCGTGGACGACGGTGTTCAGAGTCTTCTTGCTCGGCGCTGCAATGACGGCGTCGATTCCCTCCTCGAGGAGTCGGTAATAAGGATAGTAAATTTCCAGGGCTTCGACCGCGTCTCCCGCTAAGATCAGCACCTTCTTGGCCATCTGAACATCCCTCTCCTCGTTCCGATTGAACGCCTCACACGGCGTCCATCCCCATTGTATGGGATTTCAGACATCTCGTCCACGCCTGCGTTTCGACACCATTCGAGCACCCGGATCACCCGCCGCCGGCGCGTGCCATCTGCTCGGCGAAGGCGACGAGATCGACGGCCACCTGGCTCACCCCTTGCATCGACGAGGCCAAGGCTTCCATGGCCGAGCGCTCCGCTTCCGCCTCCCTATCCACCCGCTCGATGGCCTCGTTGAGCGCCTCCAGCATCTCCACCATGCGGCGCGTGTTCTGGGCGATCACGTCCGTCTGCGCTCTCGCGCCTTCGGCCAACCGACGAATCTCGCGCGCAATCACGGCGAATCCCCGGCCGCTCTCGCCTGCCCGCGACGCCTCAATCGAGGCGTTCAGACCAAGGATGCGACTCGTGTCCGCAATCTCCCGCACCTCGTCCGAGATGGAGCGCACGTCGCGCACGGCGTTCAGCACGGAGCGGGACTCGCGCGCGATGTCGCCGAGGCTCGCGGCCAGGACCTGCATGGACGCAGCCATCTCCTGCAACGTCGCACTCGTCTGCTGTACGGACGAAGAAAGCGTCGTGGCCAGGCCGACCAGGCGCTCCTCAGCGTCCACGCGGATGCACGCGCCGAAGACCCCCACCGTTTCGCCGCCCTCCGCGCCGATAGGCACCGCCTTCACCACCACGGGCACGCCGAGCAGAGACGCATCCAGGCGAACTTGGCGCACATGCCCTTCCTGCACCGCCTCATACAACCCGTCGCCAGGCCGGAGCTCGTACCCCTCCGCAGCCGTCAGTTGAAAGGTCCGCACAGGGACCACCGCCCGAACTCGCGTCCGATCCCGCCACGAGGATGGCCACATCGTTCAGAAAGGCCCGCTGGGCCAACCTTGCGAAGCGAATCGCACCCTCGAGCGCTGGATGGACGTCCAGATGTTGCTTCGACAGGGCATCCGATCCGACTTCCACACACATCCTCCTCCACGCTCAGCCATGCTCCTTTCGATCATCCGTTCCACACACGCAGGGCATGCTCCTTCTTTCGCAAAGAAACGCATTCGAGAAGAAGCGCAAACCAAAGGGGCGCCAGCCACCTGGCGCCCCTTTCCCATTGACCATCACTCTGCGTCGACAAGCTGCGGATTTTCGCCCTCGGGGAAGTTGGGCTTCGGGAATCCACTGCGCACGCCCCAGACGTAGAAGATGAGCGCAGAGACGGCGACCACTACCATGTCCCAGCCGTAGGGCAGGACGCCGACGCCGCCGAACTTGCTGCTGCCAAGGAACGACACGAGCGCCATCCACAAGAGATACACAATCAGCCACAGCCCGCGCCGGAAGTGTTCCGAAAATCCGCGCCAGCCCGCCTTCGCCGTGTAGTAGAAGTACACCGGCAATCCGATGATGATGACGATGATGACCTCGCCCGTGAGAGGCCACTGCGCCCAATACAGGATGAGCGACGCGAAGATGAACGCGATGGGCGCAATGAGAGACATGCCCGGCACGCGCACGGGGTGATTCACGTGTTTGCCCATCTTGCGGAACGCCATCACGGCGATGGGGCCCGTGACGTAGGAGATGAGCGTGGCGACCGAGATGACGCCCGACAGCTCGCCCCACCCGCGGAACATCAGCATGAAGATGTAGGCGATGACGAGGTTCAACCACATCGCCGCGCGTGGCACGCCGTAGCGAGGGTGAATCCGTCCGAACACCTTGGGGAAATAGCCGTTCGCCTCCATGCCGTGCACCATGCGCGCGGTCGTCGCCGTGTAGGTGATGCCGGTGCCTGAGGGCGATACGAACGCGTCCAGGAACAACACGATGGCGAGCCAGTTGACGTTCAGGGCGAGGGCGAGATCGGCAAACGGCGACTTGAGATTGATGGCCGCCCAGCCATGGCTCAACAGGTTGCGAGGCATCGAGCCGATGAACGCGGTCTGCAGGCACAGATAGATGATGCCGGCGAGCAACACCGAACCAATCACGGCCAGCGGCACGTTGCGGCTCGGATTGCGCGCCTCGCCCGCCAGATTGACGGGGCTCTGAAACCCGTTAAACGCAAAGATGACGCCGGACGTCGCAATGGCTGTCAGCACGCTCGCCCAGCCGTTCGGGGCGAACCCGCCGTACTGCGTGAAGTTGTGCGTGTCAAAATGCGCCGCAACGAGACCAAGGACGGTGAGCGCAGGAATGACGAACTTGAACACCGTGATGGCCGTGTTGGCCCGTGCGAACAGCTTGACCGTCCAGTAATTGAGCAGGAAATAGATGAAGACGAGGATGGCTGCCAACAGCAGGCCAGGCAGCGTGAGCGTCTTGTTGACGTACAGATGGTGGGTCCACGCGGCCCAGTGCCACGGCCACGAGCTCATGTATTGAATCGACGCCTCGGCCTCAACCGGAATCACGGATGCGATGGCAATCCAGTTGGCCCAGCCCGACAAAAAGCCAACGAACGACCCGTGCGAGTAGTGCGCATACCGCACCATGCCGCCGGAGCGCGGAAACATGGGGCCAAGCTCCGCGTAGACAAGGCCAATGAGCAAAATGACGGCCATCCCCAAGACCCAGGCCACAATCGCGGCCGGTCCGGCGACTTTGGCGGCTTTCCACGCGCCGAACAACCAGCCCGAGCCGATGATGGACCCAAGCCCGGTCATGGTCAGCGCGACGAGATGGATCTCCCGGCGCATGCCCTTGTCCATGAAACTCCTCCCTTGTTCAAATGGCGTGTGAACCCGCGCGAGGAAAAGGCCCGCGGGCACCCGACGTGATCGCTTTCATGCACCTCCATTGAGCGCAAACTGTCCACCATACGCCCCATGATGCCGCAAACAGATTACCTATGTCAACCGAGATACTTATTGGAATTCATGGACCATTTCGACCTGTTTCGCATGGACATTGAATTCATAATATTCACACCTAGAAAGAGCCATTCGCCCCCCGCAATCTCGGACATGATTGGGCGCGTGCGCTCATAGAATGAGGTTGGGCAAAAAGTGAAAGGCCCGCGAACCCTATTTCAAGGGGTTGAATCTTCGCAAGTCTCTTAATATGATGGAGTTGAAATCGGTTTCCTACCGTTTTCTGATCACGTAAGGAGGGGACATGGATGGCAGTTCAAGAAGTGAATGCAAGCGCTCTGCATCCGGATGTCGTCGAGTTTCTCAAGGGTCCCAAAGGCTTGTTCATTGACGGCGAATTCGTTCCCTCTGTTTCAGGCAAGACATTCAAGTCTATCAACCCGGCAACGGAAGAGGTCCTGGCCGAGGTGGCGGAGGCGGAGGCTCCGGACATTGATCGCGCCGTGAAAGCTGCTCGCCGAGCCTTCGAATCGGGCCCGTGGTCGCGCATGAGCGCCGCCGAACGGTCCCGGCTGCTCTACAGGCTGGCAGACCTCATGGAAGAACATAAGTTGCAACTCGCCCAGCTCGAGACGCTGGACAACGGGAAACCCATCCGCGAGTCCCTCAACGCGGATTTGCCGCTCAGCATTGAGCACATCCGCTACTATGCCGGATGGCCCACCAAGGTCGTGGGACAGACCATTCCGGTCGCCGGCAAGTACTTCAACTACACGCGGCACGAGCCCGTGGGCGTCGTGGGCCAGATCATCCCGTGGAACTTCCCGCTCCTCATGGCGTGCTGGAAGATCGGCGCCGCCCTTGCCATGGGCTGCACGGTGGTGCTGAAGCCCGCAGAGCAAACGCCGCTTTCGGCGCTCTACCTCGCGAAGCTGATCCAGGAGGCCGGTTTCCCGCCGGGCGTCGTCAACGTCGTCCCTGGATTCGGGGAGACCGCTGGGCAGGCGCTGGTGGAGCACCCGGATGTCAACAAGATTGCGTTCACGGGATCGACGGAGGTCGGCAAGCTCATCATGCGCAATGCCGCGGCGACGCTGAAGCGGGTGACGCTCGAGCTCGGCGGCAAATCGCCGAACATCATCCTCCCGGACGCCGACATGACCCGTGCCATCCCCGGCGCGTTCATGGGCATCATGTTCAACCAGGGCCAGGTGTGTTGCGCCGGATCGCGCCTGTTCGTGCAGAAAAAAGCGTACGACAACGTGGTGGCCGATCTCGTCTCCCTCGCCAAGAAGATTCACCAAGGCCCAGGCTTGGATCAAGGCACCGAAATGGGACCGCTGGTCTCGGACGAACAAGAGAAGCGCGTGCTGGGCTACATTGAGAAGGGCGTCGAAGAGGGCGCCGAGGTCTTGGTCGGCGGCGGCAAGGCGACCGACCGCGGCTATTTCGTGCAGCCGACCATCTTCGCCAACGTCCGCGACGACATGACCATCGCGCGCGAAGAGATCTTCGGCCCCGTGGTGGCGGCGATGCCGTTCGAGGACTTGGACGAAGTCATCGCCCGCGCGAATGACACGGAATACGGCCTGGCGGCTGGCGTGTGGACGGAGAACATTCGGAACGCGCACTACATCGCGAGCAAGCTGAAGGCGGGAACCGTGTGGGTCAACTGCTACAACGTGTTCGACGCAGCTGCGCCCTTCGGCGGTTACAAGCAATCCGGCATCGGCCGCGAGATGGGATCGTACGCCCTCAACAACTACACCGAAGTGAAGGACGTGTGGATCAGCCTCAGCTGAACGTCCGCCGAAGGCCCGGCCGAGTGCCGGGCCTATTTTGTTGCCCAACCTCATTCCAGTTAGACATTTGTAGACACCGGCACTTCCACGCTCGCTTATCGTAGGCAGAAAGAGATCGTTTTGGCGAGGAGGACGCCCGGTGTCACAACCCAACATCCCGAATATCAATCCGTCCATCTCTCTCACCTGAGACGACGCCGTCAACCTGTTGCTCTCCTCCATCGCGATGGAGGAGCTTGGGCTCGGGCACCTGAATGCCGAGGCGGAAAAAATTCAGTACGTCCTCGGCACGCTGACGGGTGCTACAGGCACGCAGCCGTCGCTCGAAGACTTGCTCACCCTCAATCAGTCGGTCAACACGACGCTGGATAACATCATCCGCAAGGAGCTGATCTTGGACAGCAAGCTCAGCAACGTGATGTCGCTGGCGAACGTCGGGCCCACGGGACCTACGGGACCTACCGGACCCACGGGGCCGACGGGACCGACGGGGCCCACTGGACCGACGGGGCCCACTGGACCGACGGGGCCCACTGG
>NZ_BCRQ01000083.1 GCF_001552675.1 Alicyclobacillus sendaiensis NBRC 100866
CGCACACAGCACACAGACGGGAGCGAAGTTTCATTGAACGTTCAAGAGCGCCTTTCTCAAATCCGGCCCGTCCTCACCGGGTGGGCCGCCCACTGGGTCATCCTGCTCATGGGCATCCTCGGCCCCATCGGCGACGCGCCAGCCAGACTGACCATCACCGGCACGTGGCTCGACAATTTCCTGCAATGGGATAGTCAGTGGTTCGTGGACATCGCCCGCTATGGGTACGTGTTTCCCGCGCACGTCCAGAGGACCTTCCTCGCGACGGGAAACGCGGTGCCCTTCGTGCCCTACGACAAGGCGGCCGCCTTCTTACCCGGTCTCCCCATCGTCATCCACGCGCTTGGCATCGGCGGCGCGTGGGTGCTCACGAACGTTCTCTTTGTGCTGGATCTTTTCCTGGCTTACGCGATTGCGGAGGAGGAGTGCCAAGGCGCCGGGCTCCCCGCCGTCCTCCTCCTCGCGGTGAGCCCTTGCGCCATCTTCTTCAACTCCCTGTACACGGAAACGTACACGCTCACCGCGTTTCTCCTCATCCTGTGGGGACTTGAACGGCCGGATCACCGCGGCCGCCTTGCCGCAGCGTGCTTCGGCGCATTCCTCGCCCCCTCTTTTCACGATCTCGGCTTCTTCGCCATCCTGTTTGCACTCAGGCTTGTGCGCTTGCGCCGCTTTGGCGCGGCGCTCGCCTTCGTGGCATGCTTTTGCGTCACGCCGACGGCGTACGCCCTGTACATGTGGAAACGATTCGGAACGCCGTTCGCCATCTTCGCCGCCGAAAACAGTTGGCACCGCCACTGGACTTGGCCGTTCGTCAACGTGGGGGACGCCATCGTGCAGGGCGCATTCACATCCGTCGGCGCGCTCACGGTCTTCGTCATCGCGCTCATGTGCGTCCAGGGTGGCGTCGCCATTTGGCGAGATCGCTTCCTTTTGTCGCCTTCCCATGGCAGAATGATCGATAGTCTGGAAAGCGGGCTCTGGATGTGGGGCTTGGCGGCCATCGACCTCTGCGCCAACATGCCGCACAATCCGCTCGAAAGCACGCTCCGGTTCGCCTCCATCGTGTATCCGGCGACGGGCGGCATCGCGCGGCGCTTTGTGCAACAGCCGACGTCGTTTCTGTTCTGGGTTTCGCTCGCATCCTTCGCGGCCGTCGGAGCCCTGGGCGCAGGTCTGTTCAGTCATGGGTGGTTTTTTCAGTAAGCGACGCGCGCGTCAGACTCGGGCGCGAATGCGCGTGCGAAGAGGAGGAAAACGCACCGATGTCCGAAAGGGTGTTGGCGGACGTTGTGGCAGAGGAAAAGCCGCGGATCGACGCCGTGATGGCCGCGGTGTGCCGACGCGTCGTGGGACAAGACCGCGCGGTGAAGATGCTCGTCGCGACGTGCCTGGCGGGCGGCCATGCGCTGTTGGAGGACGTGCCTGGCACAGGCAAGACGAGGCTCGCCTCCTCGCTCGCCGCCGCGCTCGGGCTGTCGTTTGCCCGCGTGCAGGGCACGCCGGATTTGCTGCCGTCCGACGTCATCGGCACGACCGTGTACCATCCGCGGGAAGAGGTGTTCCGGTTTCATCCCGGTCCCATTTTCACACAGGTGCTGTTGCTCGACGAGATCAACCGGGCCACGCCGCGGACGCAGTCGGCGCTCCTGCAGGCGATGGCTGAACAGGCCGTCACCGTGGATGGCGACGTCAAGCCGCTCCCGAAACCGTTCTTGGTGCTCGCGACAGCCAACCCGGTCGAATCGCAGGGCGTCTTTCCCCTCCCTGAGGCTGAGCTCGATCGCTTTCTCGTGCAGGTGTCCCTCGGCTACCTGCCGGCGCCGCAGGAGGTCGACATGGTTCGCCGCGTCTTAGCTGAGGCGGACCAGGACAGCGCGCCGGACGCGGTGCTCGACGCCGACCAAGTGGTGCGCCTGCAGCGGTTGGTCCGCCGTATCTTCGTCCACGACGAGGTATTGCAATACGCGGTGTCGCTCGCCCGGCGGACGCGGGAGCACGATCAGATCTCCCTCGGCGCAAGCCCGCGCTCGGCCGTCTGGCTGGTGCGGCTCTCGCAGGCGCTCGCCCTGCTCGCGGGGAGGCACTTCGTCACCCCCGACGACGTTCAGGAGGCGTTTTTGCCCGTCATGCGCCACCGCCTCGTCTTCGACATCGCGTGGGCGGAACGGAACGAGCGAGATCGGCTCCTCCAGTCCATCCTCGGCGACACGCCGGTTCCGCACGAACGCGAAGTGAACGCGCCGTGACCTGGCTGTGGCTCCCCCTCCTCATGGTGTTGGCCGTTGGGCTGTGGCCGCGCGCGTTTGCTCGCGCGGTCTCGGGCCGCGTCGAAGGGACGTTGACCTCAGACCGCGCGGAATTGGAGCCCGGCGACGAAGTGAGGCTTTCCGTGGCGCTCGTCAACCGGTCCTTCATGCCCATCCCTTTAGCCAAGGTCGAGATCGAACTGCCCCCACAACTGTCCTTCCACCGCGAACAAGCGGTGCGCCTCGGCCACGTGTCGCTCGCCATCCTGCCACGTCGCCAGGCGGACATCCAATTCACCGCGTACGGCTGGCGGCGAGGCCCCGCCGTTCCCATTCAGGTGCGCGCCGCGCTCGGAGAGGGCATGGGTCTCCTCGACCTCGACGTCGCCCTCGAGAACCGGGTATCGCTCGCGGTGCGCCCCCGCCACAAACGCCTGGAGCGCCCCCTTCGCCTCGCCCCCACCGGGTGGATGACGCGCGAGACCCGCGCGTTCCCCGACGAGACCGCGCTGCGAAGCGTTCGGCCCTACACCTATGGCGATCCCGTCCGCCACATCCACTGGCGCGCATCGGCGAGGCTCGGCCAACTGGTGGTCAAGGAATTTTTCACGACGGAAGCGCCGGACTGGGCCATCGTGCTGAGTGCGCAGGCGTCCGAGCCCTACTGGCTCAGCGGACTCCACCCCGACACGCTGGACGCGATGTGCGAACAGGCGCTCGCCATGGCCCGGTGGCTCACGCGCGGCGGCGGCCGCGTGTGTTTTGCCACCAACGCCGCCTGCGGCAATCGGCGGCGGGCGAGTGTGGCCTGGCTCTCTGCGGAAGGCGTCGCATCCCTGCTCGCGCACGCTCAGCCCATCGCGACGTGCGATTTCGACGCGCTGAGCGCCGCGCTGGCGCGATCCGCGTCTTCGCCAAGGCACTGGATCGTCCTCAGCCCCCTTCCAGCGCGCGACGCGGGAGCTCGGCTGTCCCGCTTGGGTGTTCAGGTCACGTGGATGTCCTTTGGGCCATCCTTGGAACCAGATGGTCAGGAGTTCGCGAGGGAGGCTTCACGCGATGCGAAACCATAACCAGAGCGAATGGCAATCGGGAAAGCGGTCCTACATCCCCCTCGCCGATGCGCCTTTCGCCTTTCGGGCGTTGATGAGTGGGACGCAGGGAATGGTGGCCGCGTGGGCCGTCGCGAACTTGTTCTGGGGCCGCTCGGGTCCATTCGGCGACCTCGTCGCGCTCACGATGGCCGCTTGGATGTCGAGCGCCTGCGCAGCCGCCGCGGCGCGTCGCCCATTCCCGCAATCTTTGGCCATCGGCGTCGCCGCGGGCGGCGCGTTCAGCGCGGCCTGCTTTCTCCCGCTTCATCGGCCGGGATGGCTCGTCGCAGGCATCGCCGCCTCGATCCTCGCCGCGGTGCTGTGCCTGCCCTTCGCGACCTACGGCGACATTGCCCTGGCCAGCCGCAGCTTGGTTCGCGCCGCGATGGCGGTGGTCGTGATCGGATGGGCGACCTACCTGGTCTTCGTGCGCCCGCTGTCGGCGCCGACCCCCGCAGGCCAAGCCGTGGCCACGGTGTATCCCTGCGTCACCGTGCTTGGCGCCGTCGCGACGGCACGGTCCGCGCATCGGCTGACCTACGGCACACGGGCGAGGCGCGCGTGGCTCGTCCCCGTCGCGCTCGCCGTGGCGTTTCGCGACGCGCCGGCCCGGTTGCTCCGGGCCGTCCTCCGCCTGTCCATCGCGACGGCTGGCCTGATTGCAGTGGGCACGGCGCTCGTGGCCGTCTTGCCTCGCATCGTTCCACCTCGCGCGGCGCCCGTCAAGCCGAATCCGGCGGGCCATCCGCCTGTCACCCCGCGATCGCCCGCAGCCTTGGGGCACACATCCGTTCCGATAGCCCTCGTGTTGGCGGCGGCCGCCGTCGTCGCGGCGCTCGCCATTGCGCTCGCGTGGGTGGCCTTGGCACGCCTTCGGAGCCGCGCCCTCCCGCCCGCGCCGGCGGCGGTCCCATCGCGCATCCGCCAGCGGCGACTCGAGAGCGCCTTTCGGCTGCTGCCCACGTCCCATCCCGTGCGCATTCGCATGCAACACCGCCTGCGCGCTTGGCACCGCGCGGGGCGCACCATCGGCTGCGCCGAAACCGTCCGCTCCCTGGTGAGCCGCCTGCCCGACGAGCTGCGAGATCCGGGCGATCCCGCCCTCCTCGTCGCCTACGAAGAGAGCCGTTACGGTCCGAATGAGCCGTAGAAGGCGCGGATGACCGTGAGCGCCTCGTCCGCCTCCCAGGCGTATTGCGGCACGTCCGCCGGGATCACGAGCGCGTCCCCGGCTTTCACTGGCAGGCGCACCTCCTGGCCTTCGGCCACACAGCGCAGATGCCCCGAGCCCTCGACCACCACCGCGCAGTCCGGATTGCCGCGCACGCCCGTCTCCATCTCGGCGGAGCGCCCGCGGACCCGAACGCGATCGATTGTGAAGTACGGGCACGACACCAGGCGCACGATGTCAAACCCCGGCTTGTCCACCATCGCGACGGGCTCTGGCGCCGGGGGTTCCGTCCCGTACGCGATCACGTCTGCGGCCTTCTCGACGTGAAGCTCCCGCGGCTTCCCGTTGGCATCGACCCGATCCCAGTCGTACACGCGGTACGTGACGTCGGAGGTCTGCTGAATCTCGAGGACCTTCGTGCCCCGGAGCAACGCGTGCAGCGTCCGAGACGGCACGAAGACGAGATCGCCCTTCCGAATCGGGCGATACGTCAGATACTCGCGGACGCGGCCGTCGCGCACCGCTTGTAGATAGGTGTCTCTATCCGGGAACGAGTTGCCGAGAATCACCTTGCCGTCCGCAGGCGCATCGAGCACGTACCACGCCTCCGTCTTCCCCGCATCCCCTTCGTGCGCCTGCGCGTAGGCGTCATCCGGATGGACCTGAACCGACAGATCGTCGTGCGCCTCAATGAACTTCACGAGCAGCGGGAAACGCTTCTGCGGGGCGCGCTGGCCGAGATAGGCTTCCGGATGGGCCTCCACCAACTCCTGCAGGGTCTTGCCATCGAACGGACCGCCGTCCACGACGCTCATCCCGTTCGGATGTGCCGAAATGACCCAGTATTCGCCAATGGGGCGATCCGTCTTCACGCCAAACATCGGCTTCAACTCGTCGCCACCCCAGATTCGCTCCATGGCCACCGGCTTGCATTTCACAGGCCACATCATCAACCCTCCTCCACCAGATCTTTAAGCTCTGGAACGATATACGCATCCTTAGGCCGGCCCTCCAGCACGGCCACGAGGTTGTCGATGGCGAGGTCCAGCATGGCGGTTCTCGTCGCTCGCGTCGCCGAGCCGATGTGCGGTACGCAGACCACATTGGGCAAGGAGAGAAGCGGATGATTCGGTGGTACGGGCTCCTGCCGATACACATCAAGCCCCGCGCCGCGGATCCAACCTTCGCGAAGCGCATGAACCAATGCGTCTTCATCCACCGTCTTTCCTCGCGAAAGGTTGATGAAAATGGCGCTTCGCTTCATCAACCTGAATCGATCTTCGTTCATCAGGTTTTCCGTGTCCGGCGTGAGCGGCGTGAGCAAGACCACGAAGTCGGCGTCCTGCAAAAGCTCCGGCAGGGCCGCGTAGCGCGCGCCGAACGCCTGCTCCACGTCGTCATGGCGCGATCGCGCGTGGTACAGGATGTTCATCGAGAAGCCGAACTTCGCCCGTTTCGCCAGCGCGCGGCCGATGCGGCCCATGCCCACGATGCCGAGCGTCCGATGATGCACGTCGACGCCGTAGAGGACCTCTTCGTCGCCCTTCTTCCATTCGCCTCTGCGGACGTACCCGTCCAACTCGACGATGCGCCGGGCCACGGCGAGCATGAGCGCCATGCCGAGATCGGCCACTGTGTCGTCGAGCACGTGCGGCGTGTGTGCGCCGAGGATGTGCCGCCTGCGCATGGCGGTGAGATCGAAATGATCGTAGCCGACCGACGCCGTCGACGCCACCTTGAGGTTCGGCGCCTGTTCGAGGAGCGTCTCGTCGACGCGGGTACCGAAGGTGATGAGCCCTACGGCGTCGTGAAGCGCCGAGAACAGTTCCTCCTGCGAAAAGCGCCGACCTTCCGGCGGACACGCCACGTCGCCCAAGCGGGACAGCTTCTCCCGCTGAGCCACGCTGAGCGGTTTGGTGGAAACGATCTTTGCCATACGCGCCCTCCCTTTGAATGCCGTTGCCAGTTTCACTCTACCCTGAACGGCGGCTCGAAGAAAGGGCTTCTCAAGCGCTCTGGATCGTGGTTTACTGAAAAACGATGGGGTATGGATTCCGTCAAGAGGGTGAGAACCATTTGGACAACCCGTCCATCTGCTCGTACTGCGTCGATTACGCGCTGAACGAACTCAAAGACGAATTGGTCAAAAAGCGATTCGAACGCCACCTCGCCACGTGTCCGGCGTGCCGCCGGGATGTCGCCGAGTTTCGCGAGCTCATCACCATGTTTCAGCCCAAAGAAGCGGACGATGACCGAAGTGCATCGATACAGCCCACCGCGAGGCGCGCGCAGATCATCGCCTTTCCCGCGCGGCCCACGGCGGACTCGCAGCCCATCTCGCCCAAGCGGTATGTGCGGCGCAGGCGCATCACGGCCCTCAGCTTGAGCTTCGCCCTGCTCCTCATGAGCTTCGTGAGCCTTGCGGGCGATCACGGCCGGTATTCGCGGGCGCTCGGCGCGGCAGCGTGGAACAAGATCTCCCATGTGTCGCGCGCCATCGTCCACCGCGGCGAAGAAATTACCGACAAGTGGCACTGGAAGAGGGGGCTCTTGTAACGACAGGCGGCGGATCCCTCGAGGGAACCGCCGCCTCTTTCCTTTCGATGTGCATATCCTCGATGGGACGACCGACGGGAGTGACACAACCTCCGCCTTCAGGCCGCGGTCCCTGCGGATGCCTCCTGAGCGCTCCCATCGCCCACATCCGCGCGATCCGCCATCCGTGAGAGCGCGTAAACCGCCACCCACACCAGGGCAAAACCGATCCACTGGGCCGCGTGCACCGTCTGATGGAGGAACAGCGCGTTGACCGCGAGACCCGTGGCCGGGAAGGCGAGTTCTGCCAGCGTGGCATACGAAGCCTTGACGCCACCAAGCCCCCGATAGTACACGAGGAGGCTCAGGAGACTTGGCACCGCCGTCTGATACAGCAGATTGCCGAGGACGGCCACATGCTGAAAACCGCCGGCCACACGGGACCAGTTCGGATGTTCCATCAGGGTGAGCGCCGCGAGCAGTGGCAGGGCGGTCCCGAAGCGGAGCGCTGTCATCGTGGGAAACGACACCTTGCGCATCACGCGCTTGCCCATCACGGTCGATCCGCCCCACAGAAACGCGGCCCCAAGCGCGCACACCCCAGCCCACGCGCTCGCGTGGGACAGCGAAGGCCATGCA
Organism: Alicyclobacillus sendaiensis NBRC 100866; assembly: GCF_001552675.1. GTDB lineage: Bacteria > Bacillota > Bacilli > Alicyclobacillales > Alicyclobacillaceae > Alicyclobacillus > Alicyclobacillus sendaiensis. The sequence continues at coordinate 7,689 of NZ_BCRQ01000083.1, forward strand.
AAGCCAAAGGTCAGGACGTACGCGCCGATGAGCGCCACCGCAAACCACGGCCAGTACGCGCGCCGAACCCGCTCGCCGAGCACCACAGCGGCCAGCCACAGCGCGAACACCGGCTGAAGCTTCTGCAAGAGAAGCACCTCGTTCACCGCGTCGGAGCGGATGCCCACCGCGAGCCCGACGTTGAACAGGATGGAAGCCACGGCCGAGCCGCCCCACGCGACAAAGAGCACGGCGAGCCAATCGAGCGCACCGAGCCCGAGCCATTCCCGCCGTTTCAGGACGAGCACCGGAACCGCAAAGAGCGCGAGCAAGAGATGCTCAAAGAACACGATTTGGATGGACGTGAACCAGTGCTGAAGCGCGAGGATGAACAGCGCGTCGAGCCCCCACAGCGCCGCGCCGCACGCGATGAGCCAGAGCGAAGCCGGAAGGCTCGCGCGGGACAAAGAGGTTGTGTCTTTCACAGGGCGTCCCTCCGCTTTCTATGGTTTCTCCGGAGGAACCCTGGGAGCCGATGGAGAACTGGTGGCGCAGGCGCAGAAAGCCCCGAGGCACAAAGGTCTCCCCGGGGCTTCCACGGCACAACAAACGTCAGGGCGCACGCGTCAAGCGCCACGCCGCATCCCGCAACCGTACACGGCGCGCAGCGCGCTGCGACCACCGCGAACCTTCTCCCATCCGGACTTTCACCGTCGGCTTTGGAGTCTCACCAAATCCGTCGCCACAACGTGGCGAGTCGCGGGCTTAGGCCAAAGGCCATCACCGCCGGTCGGGAATTTCACCCTGCCCCGAAGGTTCCTGTTCATTTGTCGTTATTGTACTTCAGATTCGTAAGTCAGCGCAAGGACGCCGCGCTCAGCG
>NZ_BCRQ01000084.1 GCF_001552675.1 Alicyclobacillus sendaiensis NBRC 100866
CGGCGGCTCCGTTTCATTTGACACGGCTGTTCTGCCTTCCGTATAATTCGCCGTAGGACGATGCAACCATATCGCCATCGTAGATGAAGAAGCAGAGTACAAGCGGTTTGGGCTGTTCCAGAGAGAGTGCGCCGTGGCTGCAAGCGACTCCAGCCTGCGTTTGGAAGGACGGCTTCGGATATCGCGCTTGCCGCTTCGCGCGGTGGGCGCGCGTGGACGGCGCGTTAAGCCGAAGAGGGGAACCGGCAAAGGTTCAAGCAGGGTGGCACCGCGGAAGCGCTCTTTCGTCCCTGCCGATGGGCATCGGCATCGACGAAAGGGCGCTTTTTCGCGCAGACAGGGGCCGCGATCGCGATTTCCCGCGGAGCGGCTCAGAGAAGAAGGAGGGAGTGCGCGTGGAGATCAGGCGGCCGAGAGGGACCCAGGACATTCTGCCGGGCGCCGTAGAGGCGTGGCAGGCGCTTGAGGCGGTCGTGCGAGACGTGTTTGAACGCGCGAACTACGAGGAGATCCGCACGCCCATCTTCGAACACACGGAGTTGTTCGAGCGCGGCGTGGGGGAGACGACGGACATCGTGTCCAAGGAGATGTACACGTTTTTGGACCGCGGCGGGCGCAGCGTGACCCTGCGCCCGGAGGGAACGGCCGGCGTGGTGCGCGCGTACGTGGAAAACAAACTGTACGGCCAAGGTAGCCTGACCAAGGTGTACTACCTCGGGCCCATGTTCCGATACGAGAAGCCGCAGCGCGGCCGGCTTCGCCAGCTGCATCAGGTCGGCGTGGAGGTGCTCGGATCGGAGTTGCCGGCCATCGACGCCGAGGTCATTGAACTGGGCTATTCGCTGCTCAAAAGGGTCGGCATGCGGGACATGACCGTGGAGCTCAATTCCGTCGGCTGCGGCGTCTGCCGGCCTCGTCACCGCGAGAAGATGATCGAACGTCTGCTTCCGCACAAAGGCGAACTGTGCGGGGACTGCCAGGTCCGCCTGGAGAAGAATCCCCTTCGCCTGTTCGACTGCAAGAACGAGTCGTGCCAACAGGTGCTGCGCGAGGCGGACGTGCCCTACATCGTCGACGAGCTGTGTGACGACTGCCGCCAGCACCTCGACGCCGTCGAAGGGTATCTCCGCGCGATGGACGTGCCCTATCGCCTCGAGAAGTCGCTGGTTCGCGGCCTGGACTACTACACGCGCACGGCGTGGGAGATCACCGTCCCCAACTTCTCCACCGTGCTCGGCGGGGGGCGCTACAACCGCCTCGTCGCGGAGCTCGGCGGGCCCGAGGTGCCGGGCATCGGCTTCGCCGCCGGGATGGATCGCGTCCTTGCCGTGCTGGAGGCGCAGGGCGTGGCGTTGGGCGAGCGCCCGCCGCTCGACGCCTACATCTGCGTGGCCGACGAGACGGCTGAGCACACCGCCATGGCGGTGCTCACCTCGCTCAGGCGGCTCGGCGTTCGCTGTGACCGCGACTACCAAGGGCGCAGCCTCAAGTCGCAGTTCAAGCAGGCCGACCGGCTCGGCGCGAGGTTCGCCGTCGTGATCGGCGAGAGCGAACTCGCCAAGGGGGCTGCCACCGTGAAGCACCTGGCGACCGGTGAGCAGCGCGACGTGCCGTTCGGGCAGTTGGCGGATCGGATACGCGAAGGAGGATGGACGTAAGTGGTGGAGGAGAAGCAAGTCGTGGCGACGGGCTGGCGGACCCATTTTGTGGCCGACACCGTGCGCGTGGAACCGAAGTCGGAGGTGCGCCTCGCCGGCTGGGTGCAGCGCCGGCGCGATCTCGGCAGCGTCGTATTTGTCGATCTGCGCGATCGGACGGGCATCGTCCAGCTCGTGTTCGATCGCGGCCGGGGCACGTCCGAGGAGGCGATGGACGTCGCGGACCGGCTGCGCAGCGAGTACGTGGTCGTCGTGGATGGCACCGTGGAGAAGCGCGATCCCGATACCGTCAATCCGAAGATTGAGACGGGCGAGATCGAGGTCGTCGTGCGAAGCGCGCGCATCGAGAGCGCGGCCAAGACGCCGCCGTTTTATATCGAGGACGGCATCCAGGTGGAGGAACCGGTCCGCCTGCGGTATCGCTACCTGGATCTGCGCCGCCCGGAGATGCAGCGCATCTTCGCGCTTCGCCACCAGGCCATCCGGGCGTTTCGCCGGTATCTCGACGATCGCGGCTTTCTCGAGATCGAGACGCCCATGCTGACCAAGTCGACGCCGGAAGGGGCGCGCGATTACCTCGTCCCAAGCCGCCTGCATCCGGGCGAGTTCTACGCGCTGCCGCAGTCGCCGCAGATCTTCAAGCAGCTGCTTATGGTCGCGGGCTTTGAGCGGTACTATCAGGTGGCGCGCTGCTTCCGGGACGAGGATCTGCGGGCGGATCGTCAGCCGGAGTTCACGCAGCTCGACATCGAGACGTCGTTTCTCCCCAAGGACGAGCTCATGTCGATGATGGAGGAGATGATGGCCGCCGTCTTCAAGGAGGTGGCGGGCATCGAGGTGCCGACGCCGTTTCTGCGCCTGCCCTATCAGGAGGCGATGGACAAGTACGGTTCGGACAAGCCGGATCTGCGCTTCGGCATGGAGATGACGGATTTGGCTGACCTCTTCGCCGGCACGAGCTTCCGCGTCTTCGCCGACGTGTTGGAGAAGGGCGGCGTGATCAAGGCGCTCGTGGCGCCCGGTTGCGCCTCGTACAGCCGCAAGCAGACGGACGATCTCGTCGCGTTCGTGAAGCCGTACGGGCTTGGTGGGCTCGCCTACGTGGCGGTGCAGGAGAATGGCTTCAAGTCGTCCATCGCGAAGTTCTTTACCGACGACGACTTTCGCCGGATCGCCGAGCGCGCGGGCGCCAAGGCGGGCGATTTGGTGCTCATCGGCGCGGGACCGCGGGACACGGTGCTGCCCGCGATGGGCGCGCTGAGGCTTCACCTTGGGCAGGAGCTCGGCCTCATCGACGAGTCCCAGTACCGGTTTTTGTGGGTGACGGATTTTCCGCTCCTGTCGTGGGACGAGGAGGAGAAGCGCTGGGTGGCCGAGCACCATCCGTTCACCATGCCGCAGGAGGAGGACATCCCGCTTCTCGACACCGACCCCGGCCGGGTGCGCGCGCAGGCGTACGACATGGTGCTGAACGGCTACGAAATCGGCGGCGGTTCCATGCGCATCTACCGCCGCGACGTGCAGGAGAAGATGTTTGCGGCGCTCGGTTTCTCGCCGGAAGAGGCGCAGGAGAAGTTCGGCTTCCTGCTGAACGCCTTCGAATACGGCACGCCGCCGCATGGGGGCATCGCATTCGGGCTGGATCGCATCGTCATGCTGCTCACCGGGGCGAAGTCGCTCAGGGACGTGATCGCGTTCCCGAAGACGGCGAGCGGCACGGATCTCATGGTAGGAGCGCCGAGCGAGGTGTCCGAAGCGCAGCTCGAGGTGCTGCACCTGCGCGTGCGAAAGACGAAGGATTGAAACGAGGGCGCGGTTTGAGGGACCGCGCCCTTCGTTTTGGGCAGCCAGCAGGGATGGGGCGGGCCAGGGAGGAATAGATCCGGGATAGAGGATGACATGCCTGAGGTGCTCGTCCTCCACACCATCGAATGAGGGTGGATGCCCATGCCCCATCTGCACGAGTGGCTGCGCCTTCACGCGCTCGCGCGCCCGTCGCACCCCGCGGTGTGCTTCCTCGACGCCACCATCACGTACGGCGAACTCGACGCCTACGCGGCCGCCATGGCGGCGCTGCTGGCGGACCTTCAGCTTGCGCGGGGCGACGCCATCGCGCTATGCATGCCGAACATGCCTCAGTTTCTCATCGCGAAGTGGGGAGCGGAACGACTCGGTGTCGCCGTGTCTCCCCTGAGCCCGCTCGCCAAGGAATGGGAGGTGGAGTACCAGCTGCAGGACCTCGGGCCGAAGGCGGTCATCTGCGACGAAGAGCGGCTCGAGATGGTGAGCGCGGTCTGCGAACGCCTCGGGATCCCGCGCGTCTTGTCCGTCTCCATGTCGGATTTTTCGGAGAGGTCGGGCGCACACGCGAGGGCTCGACGGGAGCGAAGCGCGGTCCAATTTGGTGATGGGCTCATGCCTCACCTTCGGGCCCGCCTGGGGCGCTCGGCGCACGCGCCGACGCCATCCGACGATGTGAGTCTCATCATGTACACGTCGGGGTCGACCGGGATGCCGAAGGGCGCCATGCTGACCTACGCCAACGCCGCCTACAAGGCCGATGCCGTGGTGTCGGCGTTGGGGTTGACCGAAGAAGACGTCGTGCTCGGCGCGATGCCGCTCTGCCACATCGCGGGGCTTCTCATGAGCGCGTGCACCACCGTTCGGGCCGGGGCCACGCTCGCCCTTCTTCCGAAGTTCGATCCCGATCTCGCCATGGACGCCATTTCGCAACACCGCGTCACGGTGATGTACACCGTCACACCGATGAACCTCGCCATCATGCAACATCCGCGCGCAGGCGACATCGACTTTTCCAGCCTGAGGTTGAATCCATGCACGAGCTTCGGCTCGTCGGTGACGGAACGCGTGGCGGCCGAGTGGAAAGCGCTTACGGGCGCGCCGATGTACGAGGCGGCGTATGGCCTCACGGAGACGCACACCGCGGATACGCAGATGCCGCTCGACGCCATCCGCTACGGCACGCACGGCAAGCCCATTCCCGGCACCCGCATCCGGATTGCGCCTTTGGACGATCCCGCCGGAGAACTCGGCCCCGGCGAAGAGGGCGAGATTTGGATTCAGAGCCCGGGCGTCATGAGGGGCTACCTCCACCGGGACGATGCGACGCGCGAGGCGATTCAGAACGGCTGGCTCCGCACCGGCGACATGGGGCTCGTGGACGAGGAAGGCTATCTCGTCTTCCGCGGCCGCAAGAAGGAGATGATCAAGTGCTCGGGGTACAGCGTGTTTCCGGAAGAGGTGGAGCATTGGCTGTCTCGCCACGAGGCCGTGCGACAGGTAGCCGTGATCGGCGTGCCGGATCCGCAGAAGGGCGAGGTGGTGAAGGCCTTTGTGGTGCTTCAGCCGTCGTTCGTCGGACGCGTGACGGAGGCGGACATCATCGCGTGGAGCAGGGAGAAAATTGCGCACTACAAGTGCCCGCGGCACGTCGAGTTTCGCGATTCCCTCCCGACCACGGGCACGGGCAAAGTGCTCCGGGGCGTCCTGGCGGAAGAGGAAGCGGCGGAGCGACAAGCGACCTGAAGGGAGACGCTTAGAGAGCGCTGAGGTGACAGTGGTGCTCCCTACACGGCTTTGTCGGCCGGTGCGGATTCGTTCTGCCCAAACGGCGCGAAGGATCCGATGGCCGATGTCCGGATCGGGTATTGACGATGCTGTAATGGATAACCATTTGGAAACGAAAGAACGCATAGAACGTTGTGACGCGAGTCGCCGCGCACGATGCTCGAACGGGGCACGAGCGCGGCGACCATGCTGTCGCGGATGCTCACATCAGACATCACAGGGCGGTTTTGCACCGGTAGATCAAAGGAGATGTGCATCTGTCGACGCGAATTCGACAAAGCACGCTTGATCAGACCCAACGTCTGCTGTACATTACAATTATCAATTTCAATATCGATGGTGATCAATATGAAAGACCAGGATCTCCTCGAACGTCTCCACGCCTTGGCGGACAAGAGCCGATTTTACATTCTTCAACTGATGGCCAAAGGAGCGATTGCAACCTGCTGTGATCGAATTGAGGCGTATGAAAACGGGTGTTGTGTCGGTGATGTGGTGGCTGTCACTGGACTATCGCAACCAACTGTTTCTCATCATCTCAAAGTTCTTGAGAAGGTGGGATTGGTTCGCCGAGAGTCCCGAGGTCCTTGGACTTGTTACTTTCCAAATCCTCAAGCGATGCAGGAGTTGGTCGACGCACTCACGACTGTACTGATTACGCCGGTTCATTCTCACCAACATGAGCAAGGGGCGTGTTGTCCATGTTCGCATGAAAGCCCCATGTCGCCATCGACGTGCGAAACTTCCATGAATCGCTGAAGTTCTATCAAAGTCTTGTTTGGCGTCGAGCCTGTTCGCGTTCGGCGGGGTTACGCCAAGTCTGATTGGGATACACCACCTCTCAATTTTCTATAAACGAGCATGCATTCGGCGGGGTGGGAGCTCTGAACCACCTTGGATTGCAGGTGTCGTCTGCGGAAGAAGTCCTAGCTGCTAAGACACGATTGGCTCGCGACCTCCGATGAGATGAACACTACGTGTTGTTACGCGTTGCGGGACAAGATTTGACTAACAGGTCCAAATTTATGGCGAGGTTTGTTCGGGCACGTTCACAACAAGGAGGAAGCTCATGACGTATGTCGCAATTTCGTTGTTTTTGGTCACGCTTATCCTCGTCATATGGCAACCGCGAGGCTTGTCGATTGGCTGGAGCTCGATGGGAGGGGCGGCGCTCGCGCTTCTGTTCCGCGTGGTCACGTGGCGAGATGTATGGTCTGTGACTCGAATCGTGTGGGACGCGACCCTCGCCTTCGTGGCCATCATTGTGATTTCCACGGTTCTTGACCAAGTCGGATTTTTCGAGTGGGCAGCTTTGAAAATGGCGAAGGCCGCGCGTGGAGATGGGAAGAAGGTCTTCTTGTACGTCATCCTTCTCGGCGCGCTTGTGGCTGCCGTGTTCGCGAACGATGGGGCGGCCTTGATTCTCACGCCCATCGTTCTGGAGAAGATGAGGTTGCTCCAATTGGACGCCCGGCGCATGTTTCCATTCGTCATCGCGAGCGGCTTCATCGCGGACACCACATCGCTTCCGCTCGTCGTGAGCAACCTTGTGAATATCGTGTCTGCGGATTATTTCCACATTGGTTTTCTGACCTATCTTGCACACATGATGGTGCCCGATGTCGTCTCCTTTCTGGCGAGCGCTGGGGTCCTGTACCTGTATTTCAGAAGGGATATCCCTGAGCGTTACGAACCGGATTTCCTTCCTCGACCAGCCGAAGCCATTGCGCACCGAGGACTGTTTCGCGCTTCTTGGGTTTTGCTCATTGTGCTCATGGCGGGCTACATGGTGACGGAGATCGCGCATGTACCCGTGTCATTTGTGGCAGGGACCATCGCCATCGCCTTACTGGTGTACGGCGGCCGCGTCCGAGTGATTCGGCCCTGGTCTGTCATTCGGGGCGCGCCGTGGGCGATTGTGTTTTTCTCCATCGGTATGTACGTCGTCGTGTATGGGCTGCGCAACGTGGGCCTGACCCGCCTGCTTGGGGGGATCATTCAGATCCTCGCCGATCACGGACTGCTGGCCGGCACGCTTGGGATGGGCTTTCTCGCGGCCGTGTTGTCGAGCGTGATGAACAATATGCCGACCGTGATGATCGACGCGCTCGCCATTCACGGCGCTCATGTTCCAGATCTGGTGAGGACGTCGCTCGTATATGCCAATGTCATAGGCTGTGACCTGGGTCCGAAACTGACACCCATCGGATCATTAGCCACACTGCTTTGGTTGCACGTCCTTCGGCAAAAGGGCGTGAACATCACCTGGAGCACCTACATTCGAACGGGTGTCATCCTGACGGTGCCGACCCTGTTGCTCACCTTAATGGGATTATATGGATGGTTGTCGATTGTGAACTAGCCTTCGCGATCGCAAACATAGGAGAGGAGCGAAAGCTGTATGTCACGCAAGCGAATTTATTTTCTTTGCACTGGAAATTCGTGCAGAAGTCAAATGGCAGAAGGATGGGCGCGTCATTTGGGAGGAGAGCGGATCGAAGTTCAGAGCGCAGGCGTTGAGGCGCACGGCTTGAATCCCCGTGCCGTGCAGGTGATGCGCGAGGTGGGGATTGACATCTCGCATCATCGGTCGAAACTGATCGATCCGGACTTTCTTGAACAGGCGGATTATGTCATCACCTTGTGCGGTGATGCGAATGACCGTTGTCCCGTGACGCCGCCGCACGTGAAGCGCCTCCACTGGGGATTTCCCGACCCAGCCAAGGCGACGGGATCAGAGGAAGAGATTCTGAACCAGTTTCGTCAAGTTCGCGACGCCATCGGCGCGCGGATCCGTGCGTTTCTCGAGGAGGAACTGTCATGAATGTGGAGGTTCGAATCGCGACACGAGAAGATGTAGCGGCGATTGAGAGGCACTGGAAATGGGCCGGCCAGTGGGTCGATGTCCTGCGGATGGGAAAGTTGCTGCTCATGTAGCGCGGGAGAGCTTCGCGTCGGCATGTCGAGACCCATGGAACTCCGAGCGAGCTTCCTGAGGTCACGTACGATGCGGTGGCTTACTGCTCTGTCCAAATCGTGTTCGCCGAGATTCCGTGCGGAACTGCGCGCGTATGGGGTTTCGGCAGGGCTTGTTCTCGCGGGAAAACTCAAGATATCAAGGGAAACGCGCCAAGTTGGCCGCAAACCAACCCGCGTTTTAGGGGGCGGTTTGCCGGAGAAGGACTTCTTCGATGACAGCCCTCTGTGACGTGTCAGCGCGGTAAAATCCTCCTACGGGAATGCCACACGGTCC
>NZ_BCRQ01000085.1 GCF_001552675.1 Alicyclobacillus sendaiensis NBRC 100866
CAACCCGCCCCGTCGATTCGCGGACGATGAGCTCGGTCTGCAATTCGACACTTCGAGGCGCCGACGACACGCCCTCCACCTGATCCAACAGCAACTGAACCAGTTTGGCGCCCACATCCGCCTTCGGGATCCGCGCCGTGGTCAAGGCCGGCGTGGACATGCGCGCGAGTTCCACGTCGTCGATGCCAATCACAGAGACGTCGCGCGGTACACGGATGCCACGTTCCGCAAGGGCTCGAATGGCGCCAAGCGCCAACAAATCGTTGGACGCCGCAATCGCCGTAAACCGAATGCCCTGATCCAGCATGGAGGCAGTGCGCTCGTACCCTGCCGACATCGTGTCGCGCAAGTACGGAACCAACTGGACCAGGGGCGTTCCGGCCACGAGGCCATGGTCGCGCATCGCGTCCAGGTAACCCGCATATCGCGGATTCTCCTCGTGATCGTCGTATTCCCCGAGGAAAGCGATGTCGCGATGCCCAAGCTCAATGAGGTACGCCACGTTCCGCCACATGGCTTGGTACAGGTTGACCTGCACGTGGGGCAGCCCGAAGTCCGAACTGCGGTCCTTGTAAATACAAACAGGGATCTTTCGCGACAACTCCTTCAGGTCCACGACGTTCATGACCTCGTACGGCGTGAGCACCATGAGGCCGTCGTAGAAGCCCTCCAAAATCAGCTTCATGTAAGCCTCGCGGTCACGGGTGACGTTATACAACGAAAACGTGTAGCCGCGCCCCAAAGCGGCCCGCTCGATGCCGAGGAGCACCTCGTGGTAGAAAGGATTGCTCAACGAGGAAATGATGCAGGTGAACTGCCCGCACCGCTTCATCTTCAAGCTCCGCGCCATGCGGTTGGGCACGTAGTTCAATTCCTTAATGGCTTGGAGCACGCGCTCTCGGACGTCCGCCGCAACGTATCCGTTTTCATTGAGGACCCGCGACACCGTCGTCGGCGAAACGCCTGCCCTTCGCGCCACATCCACTCGCGTGGCCATGCCATTCCCCCCGGGTCTTGCGATCACGCCCGAAGACGTCCGCACACCTTGCGGTGGCGTGGGCGGAATCGCGCTATGCGTTGTTATACATCAGTTTCATTTTAGAAGATCTGTGTATGGATCAACAAGAGATCTTTCGGAAGACGACGCCGTGAACGCGAGCGTCCGCACAACCGTCCATCACGACAGCGCCACCGGTCTATCGACCTTCTAAGCGGATTTTGATAGATGGTGTGATACGCTGCCCCTGTTAACCTCGGAACACAAGGAGGCAATCTAGGTTGAACCTACACGGGCGCACACGCCGATACGCCGTCAGGCCGTTCGCTCTGGCGCTGGTCTTGAGCGTCATTGGCATTTGCGTCGCGAAGGAATGGCAAGGGCTCGGGCGGCTCCATTTCCTCGGCTACGACTACGCGTTCTTCTACAACGCTTTTCTGCACGTCCTGGCTGGACAGGCGGATTGGAGTCATCTGTACAATCCGGCTTCCGAGCGGGCGTTCTTGATGGCACACGGTTATCCCATGGATCCGCACAATCACTACGTCTATCCGCCCCAATTCGCGTGGATGTTCGCCTGGCTGGGCCTGTTCCCGTTCGGGCTGTCCCTCGCCTTGTGGCGCATGCTCTCGATGACAGCGGGGATGTTCGGCGTCTACTGGACCATGAAGACGCTGTGGCCGCGGATCGGGCGGGGACATCTCCTCCTCGCCGTCGCGGCCACGCTCACCTTGACGCCTTTTCAACTCGACATCGCCGTCGGCAACGTGAACACAATCCTATTTGCCCTTCTGGCGCTTGCGTTTTACGCCATCCATCGCCTCGATAAGCCCACGGTAGGCGCGCTTGCCTTGGCCGCCGCTGCGGCCATCAAGGTGACGCCCCTCGCATTGCTTGTCGCCTTCGCCATCCAAAGGAGATGGAACGTCGTGGCACGCTCGCTTAGCATCCTCGCGCTGGGTTTGGCCGCGTCGTTTCTCTTCCTCGGGTGGGAGAGCACCGCGGCATACGCAGCTCACTTTCTTCAGTTCGGGAAACAGAGCATGGCGAATGGCCCGGCCCCCTACAACCAGTCCCTGCTTGGCGTTCTGGAGCTGCTCTGGAGCAAGGGGCGCGGCGGATCGACCCCCACGTGGCTGAGCCTGCTCTTCGACGCGTACGCCCTCGCGCTCGCGTTCGTCATCGGCGCTGCCATGCGGCGCAAGCCATGGACGCCTGAGTCCATCCGGATAGGGCTCAGCGCGCTTCTACCCGTGGCGGTCTCACCGCTCGTCGAGCAGCCGCACATGGTGCTCACGTTGCCGGCGCTCATGGCGTCGTTCCATCTCATCCGGCGCCATCCCGTCGCGTCCGCGCGCCGAACGTACGCTGTGCTACTCGCAACGGCCTACGGCCTGCAGACGTTGCCCGCCACGTTCCTCGTCAACCATCTGACGCGGTGGGTCCCGTCGCTTTACTGGCTGCACATTCAGATGTTCGTTTCGTTCGCGTGCATCTTGACCGCCCTTCTCATGATGGCGCGGCGCCACGCGTCGCGCCCTGCAGCGCGGACGGCCACCGCAGCCTGAACACGCGCCCCATTTGCCCAGAAACCCCGCGCGCCGGCCAACATCAAGGTCGGGGATGGTCTTCGCCACGCTGCAGACGAGCTGCCAGTTCGCGCAGGGCGAAGCGCTGGAACTTGCCGGTACTCGTCATGGGAAAGCCTTGGATCATGTGCAGCGCCTCCGGCCAGTGAGACTTGCTCACGCCGCGATCGCGCAGAAACGATTGGATTTCCGCGAGAGTAAGGACGTCTCCCAGCTGTTTGGGCACGATGAAGCACGCGGCCCGCTGACCAAGCCGTGGGTCCGGAACCCCCACCACCGCCGCCTGGCCCACGCGGGGATGGGTGTACAGGACTTCTTCAATGGCGCGCGGGTCGATTTTGTACCCGCCTCGGTTGATGAGATCGTCACGCCGGGATACGAACGTGCAGTACCCGTTTTCGTCCATGCGAACGATATCCGCCGAGTGAAACCACCCGTCGCGATCGAACATGCGGCGCGTGTTCTCCGGCTGCCGATAGTAGCCGGGGATCATATTCGCGCCGCGCACCCAAAGCTCGCCTTCACACGGCGGCGTGAGCTTCTGCCCGTTCTCATTCACCACCTGGTCCTCGATGCCATCCAATCGCTTGCCAAATGATACACTCGTGACGTCGATCCCGTCTCCGGGGCGAGTGATGTGGGTGACTCCGCCTTCGGTGTAACCGTAGCACGCGAAAATGCCCGCACCCAGCTTGTCGTGAAGCACTTTCAAAATCTCAGCGGGACAGACGGCTCCCGCGTACACGACGGCTCGCAGCGACGGCGCCGCGGACTTCGTGAAACCGTCGGCGCGGGCGAGATCGACCAGCATCGGCGTGGCCCCCAACAAGTACGTGGGCTGCTCGCGGCGCATGACCACCATGGCGCGCTCCACATGCCACTCGGTCACGAACGCGACCGGCGCACCGCGATACAATGCGCCAAGACAGCCAATGCCAAGGCCCGTGAGGTGAGCGATGGGCGTGACGATGAGCCACTTGGCGGACGGTTCAAAGCGCGCTGTGTCGTTCAGTTGCCGAATCCAGTACAAGTTGTTTGCGTGCAGATGCAACTCCGCCTTTGGCCTTCCCGTCGTCCCAGAGGTGAACATGATGAAAAAGGGATCGACGGCGACGGGGCGCGTCGCGGCGAGTTCTTCTTCATCCGCTTCCCGCCGCAGAAGCGCCTCGTACGACACCACCTCTGGCCGGTGGCTGGACGGTACGGCCACCAACATCAAGGCGCAACGCGCTTGTTCCGCGGCGCGCCGCATGGTCCCCACAAGGTCCCGGTTGCGAAACGACTCCATCACAATCGCGACCTTGGGCTTGGTGAGCTGAAGTACGTAGGCGAGATCGTGCTCGGTGTAGGGCATGTGACATAGCACCGACACCGCCCCCGCCTTGGCCACACCCATGAGCGCCACGACCAATTCATGCCGGTTTGGCAGCTGCAGGGCCACCCGATCCCCGGGGACCACGCCGAGCTCACGCAATCCCTGCGCCAACCGGCTGGATGCGTCTTCGAGATCGCCGTAGGTCATCACTGTCCCATCTTCGTCGATCACGGCCGGCGCGCAAGGGGTTTGAGCGGCATGTCTCGCGAGAAAGTCGAGAAACGTCTCCTCGGTCCATCGGCGTTCGCGCAGGTACGCGTCGACGTGGGCGCGGGTCATCCAGACGTCGTCGCGCGCCAACAGCCGACGCACACTCGCCTCCCATCGGTCGTCCACGCCTCATCCCTCCTTCATCACACCATCGTCAGCCCGCCCGACACGCTGAGCGTCTGTCCCGTGATAAACGCGGCATCCTCGGACGCCAAAAAGGCGACCGCGCCCGCAATGTCTTCCGGCTCGGCGAGACGGCGAAACGGAATCGCCCGCTCGAGCGCGCTCGCGAGTTTCTCGTTTTGAGCCGCAATTTCTTGAAACAAGGGCGTTCTCGCCGGCCCCGGACACACGACATTCACGTTGATGCCGTATTTGGCCATCTCGCGCGCAAGCGTCTTGGAAAACGCGATGACCCCGCCCTTCGCTGCGGAATACACCGCCTCCCCGGTCGATCCCACCCGCGCCGCGTCGGAGCCAATGTTGACGACCTTGCCGTACGATCGCGCCACCATGTGGGGCAGCACGGCGTGACAGGCGTACAGGACGCTCTTCAGATTGATGGCGAGAATCTTCTCCCACGTCTCCTCCTGGCTGTCGAGAAAGAATTCGATGCGGTCCCACCCCGCGTTGTTGACCAAGATATCGATCCGCCCAAATCGCTGCATCACCTGTTCCACCATCGCCACCACGTCGGCTCGGCTCGTCACGTCGACGCGCAGGGCGATGGATTCTCGCCCCTCGGACAAAAGGCGCGCCGCGGTCTCTCGCCCGCCCTCCAGGTCGAGATCGACCACCACCACGATGGCTCCCTCCGCCGAAAGTCGCTCGCAGATGGCCCTCCCAATGCCCCGCGCGCCCCCCGTGACGATGGCGACCCTGTCGCGAAGCCTCATCCCGATCCCTCCCCCCGACGCACCCTTAGCGGTCCCGGCGCCGAAACTTCCGGAAGTCTGGCTTGCGCTTTTCTTTGAAGGCCTGCAGCCCCTCCAGCGCCTCCTCGGAGCGGTAGTACATGGCGAGCGAAGCCATCGAGAGGCGCGTGATGCCCTCGATGTGCGCCGAGTCCGCGTTGAAGGAATACTTCAGAAATTTGAGGGCGGTAGGACTCTTACCGAGAATCTTCTGACACCAGCGTTCGACTTCGTCCATCAACTGCTCGTGAGGAACGACCTTGTTGACGAGCCCCATCGCGAGAGCCTCTTCAGCGGTGTATTGCTCGCACAGAAACCACAGTTCTCTCGCCCTCTTTTCTCCAATTACGCGCGCAAGGTAAGCGGTTCCATACCCCGCGTCAAAGCTCCCGACTTTCGGTCCCACCTGGCCGAACTTCGCTCGATCCGACGCGATGCTCAAGTCGCACAGGACGTGCAACACGTGTCCGCCGCCGATGGCGTAGCCGTTGACGGCCGCGATCACCGGCTTCGGAATTCCCCGGATGAGCGCGTGCAGCGTTTCAATCTCGAGGCCGATGCCCTCTTCGAGATCGCCGCCCGTGCCCGTGTACCCCTCGCTGTCGCGGTCCTTCTGGTCGCCGCCCGTACAAAAGGCGCGATCGCCCGCTCCGGTCAGCACCACCACGCCGATAGTGGGATCGTCCCACGCGTCGCGAAAGGCGTCGATCATCTCGCGAACGGTGAGCGATCGAAACGCGTTCAACACCTCAGGACGGTTAATCGTGACTTTGGCGATCCCGTCGCGCTTCTGGTAGAGAATGTCCGTGTACGGCATGTGACCGCCTCCTGTTCAATACGGTTTGTATTCCTTGCCGAGCCACTCGCGCGCGATGACCATCTTCTGGGTCTGCGCCGTCCCGTCGCCGATCTCCAGGCCGATCACGTCCCGCAACCGCTGCTCGAGCGGCAGGTCCTTGGTATAGCCGTAGTGGCCGTGAAGAAGGATGCACTCGTGAATGGCCTGCACCGCGATCTGCGGACCGAGCCACTTGCACATCGACGCTTCTTTCGTGTGGGGAAGGCCGCGATCGCGCAACCACAGCGCCCTGTAACTGAACCAGCGGATCATCTCCACCCACGTGTGGTACTCGACGAGCGGAAAGGCCACCCCTTGAAATTGAGCAAGCGGACGGCCGAACGCGCGCCGGCGCTTCACGTGATCCGCCGTCTCCTCCAGCGACTGCATGGCCGCGCCCAGACACTGCAGGCAGATGAGCACGCGGCTGAGATCGAAGCCTTTCATGAGCTGATAAAACGCGCGGTGTTCGTCGCCGATTCGGTAGTCCTCCGGCACCTCGACGTGATCGAGGAACACAGATCCCCGTCCAACGGCGGTATGACCCATATCTTGGTATTTATGCACCTCCACGCCAGGCGCATCTCTCGGCACCAAGAAGGCGCTCACCCCGCGCGCCCCCGCCTGAGGGTCGGTCTTGGCGAACACGACAAAGGCGTCCGCCACAGCGGCGAGAGAAATTCCCGACTTCTCGCCTGTGAGCACGTACGCGTTCTCCTTTCGCTCCGCCCGCGTGGAGATTTGCGCGACATCCGACCCTGCCCCCGGCTCGGTGACCGCGATGGCGATCAGCCGCTCGCCCGCGGCCATGGGCGCGAGCCACGATGCTTTCACGGCTTCCGTCGCATGGGACTCCATGACCTCGGCCAAAAGCGCGTTCAACATCACCGCATAGGCGGCGTTGAAATCGGCGCGCGCGATCTCTTCTGCCGCGATGCCGGTGGTCACGCAATCGGCGCCGCTCCCGCCATACGCCTCGGACACGCGCAACCCCGTGAGCCCGAGCCTGCCCATGGCCCGCCACAATTCCCTGGGAAACACGCCGGTCCGATCCCAATAGGTGTATTGGGGAGCTAATTCACGGCGCGCAAAGTCCCTCACGACCTCGCGCCACTGCGTTTGTTCCTCCGTGAACGAAAAATCCACCGCTTCACCTCCTGACTTCGGACGTGTGCGTCACACCCTTGCGAATCGAGCGCGGCGGGTCATATCGATGAGCTTCGGGAAACCCTCGTTATGGATACGTATGACACCGAGGCGAGGAGCATGAGGGGCGAGGTGCGCGAGGTGCGCGAGGTGTCGCGTCCGTGTTGTCGAGGGCGTGCCGTCGCGAGAGATTCGAGATAGAGCTGCGTTCACCGGAAGGACCCGTTTCCCACATTCCGCTTGATAGACAAGTTTAAGGAAACCGTACGGCATTGAATAAACCGCTGCCACGGGTCTTTGCGTGGGTCAGCCCCTGTGCAGTCGCGTATGATGCTGTATGTAACGAAAATAGAGTGTTTCTTTACTTTACGCTTTGCGAACTGTGTGATGAGACCTGAAGGAAGGAAGGGAGGGTTTCATCGTGGTCACCACCATCGCCAAGATTCCCCCAAGGTCCAGATTACGCTTCCTATAGAAATTCGCGCGCTTTGAACTTCAGCGAGGGCGACCGAGTCGTATTTCAGATCTCGAACGACGGAAAAGTCTTCATCACTGGCCTTCCGTCGTACGAACCCGAAGATGTCATCGGCAAAAAGATCGGGGCTCAACATGAAGACCCATGACCGGATCTCATCGCGAAGACTTGTCACTTTCTTGTTACCCTTCATGATCACAAATGATCAAAAACCGCCGGGATCCCCTTGCATCAAGGGCATCCCGGCGGTTCGCAATCACGAGTGGGCCCAGGTGGACTCGAACCACCGACCTCACGATTATCAGTCGTGCGCTCTAGCCGACTGAGCTATGAGCCCATAAAAATGGTGGGCGGTGGCAGGATCGAACTGCCGACCCCTCGCGTGTGAGGCGAGTGCTCTCCCGCTGAGCTAACCGCCCATCTGAACTTCGGGTATTTACATGTGGAGATTGCCTCGCTCGACGGGGAGTGCAATGGCTCCCCGAGTAGGATTCGAACCTACGACCCTCCGGTTAACAGCCGGATGCTCTACCGCTGAGCTATCGAGGAATGTGGTGGAGCTAAGCGGATTCGAACCGCTGGCCTCCAGAGTGCGATTCTGGCGCTCTCCCAACTGAGCTATAGCCCCACATGGTCTCCCCGTCAAGCGTTGGTCCCGGAGGCCGGACTCGAACCGGCACGGTTTCCCGCACGATTTTGAGTCGTGTGCGTCTGCCAATTCCGCCACTCCGGGAATTGCATGGCGTGCCCGGAGAGATTCGAACTCCCGACCTTTTGATTCGTAGTCAAACGCTCTATCCAACTGAGCTACGGGCACGCGTCTCTGTCGCTCGTCTCTGCTCATCTGCGTCACTGACGAAGTCGACGTCTAGTAATGTATCATGGTTTTCGAGAAAACGCAAGCCCCTGTGGGCGATTGTCCGTGTC
>NZ_BCRQ01000086.1 GCF_001552675.1 Alicyclobacillus sendaiensis NBRC 100866
CATGCCTGTGGGTACACCACGACCTTGACGCTCTCGGTCTTGTTCGTCCGCGCGCGCTCGAGCGCGTCGGCGGTCTGGGCGAGCGGAAAGGTGTCGGTGATGAGATCCCAGACGTCGAGTTCCCGCATGAGCTGAATCCCTGCCGGATACGTGTTGGCATATCGAAAGACCCCGGCGATCTCGATCTCGCCGTCCGCAATCTGCGTCAAATCGAGTTCGCGAAGCGGCGCCTGGGACAGCCCGACAATCACGAGGCGCCCGCCGCGGCGCAGGGCCGGCAACAAGGACGCCACCGCGTCTGGATGGCCCGCCGTCTCGATGGCCACATCGACGCCCTCGGGAAATCGCTCGTGAACGGCGTCCGCGATGGCCCCGCGCTTCGCGTGCACCGCCTCCGTGGCCCCGAGCTGAAGCGCGAGTTGAAGCCGCTTTTCGACGGTATCGCTCACCACCACGTCGCCCGCGCCGAGCCGCCGCGCGGCCGCCACCGTGAAGAGCCCCACGGGCCCCATCCCCGCGATGGCGACGCGATCCCCGGGGCGCATGCCGGATCGGCGGATGGCGTGGAGCGCCACGGAGAACGGCTCAACCATGGCCGCCTGTTCGTACGACATGTCGTCCGGGATGGGGTGGACAAAGTCCGCGCGGTGCGCGATGTACTGGGCAAACGCGCCGTCGACGGGCGGCGTCGCCAGGAAGCGGACGTGCGGACACAGGTTGTAACGCCCCGATTTGCAGGCGTCGCAGCGCCCGCACGTCACCCCGGGCTCAATCGCCACGCGCTGGCCTGGGCGCAGGTGCTTGACGCCCGCGCCGACGGCCACGACGACGCCGCTCGCCTCGTGGCCGAGAATCAGGGGGCCTTCCACGACGTACCGCCCGATCCGGCCGTGTTCATAGTAGTGGACGTCCGAGCCGCACACCCCGACCGCCTCCACACGGATCAACACCTCGTCCGAGGAGGGATTGGGCACCGGGACCTCGCGGACCTCCACTTGCCGCGTGCCGACGAGGTACGCCGCTTTCATCGTCTTGGGAATGGCGCTCAACCCTGCCACGAAAACTCCCCTTTCTGGCGCATCCTCTGCACTTCAATTCTAGTATACCGAAACGGATCAAGCGCGCACGACGCGCGTTCACCCCTGCGCCCGAAACACCGCGATGGCCTCTCGAACGACCTCGAGGTCGAGATCGGCAGGAATTTCGACCTGAACGGTGTACGTGTCGGCCGAAAACTCCTTGATGGCGAGCACCGCGCGGTCACCCGTCATTTCGGACATCTTCGCCTCAAAGTCCCGAAACGAAACGGCGTAGGGAAGCGGCACCGTGCACAACTTGTTCCCTTCTCGGGCGCCCACCGTAATGGCCGAACTGACCACCGAGGCGTTCGGCAACACGCGGCGCACGCCGCCCTCCTCAAGAATCGTGTGATACCAGTTCACGTCCACCACGGTCCCGCTGTACTCCACACCGCCGAAGAGATACGTGCGGACGCTGACGTACTCCCCGAGTTGAAAGGGCCGCACAGCAAACAACACCAGACCGGCGATGAGGTTGGCGAGCGTGGATTGCGCACCCACGCCAACGATGACGCCCGTCACCGCGCCGCCGACGAGGATGCTGCCCACCTTCACCTGCAGCAAATTGAGACCAATCACCAGGACGAACGCGTAGCCGACGGCGCTCAGCGCTCGGTTCAACACGCTCAGCACGCGGATGTCCGCGCTCGGATGCCGAGACGCCATAGCGTTCACCGTGCGCCGGAGTTGATTCACCAACAGGGCACCCACCAAGAACCAGGCGAGCGCGATGCCCCATTCGATGATCTGCCGATCCAACGAGGGCAGCGACTGAAGCCGTTCGGACTCCCGGCCCAGGTACGCCACGACGGCCAGTCCGACGAGCAGGATGAGATACAGGGTGAATCGACGCCACCCACCGGAGCGCCGGCGGAACTCCTCCGTCAATGAAGACACCTCGATTTCAAGACTCGAGAAAGGCCACAGCGGACGCTCGCTGTGGCCACACAAGTGACTTCATGATAGCGCAGTGATGCATCGCCATCAATGGCTCTCTTCCGGCAACAGGTACGCGGGCGACTGCGTCCAGTTGGATGGAATGGCCGTATTGGTCCACTGGCTCTTCGGCATCCAGGGCTCGTGATGCTCGTCGAAATACGCGTCGATCATCTTGCGCGCCAGAATAGCCGAGAAACTCGCGCCATAGCCCCCGCCCGGCGCCATCACGGCCACCGCGACGAGCGGATGATTGAGCGGGGCGTAGCAGATAAACACCGAGTTGTCCGTCCGGTGTCCGTTGATGACAATCTGCGCCGTCCCCGTCTTCCCGGCGGCCTGATACGGCGCGCCCAAGAAGGCGTAATAGGCCGTGCCCGCCGGATTCGACGTCACGCCGTACATACCCTGCTTGATGAGATCCCACTGCCACGGCGCGGCACTCACCCGGCCCAAGATCTGCGTCTTGTAGGTGAGAATCGGCTTCGCCCCCGAATTCGGCGTGCCGTTTGGCGCATACACGTTCTCAAGCAGGTGCGGCTTCAGCCTGAGCCCCTCGTCCGCCAGGGTCATAGCATACACGCCGAGCTCCATCGGCGTGAACATCTGCGACTGGCCAATCGCCGCGTCCGCCAGGCTGGCCGGCGATCCGTAGTTCACGTACTTGCCCGTTTTTGCGAGAGACGCTTCGCTCTCCTGCAGGTTGTATGGCACCTGAATGTTGCCCTTCCGGTAGTCCTCGATGTAGAACTCGCCGTGCTCCTCGAAGGGAAGGTCGATCCCCGTCAGCGTGCCCAGGCCGAAATCCTCCTCCTCCTGGAACATCGCGTTGATGCCCTTCACAAAGTCCGTGTCCAGGTAGTTTTGATAGCTCCCATCCGAGGAGGGATACGTCCCCCCAGACGTCGTGCTCGATCCGAACCACTTCCCCAGGTGAAGCCCGAGCTCATAGAAGAACACGTCGCTCGACACGGCGATGGCCTCAATGGGATTCACCCAGCCAAACACAAAGCCCTCATCCTCATTCTTGCGCTGCGTCCCAATGTAGATGTACCCGTCGTCCAAGATCTCGGTCTTTGGCGTCACCACGCCCGCCTTGAGCGCCGCCAGCATGTTGGCCGGCTTCACCGTCGAGCCCGGATAGTTGTACGTGCCAATGACGTCGTTCAGCTGAGCCCCCGACGTCTCCAGGTAGTGGACGTGATCGACATACGTTCCATTCGTGTACCAGTTCGGATCCAGGTACGGGTAACTCACCATCGCAATCACGCCGCCCGTCTTGACGTTCAGCATGACCGCCGCGGCGTCCGTGATGTCCTGCTTGTTGGTCTGCGACGAGTCGATCATGTTCTGCAGCAACTCCTGCGCCACCGCCTGCTCGTGGCCGTCCAGCGTGAGCTGAATGTTGTCCCCGTTCTGCGGGGCGATCTCGCCCACACTTCCGACCGCCGTCCCGCTCGACGTGACCGTCACCAGCTCGTAGCCCGGCTTTCCCTGCAGGAGGTGCTCGTACTCGTACTCAATGCCCGTCTCCCCCACCTGCTGGCTGTACAGGTACCCCTTATATTGGCTCACATTCTGAGCCGTGATGGCCCCAACGTAGCCAAGCACTTGCCCGGCGAGATCGCCGTACGGATATTGGCGTTCGTAATCCTGCACCACCTGCACGTTCGGTAACTCGCTCTGGTGCTCGACGACGTACGCCACCTGTGCATCAGTCACGTTCCGAGCGAGCGTCACCTGCAGTGCCCCCGGATTGCTCTGCATGGCCTGATAGAGGGACTGAGGGGTCGTCTGAAGCACAGGCGCCAGAATGGACGCGACGCGACGCATTTCCGCATCCGATATCTGCGTGTAGCGGTTGAACTGGATGGTCAACACGGGTTTGTCCCACGCCAACACTTGGCCGTTCGCGTCGTAGATCCAACCGCGCTGCGGCAGGATGGGCACGCGGGCATACTGCGTCAACTGTTCCGAGTCGCGAAACGATGCGCCCTTCACCACCTGCACGTATCCCAAGCGCAGAATGAGCGAGGTGAACGAGAGAAAGACGAGGCTGTACAGCACGTGAACGCGGAAGCGGCGCCGCTTCGCCATTTTCGTCGGATCAGGCGGGGTCACGGCCCGCTCCCGCCGCTTGGTACGCTTTGTTCTCGACCTTCGCACCGAATCTCACTCCGTCCCAGAGTCTCCACCGCTATTTAAATCAGACCTGCGCCGCCCGGCGCAAGTTCACCCGCGGCCGAGCTCGCCATGCGGCGATCTTCGTCGAAACGTTTGCCAAAATGTCGGAAACCGAACGTATGCGCCCTGCAGATTTTCGGGTAGAATGAGTATAGTGTGGTTCGCAGGACGAGCCATGTCCGAATTTGGAGTGCTGGGAGTGCTGGCATGTCGCGAGACAATCCGGGCTCGGTCCTGTTGTCGTTCGAAGCGCGTGCGGCGCAGGGCAAGCGCATCGCCTACCTGGCCGTCTATGCGCTTGGCGCGTTCGCCATCATCAACCAGGGCTTGGACGTCACGTTTCTGGCGCCCCTCGCCAACGTGTGGGGCGCGCTCGCGGTGTTCGCGCTGGCTTGGGCGGCGCTTGTCCGCCGCGCATACGGCGTGAAGGTATCCCAACCCGCGTGGGCGCGGTACGCGTGGTGGTACGTGCTTTACACGCTCTGCCTCGTGTTGGCGGATCTCAAATACCCCGTCTTCGCCCTGAACGCGTGGACGGTGGACGTGGAATACATCTTTGTCGGGCTGCTCGTGCCGCTCGCCCTCGACGCGGAGGACACCCTCCAGCTGTTCTATGGCGTGATCGCCATGTCTATGCTGATGGGTGTAGACGGTTGGTTTCAATTTCTCATCAAAGTGCCCATCCCAAGCCAGTGGCTCGACGTCGGTGAACACGTGCGGACCCGCGTATTCACGGTGATGAAGTCGCCGGCGGAGTTCGGCGCGAACCTCGAACTCACCCTGCCGCTGATGCTCGGCCTGTTCGCCGTGGATCGGGACAAGCGGCGCCGCGTCGCGTATCTGGCAGGCGCCGTCATTGGACTCGGCGCACTCTTCATGACGTACGATCGCGGCTCCTGGCTGGGCCTTTTCGCGGCGGCCGTGCTGGTGTCGGCGGCGTTTGAGCGGCGCCTCCTGCCCGTGCTGGCGGGCATCGCGGCGCTCGGCCTGTGCGTGCCGTCGCTTCGGCACCGGGCGCTCGACCTGTTCAACCCGGTCTACTTCGTGAAGTCGTCTGCAGGCGGGCGCATGGCGCTTTGGCAACAGGCGTTCGACGTGATGTCCCGAAATCCGCTCTTCGGATCTGGACTCGGGTACTACGGCGGCTATGTGGCAACGTCCCATAGTTTTTCCGCGTTCTCCGACAATTACTACGCCAAGGTGCTCGGAGAGACCGGTATGCTCGGGTTGGTGCTGTTCATGGCCATGCACGCCGCCATCGTGCGCGATATGATGCGTTGCGTGCGGCAAGCTTCCGGCGCCTCGCGCCTGTTCGCGCTGGCTGGGCTCACCGGGATCCTGGCCATTTTGATTCACAGTTTCGTCGAGAACCTGTTTGAATACAATTACACTGCGAGCTTGTACTACCTGATGGTGGGGCTCTTGTTCACGTGGGGTCGCAGCATGCCAGAGGCGAATGAGACGCGCAGCCGCTGGCGGAAAGCGAGGATGTCGGACGAATGACACTCATGTACCTGCTCTGGGACACGTTCTATGCCGCGTTGAAGCTCGTGACAGGCCTTGTGGCGCTGTACCAGATTGTGCTGTCCATATACGGCATCTGGCACCGCAGACGGCCCATCACGCACGCGCCGCAGAAGCGCTTTGCCATCATCATCCCGGCGCACAACGAGGAGTGCGTGATCGGCCCGCTCCTGGAAAGCCTGAAGCGCCAGACATATCCCGCGGACCTGTACGACGTACACGTCATTGCAGACAACTGCACCGACGGCACCGCGGAGCGCGCGCGGGCGCACGGCGCGATGGTCCACGTCCGCAAAAACCGCGCGGAACAGGGTAAGGGGTACGCCATCGAGTGGATGCTTGCGCGACTGAAGGAGATGGGCACGCGCTACGATGCCATCGTGATGTTTGACGCCGACAACTTGGTTCATCCGGACTTTCTCGCCATCATGAACGACCACCTTTGCAGCGGCGATCGCGTCATCCAGGGATATCTGGATACCAAGAATCCGTTCGACTCCTGGGTCAGCGTGTCGCTCGCCATCTCCTACTGGTTCGACAATCGACTGTGGCAATACGCCCGCGCCCGCCTGCATCTGCCGTGCACGCTCGGCGGCACAGGCCTTTGCATCGATTATCCGCTGCTGCAGGAGATGGGGTGGAAGGCGACGGGCCTCACGGAGGACCTGGAATTCGGCATTCGCTGCGTACGCAGGGGCATCATCCCCGTGTGGGCGCACGACGCGCGCGTGTATGATGAAAAGCCGACGAGCTTCGCCGCGTCTTTCCGCCAGCGGTTGCGCTGGCAGCAGGGCCATTTCCAGTGCGCACGGGAGCATTTGATCCCCATGTTCCTCGAGGGGCTGCGCGAGCGGAACCTCGCCAAAATCGATATGGCCATTTACCTGTTTCAGCCCATGAGGTCCATGTTGCTGTTTGCGGGCGCGATGATTGTGCTTGGCCTTCACTATCTGTCACCGGATCCGACCGGCGCGGCGTCCAACCCGGCTGCACTCATGGTCACGAATCTATGGGTGGCGGTCAACCTCATCCTGTTCCTTGAGGTCCCGCTCGCGTTGCTGCTCGAGCGGGTGAACTGGCGTGCGTATTTCGCCCTGCCACTTCTCCCATTCTTTCTCTGGACGTGGGGACCTGTGACGCTCCAGGCCTATTTCACGCGCAGCAACCGGACGTGGTACCACACGGTGCACAAGCGCGCGATTCGCTTGGATGAGCTGCGTGAGCGGTGAGGAGGGAAACGGTGAACCGAGATTCGCACGGTTCCCATGACGAGGCGCACGACTCCGTGCGCACGAGCTCCCTTGAATCGCGCATCGAAGAGGAATTCGACGAGATCGCTCATTATGCGCGGCGCGTGCCGCGCGCCTGGTTTTTTGGGGCGCTGGTCGTCATTGGCATCCTGCTCACGTTCGCTTCGATGATCATGCATATTGCGCCGTGGTGGATGAGCGCGGGATTGTTTGCCTTGCTCGTGGCGCTTCTCGCCGCAGCCATCTGGCAAGAGCACGACGTGTGGGCA
The DNA here is from genome assembly GCF_001552675.1 of Alicyclobacillus sendaiensis NBRC 100866. GTDB lineage: Bacteria > Bacillota > Bacilli > Alicyclobacillales > Alicyclobacillaceae > Alicyclobacillus > Alicyclobacillus sendaiensis. Next base: position 7,243 of record NZ_BCRQ01000086.1, read on the forward strand.
CGGCGGCTCGCACTCACCACCATCTCGGTCCTCACGATGTTCCTCGTGGTGAGCATTACGTACCTCGTCCACGCGCTCTTTCACGAAAACATCTCGGCAGTGGCGCTGTTTCGAGACGCACTGCTCCTTTGGGTGACCAACATTTTTGTGTTTGCCGCGTGGTATTGGGAGATCGATCGCGGCGGACCCATTCGGCGCCACCGAGGCAACCCCGAACCGCCGGATCTCCTCTTCCCGCAGATGATGGCGGATGTGGCTGACTGGAAGGGATGGCAGCCGACGTTCATCGACTACCTGTATCTCGCCTTCAACACCAACACCGCCTTTAGCCCAACCGACACGGCAGTATTGTCCCGTCGCATGAAGCTGCTGATGATGACGCAATCCGTGCTCGCGCTCGTGGTGGTCGCCGTGGTGGCGGGGCGCGCCATCAACATTGGCTGATGGCGAGATCGGACGATATCGAGGTGAGCGTCGCGGGAGTGCTCCTCCTTCCCAGGTGTCTGCCCCGGTCCCAGCCAAGGTCGACATGCCTGCTCGCGGCGGTTTGAGCCGATTTTAAGACCTTTCCCCTATAGTGCTGGTAGGCCGGCCTGGCCAAACTTAGCCATCAAGGTGGGGGTTACCATGAAAAAGCCGATTCTGGCAAGCGTGGCAGCGCTGACGTTGTTGGCAGCGCCGAGCGTTGCGTTTGCAGGCACAGAGAAGGCCGCGCATCCAGCGCATGCCGTCGTGCACGTGCACAAGGCCAAGACGAGTGCGGCGCACAAGACAGCGGCCAAAAAGTCGACAAAGACCGCGCCGAAGAAGACGGTTGCCAAGAAACCCGCTGCGCACAAAACATCTCACAAGACGGCGAGCAAGAACACGTCCAAATCGAAAAAGAAGTAACCCCGAGGCGCGGCGAGCCCGTCGCCGCGCTCCGCTTTTCTTGGCTTCACGTGAACAGTACCGATTCCGCTGGCTGTCAAGTTCCCGCTCGCTTCGAACTCTTTCTATGCAAGGGCTCATTTGCTATCACTTAAATTCTTGTTCTTCACCTTCTTTTTACTCTTATGTCGAGCCGCATCTTCGT
>NZ_BCRQ01000087.1 GCF_001552675.1 Alicyclobacillus sendaiensis NBRC 100866
TTCGCCCAATCGTCCCAGGAAGCCGCCCGCGAGCAACTCCGGCGCGTCGTGAAAGAGTTGAAGGGGCGATTCCCGAAGGCGATGGAGATCTTGTCCGATGCGGAAGATGACGTGTTAGCGTTCATGGCGCTACCTTTTGAGCATTGGCGGCAGATCTGTTCGACCAATCCGCTGGAACGGCTGAATCGGGAGATGCGGAGGCGGATGGATGTCGTAGGTATCTTCCCCAATCGGGAGGCCGTGCTACGACTCGCAGGCGCCATTTTGCAAGAGCAGCACGAAGAGTGGATGGTGGCACGGAGGTACTTCAGCTTGGAGTCGATGGCCAAGTTGAAACCGAATGAGCCCCAACTCGCAGCAGCGGCATGGTTGCACAAATAGGCGCATGTGGCGAGGTGATGCGGCCATGCACACTGAGGCTTTGGCCCTAACGAATGAGAATCGACCGCCGAACGCCCGTCAAGGGCGTCGAAGGACGAGCGAAGCGTCCCTTGACGGAGCGTGACGGCGGTCGATAAAGTTCGCCAAGGGTCAAAGCCGACCATGTCACAAATAAGGCACGCACGGCGAAATTCCACCACTTGACGGGACACTACCGTCACCAGCGGGATGTTCACGTCCGCTCCCACCTGCAGATTGTACGGATTTACATTGGGATTCGCGAGTTCCAGGAGTTGAACCGGAAGGCCATGAGACTCAGCAACCGTCCAGAGCGACTGCCCCTGCTGAATCGTGGTGGTGTCCGCGAACGCGGTGGTCGCGCTCAATGCGCCGCCCATGACGAACGTCGTGTCATGCGTGCCAAGTGCGGTTTCGTTTCGTAGTCGGCGAAGCCAGTACCAGAACTGATGGGGTTTCAGACCGTGCTCAGCGCAAAACTGACTGGCGGACTGGCCGCTGTCGTAGAAGGCAGCGATACGTTCACGCCAAAGTTCACGACGCTCCTGGTGAGACATGTGCTCGCGCATGCAAGAACCCTCCCGCGGCTTGATGAGATCATTTTCAAGCAGCAGGAGGGTAGATACCATGTGGGGGTGATTTGACGGTTACCAGCAAGCGGTCGAGCAAGGCGGCAGCCAGGACCTGATCGCCGAAGAGCGTTCCCCAATTCGTGAAACTCGTGTTGGACGTGATGATCAACGACCCTCGCTCGTACCTCTCCGATACAAGCCGGAAAAAGTTCGCGGCGTCGAGCGCGTCAAGAGGCAAGTAGCCAACCTCATCACAGATGAGAATCTTCGGCTGCGTATAGACTCGGAGGCGCCTGTCCAGCCGCCCTTCTTGGTAGGCTCGGCGCAAATCGCTCACGAGTTTCTGCATGGTGACGAAGTAGACGCTCATCCGCTGGCGAATCGCCTCCATGCCGAGGGCCACTGCCAAATGCGTCTTTCCCACCCCCGGAGGTCCTAAGAAGATCACGTTTCCACATTCTTGGACAAACGTTAGCGTTGCGAGCTCTCGGATTTGGCGCTCATCCACAGACGGCTGGAACGAGAAGTCGAAGTCGGCGAGCGTCTTGTGGAACGGGAAGTTCGCCAAGCGCAGCCGAGCCTGCATGGCCCGGCTGTGCCGTTCCTCCTGCTCAGCCTCCAGCAAGCGCTGGAGAAATGCGACATAGGTCGCCTCTTGCCCAGCAGCCCACTCCACGCACGCCGGCAAGACGGCAGCTGCTCGCTTCAAGCCCAGGTCCAACAGTTGTTCCTCGACCTGAGCTACCACCAACGCTTCGCTCATTGCACATGACCTCCCATGGCGATCTGTTCATAGACCGCAAGTTCGCGCTGCTCCACGTCCGGGTCGACTTGCCATCCCGCCGTCTTACCCCGCGTCGGATTCGCGGTGTCCCGAGGGATGTTCTTGTAGTGCTCGGGATCCGTGGAGATTTGATGCTTGCCGGGCAGCACGCGATGTTCCGCAATGACCTGTCCGCCGTATTCGATCTGCAGGCGACCCGACTCGAACTCCCGAACCAGGACCGTGTGGCCCACATACGGCCAGGGAACGGTGTACAAGTTCGTATTCCAGGAAAGCCGGCAGTCACTCATCACCTTCCGAAGGCCTGCACATGCCAACACATACGGGGTGGCCGGTAGCGGTTGCAGCTTTTCGGCTTGAAACCGCACGATGGGCTGCTCATGGGTCGTTCCGTGGATGCGGACGTTGGCCACGTGATCGCGCCACCATGCGACCTGTCGGTTCAAATCCTCTTCGTCCACAAAGGCAACTGGCCAGAAGCTGTCCCGGATATGGCGAATGGGCCGTTCCACTTTGCCCTTGGTGCGGCTCCGGCGAGGCCGACATGCCTTGGGCACGAATCCGTAGAACTTGGCAAAGTCGAGATAAGCCGGTTGCCAGTCGACATGGCCCTGACCGTCATTGGCGACCACCAAGGGCGAACAGTTGTCGCTGAGAATAACCCGAGGCACCCCGCCAAAGAACTCCAGCGCGTTGCGAAGGGCCTGAAGGATGTGCAGTTGGTCTGCCGCTTTGATAAACTCAACGTAGAGCATGCGGGAGTAGGCGAGTACCATGGCGAAGGCCCAAATCGTTCGTCGCTGACCGTGCGAATCGTAGTAGGGGAAGGTTCCCAAGTCGATCTGGGCTTGTTCACCAGGGTCCGACTCATAACGTTCCGTGGCCTTGGCAGAGACCACCGGGCGAAGCGGCTTCATGAACTCACGCAGGACGGTGATACCGCCGGTATAGCCCTGCTCCCGGATCTCTCGTAGAATTCGTTCAGCGTTGAGAACACCGAGTTGCATGCGCTGCTTCACGTAATCTAGGGCTCCAGCTTGGAGCCTTTCTTTCGTTCCCCACGCGACGCTCGTTCGCCCTGCTTCTCCTCCGCCGATGAGTTCAGTGCGTTGCGAATGGTTTTTCGGTCATACCCAAATCTTCTGGCCAGCTCCGAGATGCTGACGCCTGCCTCGTACAGTTGCCTGATCTCCATCCTCTCGTCCTCCCTCATGACGGGCACCTCCCATGAATGGATGACAGGTGCCCCGATTCGACATGGGGGTGGGGAGTTCATCCCGATGATTTTGGGGAATTGAGGCCGATGATCTTGGGGAATTCTCATCCGATGTTATTGGGGATTTTACAACCGATGTTGATAGCTCCCTACCGAAACTTTATACGCTCGCTTCTCTCTCGCTCGCGCGGCTTCGGCTTTCGGCCCGCAGATGCGCTCGCGAGAGAGAAGCTGAGCTCTGGAAAATGAGGACACAACCGACATCTTTGAGTGTATATAACGCGCGAACTTGTCTAAGCGCGGGAGGAGAGATTTGTGGCGGTCCTAGTTCGTCGGCAAGGCGGGCGCGGTGCCTGGAGCGTAGTCCTTTCGAAGGATGACGATGTTCACGCGGCGATTGGCCTGGCGACCTGCCGGCGTGGCGTTCGACGCCACCGGATGATATTGGCCGTAACCCATGCCGGCCAGGCGCGTGGGGTTGATGCCGTGATCGGCCAGGAAGCGCACCACACTCATGGCGCGCGCGGCTGACAACTCCCAGTTGGACGGATAGATGGGGGTGTTGATAGGCTGGGTGTCGGTATACCCCTCCACCACGATGTCGTTCGAGATCTGCTTGAAGAACGGGATCAGGCCCTCGATGATGGCCTGAGCCTTGGGAAGCAGCACGGCCTGCCCCGTGTTGAAGAGCGCGACGTCGCGCATCGTGATCTGCACGCCGCGGGCCTGATCGATCACCTGGACCTCGCCCGACAAGTGATGACTCGCGATGTACTGCTGAATTTCGTGGTACAGCATGTCCAATTGTTTCGCGTCTGTGAGATTCACGTTGGACTGCTGATTCTGAGCAGTCGTGTTGGTCTGGCTGTTCGTATTTTCCAGATTGTCAGGGAACTGCTGGCCGTTATTCTGATCGCCGCTTTCGAGCAGCGCCGTCGTGCCCATGTTCAGCGGGATCTGCCGCCCCGGATGAAGAGCCTGGTAGAGCGACTCTGCCAGGGTGGCGAAGCGGGTCTTGTCAATGGTCGACATCGCGGACATGACCACGAAAAACACGAGAAGCAACGTGATCAGGTCGGAATACGTGACCAGCCAGCGCTCGTGATTCTGCTTCTTTTTAGGCCTCTTGCGCCGCTCCACTTTGGACCCCCGCCTTCTTCTCGACGCGATCGGACGCCGCAAGGAACGAGAGAAGCTTTTGTCTCAGCTCGTTCGGATTCTCGCCCGCCTGGATCGACAAGATGCCCTCGAGCGTCATCTCCCGCTCGAGCATCTCCTCCTGCGATCGCGCCCGCAATTTGTTGGCCACCGGAAGCCAAAAGATGTTTGCACTCGCGACGCCGTACAGTGTCGCGATGAAGGCCGTCGCGATCTCGGGCCCTAGGGCGCTGACGTCACCCAGGCTTCCCAACACGTGGACCAACCCCATGACGGTGCCGATGATGCCCATGGTCGGGGCGAATCCTCCCGCCGCCTCGAACATGTTGATCCCGACCTCGTGCCGCTCCTCGATGTGCGCGAGCTCCGTCTGCAACATGTCCTTGACCAACTCCGGGTCGATCCCGTCCACAATCAGCCGGACACCGTTTCGCATGAAGGCGTCATGGAACGAGTTTGCGTTATCTTCCAGGGCCAGAATACCTTCCCGCCGGGCCATGACGGCGAGATCGACCAACTGGTCGATCTGCGCGCGCGGGTCTCGCTTGGGCGCGAAGAAGGCGATCCGCACGTACTTCGGAAGCGACAGAAACACCTTCAGGGGGCTCGACAGCATCGTGGCGCCGAGCGTGCCGCCGAACACAATCATCATGGCGGAGGGCTGGATCAGCGCGGCGATGTTGCCCTTGTCGAGGATGTACCCCCCGAGGAGACCACCAATGCCGAGGAGCAACCCGAGTACCGTTGCGAAATCCATGCGAACGCCTCCTTCTACGAGCGAGATGTGTCATCGCGCCCCGCGCCGCCGGGTACGCGCAGATACAGCGTCTCGAGAAAGCCGAAGGGGCGTCTCAGGCGAAGCGCCGGCTCGTCCCCGGGCACGACAAAATCAGCCCAAGATCGTGGCACTCTCCCTCAAACACAGGGCTTGACACCAGTCGCGGCTCGCCGCGTTCGTCGGTGACCTGAAAGCGCGCATAAGCGGGATTTTGCCCCAGCGCGAAATGGAAGTCGTACTCCGTGTGAACGGGCGCCTGGTTGACGTACGTGATGAGCTCCGCTGGCCGAATCCCGAGCCGCTCGGCAAGCGATCCGCGAATGACATACAGCACCCGGATGCCGCGGTCGTCCGGGGCGAAGCGCGGTTCCAGGCTGCGATCCAGCCGGCGCACAGCCGCGCGAAACAGCTCGGTCACGACGATCACGGCCACAGCTGCATACAGCCCGGCCTGCAATCGCCAAAGGTCGGAGACCACCGCACCCGCAGCCAAGATAGCTGCTCGGAGCACGTCCACCCAGCGCAGATATCACAGGGCGCGTTCCATCCGAAGGGACGTGGGAAGCGCATGCCAACCGAGCGCAAGGGGAATCGCGCACCACTCGAGCGGCTCGCCCACATCCAGATGCCAAGGGTGCCAGCCTGGCGAAAACGCGAACGCGGGATGGACAAACGGCCGGATCCAAACGGCCATGGGAACCACGTAGCCGAACTGGAGCTTCATCGCCCCATGCGACGGCCACGGCGAGAGGTCACGAGCGCCGGCAGGATGGCGTCCCTCGTTCCCCAGAGCCCAAACACACACTCAGCCAGTGCCGTCGCGGCGGCGATGAGCAGCCAGTTCGCTTCGAGCATGGCGACATCCGCCCGCCACGCGGGCACCACAGCGCTCGGCACGGTCCCGTGGTACGCACGTGCCAGCCAAGACAAGAGGACGGCAGCCGAGATGGCGATGGGCACCGCGGCGAGACGTGATCGGATCACGCCGAGCACAATCGACACGGCGAGCACATACAGAGCGGACGAGAGTGTACCCTCAGCGCCGGCCGCGAGCAGCGCCAGACTGGCCGCGATGCCCACCGCGCCGGCCCTTCCATAGCGCAGTACGAGCGTCTTACCGATGCGCGTGACCCGCACGCCGAACAATGCGCGCTCTCGACGCACATTTCTCACTAGGTCCCAAATGACGAAACCTGTCGCCAAATAGTGATACGGATTCAGCAGGAACGTGAGAAGCAACAGGCCAATGAGCGCCCACCAGCCATTCGCCGTCACATGCATGGAAGCGTATCCCTTTCTTTAGCACACGGCGGAAGTCATCTACACGCGGAGGAAGCGCCGCACGGTGATGACGCCCCCCACATGCCGATGAAGAGCCCTACTCCAGGTCGCCTAATAATTCATCCAACTTCGCTCGGATATCGTGCCTGGCTTTGTCCGTCAGACCGCCATACTGCGTAATCAGCCGTTCGACTTCTCGAGCCGCTTATTCAACGGATTGCCATTGCTTATTCAGCTTACGCCGCGAAAATGGATTTTGAGGCATGTTAAACCTCCATATCTATGTATACGGCCATCACGAGACCTGTTGTGTACTCGGGCACACCTATCCCTCTATGAACTGTTCGATCTGCTTCAGCTGTTCCGATTCGGCCACAGAAAAGACGCGATTCAAGTTGAGCAGAACCAACGGGTCATTTCCTACACGAGCTACGCCTCTGAGATACACCGCTTGTAAACCCCCTACCACGGCCGGTGGAGGTTCAATGGTCTCTGGTGGAATCTGAACGACGTCTTCCACACCATCGACAATCATGCCAACAGCTTTATCTTCGACTTCTGCGATCACAACACGCATTTCGTCGGCGTCCTGCGCTCGATGCGTCAATCCCACGCGTTCTGCGAGGTCGATCACTGGGACGACTGAACCGCGTAAGTGGATCACGCCTTTGATGAAGCTCAACGTACGCGGGACAGGCGTGATCTCCCCGAGGCGTTCCACCGATTGCACCTGCGACACATGCGCGCCATAGCGTTCTTCACCCACCCGCATGATCACATAGGACTCCACCATACATCCCTCCTTGATCCATTCGATTTCCCTCATGCGGATTGCCCAATGGACCGCACGTCGAGAATGAGCGACACTTTGCCGTCGCCGAGAATGGTCGCTCCTGAAAAACCACGGACACTCTCCAGGTAACGACCAAGAGGCTTGTTCACAATCTCCAATTCATCCATAACCTTATCGACGACCATCACGAACTTCTGTTTCCCATTCCGACATACCACCGCAGTCTGCGGAAACACCCATCGTCTCACGCCAAGTCCAAGCCACTCCGCCACGTCGACCATCGGCACAATCCTGTCCCCACTTGGATATACAGGCTCGTTTTGCACATACCGCACGTCTGCTTCTCGGAGTCGCACCACCTCGTCAACATTCGCCGTGGGAATCGCAAACGTCTGCCCTCGCACGGAGACGAGAAGCGCCGGGAGAATCGCGAGTGTAAGTGGCAATTCGATCACAAACGTCGTGCCGCGACCGAGTTCCGTATCGATGCGGATTTTCCCACCGAGCGACTCCACCTTATCGCGTACCGCGTCAAGCCCGACGCCCCGACCGGAAATGTCCGACACCTCTTTCGCTGTACTGAATCCAGATCGAAACAGGAGTTCATACACGGACTCGTCGGACATGGACGCGCCTTCCTCGGGTGTGATCACACCTTTTGCTATCGCGGACTGAAGAACGCGCGCTCGATCGATGCCCGCGCCGTCATCCGCAACCTCGATGTAGATGTGTCCGCCAGACGCATATGCCGACAAACGAACGGTTCCACGGCGCGGCTTTCCCCGCTGTTCACGCACCTCCGGAGGCTCAAGACCGTGGTCAACCGCGTTGCGCAGCAAATGGACAATGGCTTCGCCCATCTCTTCAAGCACGATACGGTCCATTTCCGTCTCGAGCCCCGTCATGACAAAGTCGAACTCCCGATTCAGCTTCCGCTCCAGGTCTC
>NZ_BCRQ01000088.1 GCF_001552675.1 Alicyclobacillus sendaiensis NBRC 100866
ACCGACGGGACCTACCGGACCCACGGGGCCGACGGGGCCGGCCGGTGGACCTACGGGACCTACGGGACCTACGGGACCTACGGGACCTACGGGACCTACGGGACCTACGGGACCTACAGGACCCACCGGACCCACCGGACCTACAGGACCTACAGGACCTACAGGACCTACAGGACCTACAGGACCTACAGGACCTACAGGACCCACAGGACCCGCGGGGTCGAGCGCCATCATTCCGTACGCGTCTGGTCTGCCCGTCGCCCTGACAACGGTGGCCGGAGGGCTTGTGGGCACCACCAGCCTCGTCGGATTCGGCAGTTCCGTGACGGGGATCACCCTGCTCGGCTCGGGCCAGATCGATCTCACCGGCGCGGGCGGAACGCTGCTCAACTTCGCCTTCTCGATGCCGCGCGATGGGACCATCACGTCCATCGTCGCGTACTTCAGCGCCACCGCCGCGCTCAACCTGCTGGGCACGACGGTGACCATCACGGCCCAGTTGTATGAGTCGACGACGCCCAACAACACATTCTCGCCCATCTCGGGGGCATCCGTCACGTTGACGCCTCTCACCGGCACCATCGCCGTGGGGCAAATCGCCACCGGCAGCGCCACAGGGCTCTCCATCCCGGTCAGCGCAGGCACAAGGCTTCTGCTCGTGTTCTCCGCGACAGCGAACGGCCTGTCCCTGGTGCAGACCGTGGCAGGTTACGCCTCCGCTGGCGTCGCCATCAGCTGAACGGCGCGTTAGAGGCAGCCGAACCCAAGTCAGCGGTTGGGCTGCCTCCTGGCCCCACCTCGCGTCGTGCGCCGACCTTCCTTCTGCTCCCACCGTAGCCACAGGTAGTGCGCCGGATCGCGCTCCATCCGAGAAACGCGCGACGCCGGCCCCCACTGGGTGCGCTCGCCCTCCTTCGCCCGCCATCCAGTCGGTCGGAGCGGTCCGAGCGCCCCTTCCATTCGCTCCAAAAGCTCATGTCTCGCACGCCGCCAAGCGGCGTCCAGTTCCACGATTCCGGACTCATCCACGCGCATGTCCACGAGGTGTACTAAGAGGCACAACATGGACAGCTGTTCACGGGCCTCTTGCCAATCCAAGGCCCGCCCCGCGCGTGCCGCGCGGTCGAGAGCGGCCTCCATCGCCTCGCATTCCCAGCGAAACGCCTCCCACTGCGCCGCAGCCCTCGCGAGCCGCGCATGCGCTTCCTCTTCCGGTGCGGGCCAAGCGCTCCACATTTGTCGACACGCGCGCATAATCCATCGGCCGAGGCATCTCAACGATTCATGGTGTTCGAGGGCCGCAAACCCTGTCGATCCGGCACCCGCTCTCACCGCCACCGCCAGCAGTCGCGCGGATGCCACCTCCAGACGGGCGAACCTTTCGAGGGCCCAAGCGGCCGACGCGCCGTCCGCATCCGAGGCCACGTGCTCTACTCCTCGCAGCATGCCGAGGCCCCCTCGCATGGCAGCATCTTGAGCACGGTGTCGAGCTTCATCTGCAGGAGAAGTTCCTTGCGAATCAGCGTCCGCAGCATTCGCTCCACAGCCTCGTTGACACCAAGGCGTTCTTCCATCGACAGGTGTGGATCCGCAATGGCCTTCTGCAGTTTCTCGCCCTCCGCGTTGAGAATATGGGCGAGGCCCAGTTCCTCCATGGCGATGGAGGCCAGCAAAAGATGAACCACCTGTTCCCTCGTCAGTTCGATGTCCGGACGAATGTCGGGAATGTTGGGCATGGACACAAGGCATTCCTCCCCCTTCACATGTATGCGGACCATCGCCCACGCGCGCCAGGCGGACGCGCGCCGCGGCCGTACCGACGCCCGCCGCATAGGGTGGAGGTGCAACGTGGGAGGAATGCGCATGGCCAGCTGGTCCCTTTGCATGATCGTCCGGAATGAGGCGGACACCCTGCCGCGCTGCCTCGCATCGGTGGGCGATCTCGTCGACGAGATCGTCGTCGTGGACACCGGCTCGACGGATGACACGCCCGACATCGCGCAATCGCTCGGCGCGCGCGTGCACACCTTCGCGTGGTGCGACGACTTCAGCGCGGCCCGGAACTACGCGTTCGGCCTCGCCACCGCGGATTACATCCTTTGGCTCGACGCGGACGACGTCATTCGCCCCGAGGATTTCCCCGCGTGGAAAGCCCTCAAGTCCTCACTCGATCCCGCCGTCGACGCCGTCACCGCCTGGTACCACCTCGCCTTCTACGGCGACAAGCCGTCGTACAGCTCCCGCCTCGTGCGCGTGGTGCGGCGCAGCGCCGGCTTTCGTTGGCGCGGCCAGGTGCACGAATACCTGGAGGTCCGCGGCAATGTGCTCCATTCCGACGCAGCCGTCTGCCACCGCCCCGTGCGGCACGACGCGGATCGCAACCTGCGCATCTACGAAGCGCGAATTCGCGCCGGCGAGATGCTCGGCGCGCGCGACACGCTCTACTACGCGAATGAACTCGTCGATCACGGCCGAATGGTCGAAGCCCTCACCCAGTACGAGTCCTTCCTGAAGATGCAGGACATTTGGAAGGAGGACGCCATCTTCGCGTGTTACCGAATGTCGGATTGTCACCTGAAGCTCGGCCAGCGAGAAGAGGCGCGCGTGGCCGTGCTGCGATCTTTCCTGTACGACGCGCCCCGTTCCGAGGCGTGTTGCAGACTCGGCCACGCCGCGCTTGAACTCGGCGATCTCGACGCGGCACTTGCGTGGTATCGGCTGGCCATTCTGTGCCGCCGCCCTCCTGGATTCATGGGCTTTCTGAACCGCGCCTGCGAGACCTGGCTGCCTCACATCCAGCTGTTCGTGATTCTCGCGCGGCTCGGGCGCATCCGGGAGGCTTACGAGCACAACGAGTGGGCGGCGAAGTTTCTTGGGGACGAAGACCCCATGGTGGTCCACAACCGCGCGCAGCTCGCCGCGCTTCTCGAACACAGCGAGGGCGCGTGACGAGCAGTGCCCGCCGCGCGCCCCCACATCACCCCTGCACGGGCTTCAGGTGCTGCATGACGATGGCCGCCGACTGCGTATTGGCCGGTCCAGGGGTGATCCACAGATTCTGTTTCGTGGGCCAACCCGTGTAATGGCTGTCGTTGTACTCGTACCAATACGCACCCACGAGGAGCGGGATCACAGGCATCTTCTCGGCGGCGATGCGCTCGATCTGATACATGATCTTTTTCTGCTCCGCGAGATCCGTCGTCTGCGCAAATGCGTTCAACAGCTTGTCGACCTGGGGATCGTGGAATCCCTCGACGTTGAACGAGCCGTTTGAGTCCAGCAGATCGTAGTACTGAAGATAAGGCGTCGGACCTTCGTTCGTCCAGGAGATGGCGAGATCGTACTTGCCTGGGATGACGCCGTGCGCGCTGGCGGTGGGTGCGATGTTACTGTAGTAGGTTCCAAACGTGACCTGCTCGATATTCACCTTAATCCCGATCTTCGCGAGATCCTGTTGAATGAGGAGGCAGTCTTCGTCCCAGTCGCTCCAACCCGATACGACCTCGAGGTTGAACGACAGTTCCTTCCCGCCCTTGGCGTAAATGCCGTTCTTGTCCTTTTTGAAACCGGCCGCCTGGAGCAACTGCTCAGCCTTCGCGTCGTTCACCGGCGGGAAGTGCAGGTATGAGGACGGCAGTGTCGGATCCAACCAGGACTTGTAGTTGGGCAGCGGCAGGCTGATGGGATTGGCCACGCCCTCGTAGCCCGTCTCGCCGATCACGGAGAGCTTCTGGCGGTCGATCGCCAGGCTGATGGCTTCCCGCACGTTGGGAATCGCAAGCAGGGGATTCGAGAGGTTGGGATACAATTCGACGATGTTGTCCGGCGGGAAATAGTAGTGGTTGTGCGGATTCACGCCCACGTAGGTCTTTTGCACATTGGGAATGTCCAGGTTTCCATACTGAACCTGCCCCTCGGCGAGAGCGAGATCGGCGCTCTGGTTGCTCGTGAACGCTGGATAATCGAGCTCGGGCACCTTCGGAGCGCCGAGATAGTAGTTAGGATTCGCCTTGAACTTGTAATCCTGCGGCGAAAAGTAAGAGACGATGAATGGCCCCGTGCCGATAGCTTTGTCCCAAGTGATGTGCGCCTTGGCCGGATCGCCCAAGGCGGCCCACTGGTGTTCAGGGACAATGGGTGTGGAACCGAGGACGTATTGTTCGGCAAAGGGGACATTTGGCGTCTTGAAGGTGAAGATGACCTCGTCGTTCCCATTCGACTGGACCGACTGCAGCTGCTGCCACACGCCGTTGGCGTCCGCGTCGGGATACTTTTTCAGCTGCTGGAAGGTGAACACGACGTCCTTGGCTGTGAAGGGCACGCCATCTGTCCACTTGACGTTGTGGCGCAAATTCACCACCAACGTGCGATTGCCATTGGTGAAGTGGAAGCTGGTGCCCAGGAGATCGAAGGTGTGTCCGCTGACCGCGTCAAAGTAGAACAGCGACTCGTACACGTTCCCGAACGTGCCGGCCAAGTTGCCCGACGCAAACGGATTGAAGTTGTCCGCGTAGGTTCCCTGCGGGCTCGTGCATACGACCAGCGGCGGGAGCGTTTTCGCTTGTGTCGTAAGATTCGGTGCAACGAGCGCCATGCTCGCAGCCACGGACCCCAGTGCGGCTGCGACTTTCCAACGATTTTTCATAAGCAACCCCCTCGTCATTCGCGAAACTTGTCGTCTGGAATCGAAATCGATTTCGCCAAAGCCGCCGCCTTGCCCCTACTTCGCCCGCCCACCCCCTCACCAAAGAAATCGCTTTCAAAGCAAACATACAACGCCGATGACCGCCGCGCAACCCCTATTCTCGCGACTTTCACACGAAGTCCGTTCCGCGGAACACCGCGGTTGACAGGATGCGCGGGGCCCATGTGTCATGGAAGCAAGACCGCCGTAAAAATGGCTTATCGGGAGGATGCGCATGGACCTCGTCCAGCTCGAGTACTTTTTGGCCGTCGCGGAGCACCACAGCTTCCGCCGCGCGGCGGACGCCATCCGCGTCTCACAGCCCGCGCTGTCCCGCGCGATTCACAAGCTCGAGGGCGATCTCGGCGCGCCGCTGTTCGTGCGCACCGCGCAAGGCGTGCGCCTCACGCCGTGCGGCGAGGCGTTTCTGCCCCACGCCCGCCAGGCGCTCGCCGAGCTCGCGGCAGGCGTCCGCAAAGTCGCCGAACTGACGGGCCAAGCCCGAGGCGTGCTCCACGTCGGCCTCATCTATTCGCTCGGCACGCGCTTCCTCCCCGACGTCATCCGCACGTTCACCCGCACCCCCCCCCAGCGTGACGGTCCGACTGTCCGAGGCGCCGACCCAGAAACTGTTGCAGCAGCTTGATGCGGGCGAGATCGACATCGCGTTCTGCACGCCGCCACACGCGCCCCATCTGACGCTCGTGGAGATCCTGCAGGAGGAACTCGTGGCCATCGTCCCGCTCGATCACCCCCTCGCCGCAAACGACGAGTGCCATCTGGCCGATCTCGCCGAAGAGCCGTTCGTCGCGTACGCCCGCGCGTTCATCGCCTTCGTCAAGCACATGTGCGCCGTGAACGGCTGAGCGCTTCCCGGCGCCCCGGCGAGCCTGCTCTCCCTTGCCCGTCGTTTCAACCCGAACCGGCGACCTGATACACTTAACGGTGGACGCTTGAACGACGGGAAGGGGACGTCACGTGGAAATTCGCCGGTTTGTCATCTCGCCCATCCAGTCCAACTGCTACGTGCTCGCCGAGTCGTGGGAGCGCGGCGCAAACGCCGTCGTGATCGACCCTGGCGACCTCGCGCTTGCGCCCGTGTTTTCGTTCATAGACGAGGTGGGGCTCAAGGTCGTCGCAAATTGGAACACCCACGGCCACTTCGATCACGTCATCGGCGCCGATCTCTTGCGCGAGCGGTACGGCGTGCCGTCGTATCTCCACCCGGACGATCTCGTCACGTGGAACCGCGCCCCGCACTGGTACCGCGCATACCTCGCGGACGATGCGCCGGATCTTCGCCAGCCGGACGCCTGGCTGCACGACGGCGATGAGCTCAGGCTCGGCGACGAGACGTTCACCGTCTGGCACACGCCGGGGCATTCGCCGGGAAGCGTGTGTCTCGTGGGCAAGCGCGTCGTGTTTTCAGGAGACACGCTCTTTGCGGGGACCATTGGGCGAGTCGACTTGGAAGGGTCAGATCCAGAGGCCATGAAGGCGTCGCTCAAGCGCATCCTCGAATGGCCGGACGAGCTCGAGATCTATCCCGGCCACGGGCCGGCGACGCGCATGGGCCACGAGCGGCGGCATAACCGATTCCTGCTCGAGGTCATGAACGGGTGAAAAGCGCGCGAGGCGGAGCACATGCTCCGCCTCGCTCACTCACTGGATGGGCACTTTGGCCGCCGAAGGCGCGCCCGCCTTTGCGTTCAGGGACGGGATGCGGTCGAGATCGGTCAACAGGAACGCGTAGCTCAGCACGCCAATCAGGAGAATTACGGCCGCGCCGAGGAACGCGTCCATGAACGATCCCGTCGCCTGCACAATGAAACCGGTTGCGATTGGAGCAAGAATCCCCATCGCGTTGTTGCCGAACGTGAGAAACCCCGTGAGCACCCCCACCGTTCCCTTCGGCGCGATGAACGTCGGAATGCTCATCGCGATGGACGAGGTGCACACCAGCGCACCGAGCGCGATGGAGATGAAGAACACGGCCCAGCCCGGCGAATGGGTGTACGCCGCGCCGATGACGGTGAGCCCGAGGAGCAGGCAGATGACCAACACCGCCTTGCGCACGCGAAGCGGGTTTCTGCCGCGACGCACGAGCCAGTCGATGAGAAAGCCCGCGACAAAGAGCTCTGAAGCAAACCCGACGAGCCAAGGGATGGCCGCGAACCAGCCCGTCTTCAGCACCGACATGTGCATCTGGCTCTCCAGATACCCCGGGAGCCAGGACAAGAACAGCCAGAACGAGTAGGCGTACGCCGCGAACCCGATGAACACGCCCCACACCTTGCGGTAGCGCAGCAGATGGCCCAGGTTGCGCCACAGCCCGCCTTCCGCCTGGCCCTCTTCCTGCGATCCACCCTCCTCAATGAACGCCAGCTCTTCCCGCGACAGCCGCTTGTCTTCGCGCGGATCGCGATACATCGCCCAGTAGATGAACACGTACACGACGCTCAGAATGCCGGTGGCGATGAAACCGCCGCGCCAGCCCCACTCCGTGATGGCAAACGCCAACAACGGCGCGCCAATCGCGCTCGCGAGCTTGGACTCCGCGTCGTACAGCGACACCGCCCGCGCCCGCTCCGCCACCGGGAACCAGTAGCCCACGGACTTGACGGCCGCGGGGAAGTACGGGGCCTCGCCGATGCCAAGAAGCACCCGCCCCAACAAAAGCAACCCCTGCCCCGTGGCCGCGGCCGTCACAAAGCACGCAACCGACCACAGCACCATGCCCAGGCGGATGACCCACTTGACGCCGATTTTGTCGAGCAAGGCCCCCACCGGGATCTGCAACAGCGCGTACGACCAACTGAAGGCCGAGAGCACAATCCCCATCTGGCCGGCCGTCAGGTGAAACGTGCCCTCAATGGGCTTGGTGGCCATCGAGGTGGCCGACCGGTCCAGGTAGTTGACGATCACGCCCACGGCAATCAACACGCCGATCCACCAACGACGGTGTTTCACGCCATCTCCTCCC
>NZ_BCRQ01000089.1 GCF_001552675.1 Alicyclobacillus sendaiensis NBRC 100866
CCCCGGTCACATCATCGTCTCCGCGCGACTACCTCAGGGGACGACCACGGGGCTCTTGCCTCAGACGTCCACGCGGCTGCCACTTTGGATCGCCCTGGGCCTCGCGCTTCTCATGCTCGGCGGAGGTTCGGCCGTCCCGGTGTGGCGTTGCACGCGACGTTTCTTGGTGTGAACGGTGAGGCGAGGGGGATGAAGGCGAACGTCAAACGGCGGCTCGCGCTCGCGGCGCGGGCCGTTCCGCTTCTTATCGCTTTATCGGGGGCCGTCATCGCAGGAGATGCTGGATGGGCGTACCTGTGGGAGACAGTTTGGGTCAACAAGCGCCCGCTGCCGCTGTACCAACCCCCGGTGCGTCCTCGCTCGCATGGCGCAGATGCCCCGCTTTGGGTGCCTCCGCCGCGAAACGGGGAGAAAATCGGGGAACTCGTGTTCCCGGCTCAGCGCGTGCAAGTGCCTGTGGTGCAAGGCGACACGTGGGCCGATCTCGCCCTCGGCGCCGGGCACGATCCGTCCACCGCGCTCCCCGGGCAGGGATCGAACGTCTACGTGGCCGGGCATCGTGACACCGTCTTCCGCGTCCTGAGCCGGATTCACGTGGGCGATCGCGTCGAGTTTCAGACGCCCTACGGGACATTCACGTACCGGGTGACATGGACGCAGATCGTCCCTCCGACAGACACCTTGGTGACGGGGCCCACACCGCGCGAAACGCTGACCCTGCAAACGTGTTGGCCCTTCGACTACTTCGGATTTGCGCCTCTCCGCTTCATCGTGCACACGCGCTTCGTGTCGGGCCCCCAATCCTGACGTTTGCCTTTCGCCTCCCCCCTCGTTCTGGGGGGTGCCTCCCGAATTCCCCCGGTTCTCGGGATATAGGCAGACGATTCGGGATTGTATACTCCAAGAAAAATGAGCGTCGTGTGAGCCGTCCCACGCGCAGGCCGGCCGGGCTTGTGCGGGAGGCAGGGCGAATTGTGAGGGGGTGCGTCAGATGGCGGTTGCGTTGAACACGGAAGAACGAAACGAGCTGGCCCGTGCACGGAGATATATCGAGCGAGAGCGCCGCAAGATCACGCCGAGCAAGCGTCAGCGCGAGGTGGTGAAAGCGCTTGTAAAACACGGCGTGCTGCACGCGCTTCGCGACAGGAGCCGGGATGAGGAGGCCCGCCAGCGCCTCTTGGGGCAACGCCTGCGGGCGGCCTTTGAAGAGCTGGGGCCCACGTTCATCAAGCTGGGCCAGGTCATCATGACGCGGCAGGAGCTTTTGCCCGAAGCGGTGACGGCGGAACTCGCGCTCCTCCTCGACAGCGTACCCCCGCTGCCCTTTCACTACATGATGGCCGTGCTCGAGGACGAGATTCCCAACTGGGCCGAGGTGTTTCGCTGGATCGACCCGAATCCGCTCGGCTCGGCGTCGCTGGCGCAGGTGTATCGGGCGCAGCTTGCCGACGGCCGCATGGCGGCGGTCAAGATTGTGCGGCCCCTCGTCGACAAGCTGTTCCAGGTCGACATCAACAACGTGCGCAAGCTCGTGCGGCGCCTGCAGAAGTTGCTGCCGCCGCAGCTCGAAGTGTCGCTGGATCTCAATGGCATCATTGAGGACTACTACAGCAGCACCATGAACGAACTCGACCTCCGCCGCGAGGCCGAGATTATGGAAGAGCAGCGGGGGATGGTCGCGGAGTTCGAGACGCTGTACATCCCCGAGGTCTACCACGTGACCGAGCGCGTGCTCGTGATGGAATTCATCGACGGGTGGAACCTGAAGGATTTCCCGGTCGACTTTTTCACCTTTGAAGAGCGCCTCGAACGCATGACCGATCTCGCACATTACTACGTGAAAGCGTTTGTCGAGGGCAACTATCACGCAGATCCGCACGCGTCCAACCTCATGGTGGACCGCCGGACCAAGCGGATTGCCATCTTGGACTGGGGGCTCGTCGGCCGCATGGACGCCGCGCACACGGAGGCCATCTTCCGGATGCTCATGCACGTGCGCGTGAACCAGCAGGAGGACGCCATCGAAGCGCTGCTCGACATCTACGAACCCACGCGATACACGGATCTCGTCCGCCTGCGCGATCAGCTGCGCTCGCTTCTCATCCATTACACCAACAGCACGCAGGCGAGCTACTACAACTGGGGCAACCTCCTGCTCAGCACTATCGTCATCGCGGCCCGCAACTACTGCCGCATCCCAAACGGCCTGGCGCTTTGGACGAAGGGATTCTCGGCGGCCGAAGGCACCGCGCGCTGGCTCTGCCCGGAAATCTCCTACCACCAACTCGTCGAGATCGCCGACGTGCAAATTCTCAGGCGCTGGATGATGCGCCGGTTCAACTACCACACGAACGCGAGCTTTGCGGCGGAATTCGCCAAGCTGACCGCGACCCTACCGCGGCGCCTGAACAAGATCCTCGAGCACTTCGAGTGGAATGACTTCCGAGTCAATTTGGACGCGCAATTGTCCCACCAGGCCGTGCGCACGCTCCACCGCGTGGTGAACAAGCTCCTCCTCGCCACGATGTCCGGGACGTTCTTCCTCGGCGGCGCCATCTTGCTCGCCTTTGCCGACACGCGGCCTGTGGTGCACGGCGGCATCGTCGATCTCGGCTGGGGTGGCGTGGCGGCGAGCGTGGCGCTCGGGCTGTCAGCGCTGTGGAGCACCATCCGATCGAAGAAGCGAATCTAACCGGCAGCGGAGGAGATGTGTATGGCGGTGCAATTTCAGTCGAAGGAGCCGATGCCTATCCGCGGTGGCGGGGAGGAGCCGACCGGCCTGTCGCGCGAGGCGCAGGAGCAGCTCACGATGCAAAAGCGCATCGAGGCGTTTTACCGCCAATCCGGCGGGCCGAACAATCCTGACATCCCAAAAATCCTCGAGAAGCACCTGCTCTACGGGCGCGATCACGGCCCCAAGGGCAAGCGCGAGACGCTCGAAGACGCCCTGCGCGACATGATTGCCCAGGATTATTCCAACCAGATTCTGTTCAAGTGGTTCATGCAGTGGCGCATGGAGCGGCAGAAGCAGGCCCAGGCGGATCGCGCGGAACTCGCGCGGATTCGCGGCGAGATGGAATCGCTCAAGCAGCAGGTGGAAGCGCTTCGCGCGCTGATAGAGGAGCACATCGTCTCGCAGCAGGCGGTGTCGCACCGGGCAGAGGAGGGCAAACCATGGTCATGACCACTGTGAAACTCCCTGAGTATGGGATGTTCATCGACGGCGAGTACACGCCTGCCGAAAGCGGCGAGATGTTTGAGGTCATCAACCCGGCGAATGGCCAGCCCTGCGCGCGGGTGGCGAAGTCGGACGCGCGCGACGTCGACCGCGCCCTGCGCAGCGCGCGGCGCGCGTTCGAGTCTGGCGAGTGGTCGCGAGCCAAACCCGACGAGCGGGCGAAGGTCCTGATGCGCTTTGCGGACGAGATCGTCGCGCACGCGCAGGAGATTGCGTTTCTGGAGATCTTGACCTCCGGGGCGACGGTCCGGCGGGTATCGAACGCCGACCTGTTGCTCATCGTGGATCTGCTCCAGCAGACGGCGAAGTTTGCGCAGGAGTACGAGTACGCGAAGACGTTGCCCCTGCGGCCCTTCCCGCAGCCGAGCCACAACCAGGTGTGGCGCGAGCCGGTGGGCGTGTGCGCGGGGATCACGGCGTGGAACTATCCCCTCATCCTCGCCATGTGGAAGCTGGCGCCCGCGCTCGCGATGGGCAATTCCATCGTCATCAAGCCGGCCTCTAACACGCCTTTGTCGACGCTCAAGCTGGCGGAACTCGCCGTCAAAGCGGGTCTGCCCAAGGGCGTGTTCAACGTGGTGACCGGGCCAGGTTCGTCTGTGGGCGAGGCGCTCGTCACCCATCCCGAGGTCGACAAAATTGCCTTCACGGGCTCGACCCAGGTGGGCAAGCGCATCATGCAGCTCGCCGCTCAAGGGGTCAAGCGCGTGACGCTCGAGCTCGGCGGCAAATCCCCGGCCATCGTGCTGCCGGACGTCGATCTCGACCTGGCCATCCCGGGCATCCTGTTCGGCGTCTTTTTGCACAGCGGTCAGGTGTGCGAGTGCGGCACGCGCGTCATCGTCCACGAGGCCATTTACGAAGACGTCGTCCAGCGCCTGGCGGAGACCGCTTCGCGCATTCGGATCGGCAACCCGCTCGACGAGAAGGTCGGCATGGGCCCCATCATCTCGGAGACGCAGCTCAAAACCATCCTCGGCTACATTGAGTCCGGGAAGCAGGAAGGGGCCCGCCTGGTCTGCGGCGGATCGCGCGCCAACGTGCCCGGGCTCGAGGGCGGCTATTTCGTGGAGCCGACCATCTTCGCCGATGTAGACAACCGCATGAAAATTGCGCAGGAAGAGATTTTCGGCCCCGTTCTCGCCGTGATGAAGGCGAAGGACGTCGACGAGGCCATCCGCCTCGCCAACGACACCGTCTACGGCTTGGCGGGGGGCGTCTGGTCGCGCGATCTCAACCAAGCCTACCGCGTGGCGCGCGAGATTCGCGCAGGAACCATCTGGGTCAACGATTGGCACATGTTCCGCAGCGACGCGCCGTTCGGCGGCTACAAGATGAGCGGTTTCGGGCGCGAAATCGGCCGCTACGCGCTCGACGAATACACGCAGCTCAAGCACGTTCACGCGTCGCTCGTACACGAGGTCGAAAACCGCCATTGGTACTCCATCGTCCTGCCCGACAGGGCGTGACGCATCGACGACTGCGAGGAGGTCCTCCCATGCCCTACGTTCGATCTGGATTCCAATTCATGGCGCGCACCACCATCACGAACGGCGTCGGCTCGCGCGTCCTTCTGCCCGAGACCATCCGCGGGCTCGGCGGCAAGCGGGCCTTCCTGGTCACCGATCCCGGCCTCGTCCGCGCCGGGCTGCTCGACAAAATTCTCGAGTTGTTCGATCTCGTCCCCACGCCCGTCACCATCGCCGGCGTGTTCGATCGCGTCGAACAGGACGCGAAGGCGCACATCATCAACGAGGCGGCGCGCGCCTACCGCGAGTGCGCGGCCGACAGCCTCATCGCGCTGGGCGGGGGCAGCGTGCTCGACACCGTCAAAGGCATCAAGTGGATGGCGAGCCGCGGGCTTACGGACATCCGCCCGTCGCTCATCGGCAATGTGCTCGAGATGTGGCCCGACGCGCAGCCCATCTTCATCCCGCACGTGGCGCTGCCCACCACCGCCGGCACCGGGGCCGAGGCCTCGCCCATCGCCGTCGTGTTCCACGACGATCTCGGCGTGAAGGTGAATCTCATCAATCCGTTTATCAACGCGGATATCGCCATTCTCGATCCGGAGCTCACCGTCGGCCTGCCGCCCAGCATCACCGCGTTCACCGGCTTTGACGCGCTGACGCACGCCATCGAGGGCTTCTTTTCGCCGCAGGCCAACCCGTTCACCGACGCGTACGCCATCCAGTCCGCGCGCATGATCTTCGAAAACCTGCCCAAGGCCGTGGCGAACGGGCAAGATCTCACGGCGCGCGCCAACATGCTGATGGCGAGCACCATGGCCATCATCAGCTTCAGCCTCGCGTTGAACGCGATTCCCGTGCACAACATGGCCCACGCGTTCGGCGCAAAGTTCGGCATCCCGCACGGCCTCGCGAACGCCGTGTTGTTGCCGAACGTCATGGCCGCCATGCCGGCCTTCTACCGCCCGCGCGTGCGGGAGTTCATGGCGG
This sequence comes from Alicyclobacillus sendaiensis NBRC 100866, assembly GCF_001552675.1. Lineage (GTDB taxonomy): Bacteria > Bacillota > Bacilli > Alicyclobacillales > Alicyclobacillaceae > Alicyclobacillus > Alicyclobacillus sendaiensis. Next base: position 5,698 of record NZ_BCRQ01000089.1, read on the forward strand.
CTGTCGGCTTCGACGCGCCGTCCGATCCCGATGCCGCGCTCGAGGCGTTGATCCAACGCATCCGCGACCTGCGCGAACAGGTCGGCCTGCCCGCGACGTTCGCCGATTACCAGCTTGACAAGCGCCAGCTCGGCAAGATGGTGGATCTCGTCCACGCCGATCCCTCCGGCGTCGTCTACCGCCTGCCGGACGCCATCATCCAGCGCGTGACGCGGGAAGTCGCGAGCTGAGGCGAGCCCACTCCCTGCGGCTGTTTGGTCCCCTATCCTCCACTTAAAGCGGCGATCTCGCCTGGTTGAAAGGCGGGATCGCCGCTCTGTTTCAGGCCGTGAGTCAGGTGCGACTGAACAGAAGATACTTGAAATTTGTTCTTCCAGATCACTGGGTTCTCGGGCTAGAATGAGTTGTCACGACTTCCAATTGCGAAGGGGGTTCTCGAGATGGGAAAGAAGAGACAGGTGGGTTCTGCGCTGGCTGTTGCTTTGGCCCTCTCCGCTTGTGTTCCGATGGCGGTGAGCGCGGATGCCGTGGAAACCAAGGGTGCCTTTCTCCGGTTGTTGTTGCAACAAGCATCGGTGAAGCCGGATCCGTCCGGCCGGTCCCCCTATGTGGATGTACCTGCGCGCTCCACGCTGTGGGGATATGTGCACAAGGCGATCGAGCTCGGGCTCGTGAAGGCGGATACCGCCAAACGGTTTGGCACCGGCGATCCACTGACGGCCGCCCAGGCTGCGGAGATGGCAGCCAAGCTGTACCACATGAATTTGGGCACCGTGTCTCCCGTGGCGTGGGCACGTGAAGAAGGGCTGATGACAGAGGCGGGACCCATGACCGTGTCACAGGCGACGGCGTTCTTGAATGGCCTGCGGCAATTGGCCAAGGCGGTGGGCCCCATTCCTGGCTCCTGGATGTTATCCTCCACGGAGCGGCAAGAATTCCTGGAGGCCCTTCAAAACTCGAGACAAGCTCCGTTCATTCAGTTCACGGCAACCGTAAATGAGGCCTTCAAAGTGGAGCTTGCTCCGGCACTCCAGAGCCAACCGGGCATTCAATCGGAACTCAACCAGTTGGACCAAGCGCTGAACAAGAACGTTTTTCAAATGACGCTGTCTGCACAGCAAATGCGCACGGGTTCGCAGGTGTACGCTGTGGCCGAGGCAACAGACCACATGGGTGCGAAGACAAGCACAGCGCAAGAGGTCGACGACGATGGCGTCCTTTACTTGCAGACAAACGGTTCGGGTTGGACAAACGTCACCCATGCTGAGGGCGCGTCTGCGCAATACGTGCCTGAGTGGCAAGGGGTGTTTACGAACGTCACGTGGGCGGGGCAGAATGGCGGCTTGGATGTGTTTCACGCGCAGCTCAATCCAGCGGCGATGGCTCGCATTGCGAATGCATTAGGCCAAATGGGCGCGACGAATGCTTCGGCGCAAAGCGATGCTCAGATATTCGGACACGTGCCAGGACAGGTCGTCATCGAGATCGACCGTTCGTCGGGCGCGCCGCGCATTGCCGATCTCGCTGTCTCCTACGACATTCCGCTGTCTGAATCAGCGCTCGTTTCCACATTCGGCAAGGACGGGGCCAAAATGATTCGCTCCTTCGACGTGTTGATATCGGAGAAGGCGGTCTATCAGTATCAGCCGTTGGTGCCGACGTTGCCGCCGGGTCTCCATCTATCCGACTGGCCGACGTCGGCCGGCGTGGGTGGTGGCACCGCCGGAAACACTACGGGGAACGCGACCGGGAATGCCACCGGGAACGCAACCGGAAATGCAACCGGAAATGCAACCGGAAATGCAACCGGAAATGCAACCGGAAATGCAACCGGAAATGCCCTTTGAGTCGACGGGGCGCGGTTCAAAAACAGCCGCGCCCCGCGCCGCGCATGGCCCCGTTCTTCCCCATATCG
>NZ_BCRQ01000090.1 GCF_001552675.1 Alicyclobacillus sendaiensis NBRC 100866
GGGCGATTTTTTTCGGGATGCCACAGGGGCCTAATGTTGCGCACGTGGTGCGCTTGCCCGGAGCGGTCAGATCTCCGTGAGGACCGGTTCGTCGCTCAGCCAGTGGAAGTGGAAGACGCCGCCGCGATCGACCCGACGGAACGTGTGCGCGCCGAAATAGTCCCGCTGTGCCTGAAGCAAATTCGCCGGCAGGCGCTCCGCGCGGTAGCTGTCGTAATAGGCGAGGGCGCTCGCAAATGCGGGAACTGGAACGCCGTAGGTGACGGCCGTTGCCACGACGCGACGCCATGCATCCTGGTACGATGCGATGGACCCACGGAAGTGCGGATCCAAAAGCAGGTTTGGCAGGCCGGGATTTCGATCGTAGGCTTCCTTGATGTTGTGCAAGAATTGCGCCCGAATAATGCAGCCGCCACGGAAGATCATCGCGATCGCGCCGAGATCGAGGTTCCATCCGTACTCCTGCGAAGCTTGGCGGAGTTGGGCAAAACCTTGGGCATACGAGCAAATCTTGCTCGCATAGAGCGCGCGCCGGACGTCCTCGATGAAGGCGTCGCGGTCGATGGACTCCCGCGGCCGCTCGGGCCCAGGGAGCACTTGGCTCGCGGCCACGCGTTCCTCCTTCATGGCCGACAAGAAGCGGGCGAAGACGCTTTCGGTGATCATGGTGAGGGGCACGCCGAGATCGAGCGCGCTCTGGCTGGTCCACTTGCCGGTCCCTTTTTGACCGGCGGTGTCGAGGATGACGTCGACCATCGGCCGGCCCGTCTCGGGATCCCGCTTGGAGAAAATGTCCGCCGTGATCTCGATCAAATAGCTGTCGAGTTCGCCTCGGTTCCAGTCCGCAAACACTTGGTGGAGTTCATCGGCGGAGAGCCCGAGGACCTCGGTCAACAGGTGGTACGCCTCGCAGATGAGTTGCATGTCGCCGTACTCGATGCCGTTGTGCACCATCTTGACATAATGGCCCGCACCGTCGGGCCCGATATACGTGCAGCAGGGCTCGTCCCCCACCTTGGCGGCGATAGCGGTGAGAATGGGCTCAACGAGCTTGTACGCCTCCCTGCTGCCGCCCGGCATGATGGCAGGCCCCTTGAGCGCCCCCTCTTCGCCACCGGAGATGCCTGTGCCGATGAAGAGGATGCCTTTTTGCTCAAGTTCTGCATGACGACGGCGGGTATCCTCGAAGTACGAGTTTCCTCCGTCGACGATCACGTCTCCCGGATCGAGCAGCGGCACGAGCTGCGAAATCGCCTCGTCCACAGGGCGACCGGCCTGCACCATCAGGATGATGCGCCGCGGACGCTCCAGGGACTTGACGAAGTCCTGCAGCGAATACGTCGGAATGATGTGCTTGTCCTTTGCTTCTTCCGCGAGTTCCTGTGTTCTCGAGGCCGTCCGGTTGTACACGGCCACCGTGAAGCCTCGGCTTTCGATGTTGAGCGCCAGGTTTTTGCCCATCACCGCAAGGCCGATCACGCCTACCTGTGCTTCTGCCACGCTCTCCACTCCTTGTCTGTCCGAGTTCCGCCGACGCGGCGGATCGCCCTCATCATAGAACAGGCAGAACTCTTCGACAAGTAGAGAAGGTTGAAAGATTAGAATAGATCACCCGACGGGCACACGAAACAAAAGGAGCGGCCTTTCGACCGCCCCTTTTGCAAAGGCTGTTGACACGCCACTGAACCCGCGTCTACGCGTCCGTTCTCGCGGCACATCAACCTCCTGTACGCCCATTTTGCCCCGCCTGCCGACGAGGTATACACTGAGATCACATCATCCGATTCGTCGCGCCTCGCGCCGCGAAGGAGGGATTCCATGACTCGACCCGTCCACAGCTGGCTCCAGGCTCTGGGCGTGCGCCACCCCATTTTTGCTGCGCCCATGGCCGGAGGCCCGTCGACGCCGGAATTGGTCGCAGCCGTGAGCAACGCGGGAGGACTCGGCTTTCTCGGCGTGGGATACCTGTCGCCCGAAGAAACCCGAACAGCCATTCGCCGCGTGCGCCAGCTTACAGATGCCCCCTTTGGCGTCAATGTGTTCGTCCCCGAGGAGCCGCAGGGCGATGCCCGCCATGCCGTACAGGCGATGAAGAGGTGGTTGCGCGAATGGGTGGGCGACCAGGCCGTCGCAGCCGAGATCGACGACGTGAATCCGCACCTCCCGACAGTCGACGAGTTCGACGCACAGATGAGCGTCATCATCGACGAGCGCGTCCCCGTGCTGAGCTTCACGTTTGGCTGCCCTGAAGGGGACGCGATCGCGAGATGGAAGAAAGCAGGGATGTGCGTGATGGGCACGGCCACAAGCCCGGAGGAGGCGATGGCCCTGGAGCGCGCGGGTTGTGACGCCGTGATCGCACAAGGCTACGAGGCGGGCGGACACCGCGGCTCCTTCTTCCCCATCGACGAAACCAGGCTCATCGGAACCATGGCGCTCGTGCCTCAGGTGGTCGATCGCGTCAGCATCCCGGTCATCGCGGCGGGCGGCATCATGGACGGTCGGGGCATTGTGGCGTGTCTCGCGCTGGGAGCAGCCGCGGTTCAGATGGGAACGCGTTTCCTGCTGGCGGACGAGAGCGGCGCCCATCCGGCGTACAAGCGAGCCGTCATGGCGTGGCGGGATCGCGGTACAGCTTTGACGCGGAGCTTTTCGGGCAAGCACGCCCGAGGCATCCGCAATGCGTTCATGGAGGCCGTAGCCCGAGAAGACCTGGACATTCCGCCGTACCCGCTTCAGAACGCGCTCACTCAACCGATCCGCCGCCGCGCGGCTGCCGAGGAGGATGCTGAGCGGATGTCTCTGTGGGCGGGACAGGGCTACCCGATGGCCAAGCCCATGCCCGCTGGAGAAATCGTGCGGGAACTTGTGCAGCAGATGGAGCACGTCATGTCTGTCCTGCGCGAAGCGGACACGCGCTAGCCAGCGACGGAGCACCGGGCGTTGAACGCGAACCGGCGCTCCGAAACCGTTCAATGCACGACGTGCTGCTCCGTGAGATCGCGCACATGCACCGCATACCGGTGATCCGGGTTTTTGAGATGATACACCGTTGCCGTCTGGGTTCCCTCATCGACGGACTGAATGTACACCTGATGGCCCTCGTGTGTGACGTGCGCCATGACGGGTGACGCCGCAATCTCCTTGGCACGCTGAAGGTCCATCCTGCACACCTCCTCTTCGTCGCCCATGAGGTTTCCCCACCCCGCGCCGGATATGTCGGACTGTGTCTGGCGACTTTGTGGCTAGGTCGCCAGCGTCCATCCGGCCGCTCCTCTAGAGGTGCGCGACGGTCGCCGCGGCCTTTTCATGTTCTTCGTAGTCGGCATAAGGCAGCGCGCTGGCGATGCCCCACAACACAATTTGTTGCGAGCGCTGACGCCACCACGCGGATATTGAGGTAAAACGGCCAGTTCCACGGGGTGATGGCGCCCACGACTGGCCGCAAGTGACGAATTTGCGTTCTTCACTCGAAACTTGACTCGGTTTGCGCTAGGATCGGGAACAGCGTGGAAAGGAGCAAGCGCACATGATGGACAGCGGGAGTGTGCGTCGGGATCAACGTGTTCTCGTCATCCTCATCGCCGTCAACCTCGTGCTAAGGTTTGCGTGGATCTCGTTTATGCACCCGATTCAGGAAGCGGATTTCGCGTGGTACGATGCGCGAGCCGTCGAACTGGCCCACAACCAAGGCTACAACTGGATGGGACATCCGACGGCCTATTGGCCCATTGGCTGGCCGTTTTTTCTCTCCTTGATTTACCGTGTGACAGGACCTTCGGTGATGGTTGGCCTTGCAGTAAATGCCCTTTTGTCGACAGGCATCGTGTGTCTGGTCTATGTGCTGACACGCCAACTGTTCCGCGATGTGCGGTCTGCCACGTGCGCAGCGGCCGCGTATACCTTGCTCCCAAGCCAAATCATCTGGAACAGTGTTTTAGGATCAGAAGAACTGTTCACGCTCCTTCTCGTGCTATTCTTTGTCCTTTATTTGCGCGGCATCGATCATCCGCGCGGATCTCGTTGGCTGGCCCTCGCCGGCGCGGTGATGGGGCTCGCTTGCGACGTCCGGCCCATCCCTCTAGCATTTCCTGCGTTTTTGTTCATCTACGAGTGGTGCGTGGCGCTCCCTCACGCCACCCCCGTACTCACCAGGTTGGGCTCGCGTGCAGCGCGCGCACTCGCCCGCGTCGTCTGGGTCACGGTGTTCATGTTGCTCGCCATTCTGCCCGTGACCATTCGAAACCGGCTCGCCATGGGCCACTTCGTCCTCGTATCCACCAATGGCGGCACGAATTTGTGGCAGGGCGTTCACGTCAACGGTGGCTATTGGTGGTCGTACAACCCGTACGTCAATCCCTTGGTACGGGTGACCAACGAGGTCGCGAAAAACGAGCTTGGGGAACATCTCGCTGAGCAATACATCCTGCACCATCCGTGGAAAACCTTTTTGAACGGTTGGGTCAAGATCTTTGACCTGTACAAGAACGACGTCAATGCGAATTGGTACACATTCCGGGTGTCCACCGCGTTCCATCCGTTTCTTCACGCCATCGACATGTTCACGACCGTCGCCTATTGGGTTCTCATGGTCCTGAGCTTGCTCGGCATTGCGCACATGTGGGTCAGGCGGCGTGAAGCTCGCCGGCCGTCCGCGCTTCTCCTGACCTTCGTGGTGTACTACACGTGTTTCTTTTTCTTCTTCCCCGCTTGGGACCGGTTCCGCTACCCTCTCATGCCCCTCTTCGCCGTCTTCACCGGGCCGGCCTGTGTATGGCTATGGACTAAGTGGAAGCACACCTTCCGGCCACATGACTGACACGCGGCGACTTCGACCTGCGGGGTATCCAGTCGTCGTCGGAGAGGGCCTTCGTCTTAGGGCGAGATCGCCAAGCTGTGAACCATGTGATAGGCTAACTATCAAATGATATCGCTTACAAAGGAGGCGCTCGGATGCCCAGTGCAGAGGCTCTTGCCGTCCGCTCCATGTTGCAGCAAATGCGCGCATCTCAGAACCTTGGGGAACGAAGCCTGGAAACCCAGAGGGCGGGTCTCGACCAAATGGGCCGAACCATTCCGAAACCCGAACACGTGCAGGTGGAGCGAACGTCCTTCGGCGGTGTCCCTGGCGAATGGATTGCCATGGCTGGCGGTGCCTCGACGCGCACAGTGCTATACCTGCATGGTGGCGCGTACTACATGGGATCCTGCGAATCTCACCGAGGCCTTGCATGGCGGCTCGCCCAGGCGTCCAAGTCCCGCGTTGCCCTCATCGAATACCGACTCGCGCCCGAACACAAGTTTCCGGCTGCAGTCGAGGACGCGGTGAAAGCATACGAATCCCTTCTCGCCCAAGGGATATCGCCAGACCGCATCGCGATTGCCGGCGACTCCGCCGGAGGCGGTCTGACCTTGGCCACACTCATCTCGCTGCGCGACGCGGGCAAACCGCTCCCCGCGTGCGCCGCTGTACTTTCGCCATGGACCGACCTGGCAGGCACCGGTCCATCGATGGAATCGCGCGCAGCCTATGACCCCTGGCTTGAACCAGATGGGATCCGGAAGGCGCCGCTCTTGTACTGCAGCGCGGAACAGCTCACGCATCCACTCGTGTCGCCTCTCTATGCCGATCTCGCCGGGTTACCCCCCATCCTCATCCACGTCGGTCGCGACGAGTGCCTGCTCGACGACTCCGTGAGGCTGCATGAGAAGCTTCAGCAGGCCGGCGTGAACTCGTCGTTACACATCTGGGAGGACATGTGGCACGTGTTTCACAGCTTTCCCATGCCAGAGGCGGACGAGGCGCTGACTGAAATCGGGGATTTCATCAAGGAGAAAATTCCGGAGTAAAGCGTATGCCGCCGGGCTCGGTGCTGCCTGACGGCAGCTGCCCCGGCCCGGCGTACTGCAACGGGGTTTCCCCTCGTGTCCGAATCTGCGCGATGGGATTGGATGAACGATCAGCCTTCGCTTGGAGCTTCGGTCGCAGAAGCGGATGTCCCGTCTTCGGGCGCACCGCCGTTGTCAAACATTTCGATTTGCGTACAATTCGTCTGTTGAAGGGCATAGTAAGCCTTGGTCACCAAGTCAGACGGGCCACTGACCATGACCAGGTACTCGCCTTCTTTGATGGATCGTTCGAATTGGACCGCTTTTTCGTGCTTCAGTCCCCAGCCCACCAGCAAGCCGGCAAGGCCCCCAAACAATGCCCCTTCCACCGCCGAAGTTAAGGCGTACGCGATGGGTCCAAAGAGGAGCAACGGCCCCGTCACCGGCGCGAAAAACACGGTGAATCCGAGGAGCAGACCGAGCATGCCTCCCCACAGCGCGCCGAATTTGCTTCCTTCCTTGGCAACGCCGCGGATGGTGGTAAAGCCGAGCGGGCGATCTTCAATCGAGAAATTCTTTCCTACCAGCGAAATGTGTTCGGCCGGGATTTGCCTTTCCAGCAACAATTCGACCGCTTTTTCCGCGTCGGCATACGCCTTGTAGGTCGCTGCGACATGGTCGGTATGGCGATCGTGCAATGGTTGCGTCGATAACGCTTGATTTTCTTGATTTTGTGAATGCTCCATGGACACACTCCTCAAGTCGCCTGCGCAGACTCGGACAGCCCCAGTGTATCAGGGGCCTCACAGAGGAGCAAATCCGACCTATACGCGTTTTCTATAGAAAATGATGAATTTTACACAAGAGATTTCAACTGCAGAA
>NZ_BCRQ01000091.1 GCF_001552675.1 Alicyclobacillus sendaiensis NBRC 100866
CGCATCATCGCCGCCTGTATCGCGGGCATTTTGGCGCTGTTTGGCCTCACGGGTCATCCGGCGATTGGCCTCCGCAACTACACGGGGCAGGGCGGGCTGTTCCCGCATGGCCTCGGCGCGGTGTTCCTCGCGCTCGTGCCCGTCAGCTTCGCGTACAGCGGCACGGAGCTCATCGGCATTGCGGCCGGCGAGAGCAAGGACCCGGCGAAGTCGGTGCCGCGGGCCGTGCGGACCACAAGCGTGCGCATCCTGCTCTTCTACGTCATCTCGATGATGGTCCTCGTCGGCATCATCCCGTGGCAGAAGGCGGGCGTGAACGACAGCCCGTTTGCGACCATCTTTCAGGTGGCGGGGATCCCATCCGCGCACCTCATCATGGACCTCATCGTCATCACCTCGGCACTCTCGGCCGGATCGTCCTGGACGTACGCCTCGTCGCGCCTGCTCTGGTCCATGGCGCTCGATGGCATGGCGCCGCGGTTTTTGACGCGTCTCTCCAAACAGAAGGTGCCCGTGTGGTCCGTCATCGTGACGCTCGTCGTCGGCACGTTGTCCTTGTGGTTGTACGACGTGTCGCCGAATACGCTGTACCTGTGGATTGTCTCCGGCATCGGGCTCATCGCCGTGCTGTCGTGGGCCATCATCTGCGCCTCGCAGATCGGCTTTCGCCGCAAGTACGTGCGCGAGGGCGGCGATGTCTCGCAACTGGCGTACCGGACGCCGGGCTACCCCGTGGTGCCCATTCTCGGCGTGGTGCTGAACCTCGCCATTGCGGTGAGCCTCATCTTCATCCCTGGGCAGCGCGTCGCGATTTACGCCGGTGTGCCCATCATGCGCTCGTGCTCGCGGGGTATTACCTCATCTACAAGCCGAGGATGGCGAAGTCGTGATGGAGCTTGGTCTCGAGCTTTCCATGAAGCAGGAACTCCGGCTCACGGCCGAGATGCGGCTTTCGCTGCGCGTCTTGGCGCTTTCGTCGGCCCATCTCGCCGAAGAGTTGGAGCGTTTCGTGGAGGAGGAGCCGTGGTTTCGCTTTGAGCGATCGCGGCCCCAAGCCGCCGTGCGCGCCGAGGACGTGGATCCCTTGGCGCGCGTGGCGAGCCGCGAGCCGCTTGCGGAGCGGCTGAAGCGGGAGCTCCGCCTGATGCGTCTCCCGGACTCGGTGCTCCGCCTCGCGCTCTATCTGGCGGACGATCTCGACGATCGTGGCTACCTCGCCGAGCCCCTCGACGGGATCGCCAAGCGGCTCGGCGCGCCGCTCGACGACGCCCGCGCGGCGCTCGCCGCGCTCCAGGCCTGCGATCCGCCGGGCATCGGCGCCGAAGACCTGGTCTCGTGTCTCCTTTTACAACTTCGGAACGAGCGAGAACCGATGAGGACGCTCATGGCCGCCATCATTCGCGGCCATCTCGGCGATGTGGCGGAAGGCCGCCTGGACGAGCTGGCCGCCCAGCTGTCGGTTTCTGCGGCGCAGGTGGAGGAGGCCGTCCGCCGCATTCGCCGTCTCACGCCCGCGCCCGCCATCGCTGCGGCGGACGATCCCGTCGTCCCCCTCATGCCGGACGTCGTCGCGCGCAAGGTGGAGGGCGTGTGGACCGTGGAAGTGACGGCGTGGGCCGCGCCGCGGCTCGAGCTTCGCGCGGAGTATCGGCGCTTGATGCAGAGCGGGGAGGAGGAGGCGCGCCGGTTCGTGTCGGCGCGGCTCAAGCGCGCGGCCTGGCTCACCCGCGCCATCGAGCGCAGGCGCATGACGTTGCAGAGCGTGGCCGAGGCGCTCGTGAGGCACCAGGAGGCTTACCTCGAACGAGGCGCCGCGGCTATCCGGCCCCTCCGCCTGGCCGACATCGCGGAGGAAATCGGCGTGCACGAGTCGACCGTGAGCCGCGCCGTCAAGGACAAGATCCTCGGCTCGCCCCAGGGCTTGATACCCATGGAGCGGTTGTTCTCCGTGGAAGTGGCTCCGGGCTGGTCGCAGGAGGCGGCCAAAGCTCGGCTCGCCGAGATTGTGCGGGCGGAGGACAAAGCGAGCCCTTTGTCCGATCAAGCGATTGCGAATCTTCTGGCTTCTGAGGGCTGCAGGCTCTCGCGCCGCGCCATCGCGAAGTACCGCGAGGCGCTCGGCATCCCGAACTCGTTTCAGCGCAGGCGCTGAGCCTCTTGGTCAACGGCTCCCCATTGTAGGCGGCAGAGCTCGAAGTAGGCGCCGCGTCGGCGGATGAGCTCCTCATGGGTGCCCTCTTCCACGATACGTCCGCCCGCCATGACGTAGATCCGATCCGCCCTGCGCACGGTGGACAGCCGATGGGCGATGATGATGCTCGTGCGCCCATGCATGAGCCGCGCCAGGGCCTCTTGGACGCGCATCTCCGTCCGCGTGTCCACGTTCGACGTGGCCTCATCCAGCACCAGCACGGAAGGGTTGGCGAGCAGCGTTCGCGCAATCGCGATGAGTTGGCTCTCACCCTGGCTGAGGCCGGCACCTCCGGGGCCCACCTGTGTGTCATACCCCTGTGGAAGTCGCCGGATCAAGGCGTCCGCGTTGGCCTGCACAGCGGCTTGCTCGACCTCGTCGTCCGTCGCCTCCGGACGGCCGATGCGGATGTTGTCCCGGACCGTGCCGCTAAACAGCTGAGCCTCTTGCAGGACCAGGCCGAGTTTGCGTCGCCAGGCGGACTTGGCGACGGCTCTCAAATCCAACCCGTCCAGCAAGATGACGCCCTCGTCCGGATCGTAGAATCGCGCCAGCAGGTGCATGAGCGTCGTCTTGCCCGATCCCGTGTGTCCGACAATGGCGATTTTCTCCCCTGGGCGTGCTTGCAGGTTCACGTGGTGCAGGACACGCGGTCCTCCCGGATACGCAAAGCTCACATCGCGGAACTCGAGGTGCCCTTTTACCTCGTCCGCCGAGACGGCGCCGGGCGGGTCCGCTTCACCGGGCTCGTCTAAGATTTCGAATACGCGTTCCGCACCGGCGAGCGCGGACTGAAGGAGATTGTACTGATTCGCGATTTGATTCAGGGGCTGGCTGAACTGGCCTGCGTAGTTGAGAAAGCTGACCATCGTGCCCACCGACACCAGCCCGTGCAAGGCGAGCAGCCCACCTGCGAGCGCGATGAGGGCATAGGAGAGGTTGCGCATCAGGTTCATCGTGGGCCCCATCGAGCCTGACACGGCCTGTGCGCGCACGCCTGCTCTACGCAAGCGCTCGTTTCGGGCGTGAAAGGCGTCCAAGATCCTCGCCTCTTGATGAAACAGTTGAATGGTCTCCACGCCCGTAATCATCTCCTCGATGAAGCCATTCACTTGCCCCAGTTCGCGCTGCAAGGATTGAAAGTGGCGGCGCGTAAGACGAGCGACGGCGCGCGCTGCGCCGGCGGTGACGGGTACAACCGCGAGCGCGACCAGGGCCATGCGCCAACTCTGCCAGAACATGATGACCATACAGCCGATAAGCGTCGCTGCACTCGCCATGAGCTGAGCGAGCGTTTGATTCAGTCCGTTGGAGACGTTGGCGAGATCGTTCGTACTGCGACTCATGAGTTCACCGACGTTTTTCGCATCGAAGAAACGCATGGGCAGGACGAGCAGTCGCGCAAACAAATCTCGCCGCATGGCGCGAGTCGCATCCTGCGACAAGTGGGCGGCTATCAAGCTTTGGATGAAACCAGCGGTCAGGCCCGCGAGGTAGGCTCCCGCAAGGTACGCCAAGAGCGCGACAAGTCGGTGGACGTCGTGTCCCCGGATGGTCGCGTCAATGGCTCTGCCCAGCAGGTAGGGTGCAAAGAGCGACATTGCGCTCGAGAGCGCGGTAGCCAGGGCCATCCAAGCGAACGCAGATCTTCGATGCCCAAGGTACGAGAGCAGGCGGGACGCCGTTTGCCGAGGGTTTCCGGCGCGCACCGTGGGCGTGTGATGTTGCCGTGGTCCCCCCGGGCTTGGCAGTGCAAAGGTATGTGCAGCGCGGGACGCCGCGGAATCATTCACTTGACATCACCTCCCAGGCCGCGCCCATCTGCGAATCCCAGATCTCGCGGTAAAGTTCGCAGGATGCGAGGAGTTCCTGATGCGTGCCGACGCCCGCGAGCCGCCCCTTGTCGAAGACAGCGATGCGGTCGCAGTTCCACAGGGTGCTCAGACGGCTCGACGCTACGACCACGGTCATGTCGCGCAGGTGCCTCAGTTCGCGGAGGAACGCAGCCTCCGTCGCGGTATCTAGCGCGCTCGTCGCGTCGTCGAGCACCAGCAGGCGCGGTTTTGACGCAAGTGCCCGCGCGATCGCCACGCGCTGGCGCTGACCCCCCGAGAGGGTTGCACCTCGCTGCCCCACTTCGGCCTCCCAGCCGCCCGGCAGGCGTTCGATGAACTCGAGCGCCTGGGCAATCCGGGCGGCTTCGACGAGATCGGCATGGGGCGCGTCGGGCCGCCCAAACGCGATGTTGTCCCGCACAGTTCCGCGGAACAGGGTCGGCTGTTGCGTCACGCATGCCATGCGCTGTCGGAGCGAGCCAGGTTCGAGGGCGCGCAGGTCTTCACCATCCCAGACCAACCGCCCTGCGGACGGATCGACCAGGCGCGGCAGAAGCGCCAGAAGCGTCGACTTGCCCGATCCCGTGGTGCCCGCGATGCCGAGCGTTTCACCCGGGCGGATTTCGAGACACACGCCTTCCAACGCGGGGTGGCTCGCGCGCGGATACACGTAGTCCACGCGGTCGACGAGCACATGCGGCCAATCCGACGCTCGCTTCGCGTTCGCCTCCTCGCGCATGGCGGGCTCCGTCGAAAGCAGGGCCTGGATCCTGTCCGCAGAAGCCATCGCCTGTGCAGCCGAAACCATCATCGACGCCGACATCAAGAGCGAAGAGAGCGCCTGTGTAGCGTAGTTGATGGCTGCCACGAGGTGGCCTGGCGAGAGGGATCCGCGCCAAACTCGCGGCGCGCCCCATCCCAGCAGTGCGACGATGGCCGCGTCCAGCACGAGATTGAGGAGAGGCGTGTTCGTCACCAGGATGTAGAGCGCCTTCAAGGACGCGTCTGCGTAATCGCGGTTGGCCATGTCGAATCGAGCGAGAGCCCGGTCCTCGAGCGAGAGGGCCCGCACCACGCGAAGGGCGACGAGGTGTTCCTGGGTCGTCTGGTTCATCGCATCGAGGGCGCGTTGAGCGCACATAAACCGCTGATACGAGAGATGCGTGGTCCAAGCGAGTACGGCCGAGACGAGCACGGCCGCGGCGACGAGCAACAGCCCGATGCGTCCATCGAGACAGACGGCGAGCGCCATGCTGCCGAGGGCGAGCCCCGGCCCCCGGACAAGTCCCTGCTGCAGCTGCTGCATGAGCGTTTGCACCTGCGTGACATCTTCCGTGAGGCGCGTGATCAGGGAACCAGTGGTAAAGGTCTGAATCTGTTCGCGAGACCATCTGAGCGTCCGTTGGAACAAGGCCGAGCGGATGTCAGCACCCACGTTTTGGGACACTCGGCTCGCCAACACGTTGCACAACACGCCCGCGACGAGGCCAGCCACGGCCGCTCCAATCATCCACAGGCCCGTTTCGAGCGCGGTCCGCGCATCGCCCGCCAGGATGCCGCGGTTGATGAGCCGCGAGACCAGGGCGGGCTGCGACAGGTCCATGGCGATCTCGACGCCCATCATGGCGGGGGAGAGAAGCGCCAACCAGCGGTAGGGCCGGACGAATGCCGCGAGCGCGCGAAGCCCGCGGCCGACGGTCACACCTCATCCTCCTCAGGCCTTTCGCCTGGGTCGCCGCGATCGAAACCGCTGGATCCCTGCTCGCCGGCCTCGTCCGCTTTCGCTTCCGTCTCGGCCCCATGATGGGTGGGCGGCGTTTCACCGACCACGGGCGCAGAGGCGCCGGACGTGCTCGGATCTGGCGCTTCTTCCGCGTCCGCCCACAGGTCAAACATGGCCATAAACTCGTCCCGCACGCTTTCCACGGCCTTCAGCTCGCCGAGGAGCGTCGGCCTCAGATCCGCGAATTCCGGCTGATCCAACTGGCGCAGGAGGGTCGTTCGGCGAACATTTAGAAACTCGAGAAACTGAAGGGCGCGCCCGCGCCGGAACGTCTGCGGGCCTGATGGCTTGCCGAGCGCAGGGTGGCCACGGTGACCGCGGTGATGGCCGCCATGGCCGTCCCAGCCGTGGGGATGGGGTGGATGTGCATGCCGCATGCAACCACAACCTTTCGCATTCGTTTGTATACGTTCGTATGCGATCTTATCGCCTCGAGATTCGCATGTCAACACTAGCGAACGCTGGCCCAGTATCACTTCCCCACGAAAAAACGGCCGGGATGTTCAACATCCCGGCCGTTTCCGCACCATCCGGCGTTTTTTCTACATGCTTCCCCTTTACCCCTACATGGGGCCGCGCCAGATGACCTCAAAATCTGTGAAAACAGCAAAGGCCGCCCACGCCCTGTGCGCGGGTGGCCGGTTGCACAACTCGCTCCCTCAGGCCTTATGTGCCCAGATGACAACCTGAGATCTTCGCGTCCACCGTCGTGCTGAATAGATACTGTCCTAGGCTGAGTATACCCCCGGGGCTTACCGGCGTCAATCCATCGCGCGAGCCTG
>NZ_BCRQ01000092.1 GCF_001552675.1 Alicyclobacillus sendaiensis NBRC 100866
TGAGCGCGCTGGTGGCGTGCCCCTTCACGGCTTGCTGCAAGGTCGTTAGCGTGCGCTCATCCACCACGCCGGTCGGCGTCAGCCCTTCCGCGGCCTGAAAGGCCTCGACGGCGGCCGCGGTGATGGGGCCGTAGGTTCCTGTGATGGCGTAATTGAAAAATCCGAGGGCCGAAAGCGCCTGCTGCAGCGCGATGACTTTGCTTCCCTTGTCGCCCTCCTCAAGCACCACCGGATCCGCGGTGGCGACCGTCCGAACCGTGGTCCGTCCAGTCGCCGACGTCACGCGCGTGGTGCCAGTGTGAGCGGACTTGGTGGATTGCACCTTGGCCACGGTGGCCACGGGGCTCTTCGCGACGGCGTGCCATATGGCAAACATGCCTCCAAACGACACGGCGGGCACGGACCAGGACAATGCCGTCAGCCACCGGTGCATCTTCCGCTCGCGCGCGAGCTTGGCAAGCTTTTTGTCCTCTGGCGTCATGGTCGAACCTCCTGCCATCTCGTCTTCATCCGCAGTGTTCCATGCCGACCTTGAATTTTCATTGGAGCCGTTCGCTCGGGGGGAAACGCATGACCATGATGGCGCGTGGGCCGTCGCGCGGATGCGCGGCGCGCAGGTGTACAATGGACGCAAGGGTGACGTCGGGAGGGAACGCCCATGGAGGGGCTCGTGTTGATTGAGGTCTGCGCCAACAATCGGCTGGCAGCGCACGGGCTCGACGGGCTGGCGGAGCGGGTGCCAGGCGCGACGGTGCTCGAGACCGATTGCGTCAACACCTGCGGCCTGTGTCAGGTGCACGCCTTCGCCTACGTCAATGGCAAGCTCGTGCACGACGCTGATCCTCTGCGCTGTATGGCGAAGATCGAGGACGAGGCGCGCGCAGTCCTTCGCTGGCTCACCTCGGGCGAGGACGAAAAAAGCGCGCCCTAGGGCGCGCTGAACGCTTCGTCTTTGTTATTCATGATGCCGTGCCCGGCGAAAGATTTGCCTGCGGTTGCGGCGGTAAAGGAAGCGGCCGAGATCGAGCGCGAGGGCGATCTTGCCGAGTGCTTCGAGGATGGGCTTGAACGTCCACCACACCGTCAAGGCGACAAAGGCAATCACGCCGAGAAACACGGCCACAA
This sequence comes from Alicyclobacillus sendaiensis NBRC 100866, assembly GCF_001552675.1. Classification (GTDB taxonomy): domain Bacteria; phylum Bacillota; class Bacilli; order Alicyclobacillales; family Alicyclobacillaceae; genus Alicyclobacillus; species Alicyclobacillus sendaiensis. The sequence continues at coordinate 1,126 of NZ_BCRQ01000092.1, forward strand.
CGGCCAACAGTGCGATGAGGACGATGGTCGCCACGTGCATGGCCAACACCTCGCTTTCCGTTCGCTGCGAGCGAACGAGCTATCTCTATTGTACCTCTTCCAGTAGAAGACACAACCCGCTCGCTTCGGGCGGCACGATGGGGGCAGGACCATGGCAACCATTCGCGTGGACAAGTGGCTCACCACGGCAGGATACGGCACGCGCAGTGAGGCGAAGAAACTCTGTCGCGCCGGACGCGTGCGCTTAAACGGCGAAACGGTCAAGGACGCGGCGAAGCACGCGGACCCGGCAGTGGACGTGCTCGAGGTGGACGGCGACAGGGTGCCCTATGAGCCGCTCGTGTACTTCATGATGTACAAACCGCCTGGTTACGTGTCCAGCACCAACGACCCGCGCGATCCCGTCGTGATCGAGCTCTTGGATGAGGAAGACATCTGGCGGGACGTGTTTCCGGTCGGGCGCCTCGACAAGGACGCCGAAGGGCTCCTCTTGCTCACCAACGACGGCGCGCTGGCTCACCGCCTGCTCGCGCCGAAGCGACACGTCCCCAAGCGGTACTTCGTCCGCGTGCGAGGCGCGCTCGGCGAGGACGACGCGCGGGCGCTCGCCGAGGGCGTCGTGCTGGACGACGGGTACAGGGCGATGCCGGCCGAGCTTGAGATTGTGCGATCCGGCGCGGAGTCGGAGGCCGTTATCCAGGTGTACGAAGGGAAATACCATCAGGTGAAGCGGATGTTCGCCTCGCTCGGCAAGCGCGTGACGTTCCTGAAACGCATCAGCATGGGCCCCTTGTCGCTCGATCCGTCGCTTGAGCCGGGCGAGTACCGGCGGCTGACGGAGGACGAGATCGAGGCGCTGCGCGCCTACGATGGAAGAGGCGAAAGATAGGCAGCTTTTCGAAGCGAACGCGAGGTTCGCGTGGTACACTTAAGAGAAATCCTGGTCAGGAAGAGCATGTCTGTGGAGGTGCGGACGATGGATGTGGAAGATCAGTTCCGCAAGATGGTGGACTTGGGCATTGGGATCATCACGTATAGCAGCGAGAAGATCGCCGAAGCGGCCAGGCAGTGGGCCGAGGAGAAGCGGATGACGCCCCAGCAGACCAAGGAATTCGTGCAAGAGTTGGTGGAGCGCGGGGAAAAGGAGCGCGCGGAATTTCAGAACGCCATTCAGGAGGGCGTGCAGCGCACGCTGACGCGGCTTGGTATTCGGGAGGACCAAGAGGCGCTGAGGGCCGAGATCCGCCAGCTTCGGGCGATGATCGAGCGGCTGGACGCGCGCGTGGCGGAACTCGAGTCTCGACTCAGCAATTCCGGCGAATCGCAGGCGTGAGCCAAGGTCTGTCGGCGCCACCGTTCGTTTCGCGCAAAGGAGTGGACCATGGTCGGAGGACACATGCTCGGCAGGCGGGTGCGCCATCTGTCTCGCTACAAAGACATCGCGCAGATCCTGGTCGCGAACGGCTTCGGCTGGTTCATCGACGAGATAGGGCTGGTGGATCTCCTGTCTCTGCCTCGCCGGCTGTTTTCGGGGCGCGAAGATCGGGAGTCGCTGTCGACCTACGAGCGCGTTCGGGTGGTGCTCGAGAAGCTCGGGCCCACGTTCGTGAAGCTGGGGCAAATCGCGAGCCTTCGGGCGGACGTGTTTCCGCCCGAACTCATTGAACAGCTCGCCAAACTCCAGGACGACGTGCCGCCCGTGGCGTTTGCCGAAGTCCGAAAGATTGTGGAGGACGAGCTCGGCCAGCCGCTCGACGAGATCTTCCGCGCGTTCGACGAAGAGCCGGTCGGATCGGCGTCCATCGGCCAGGTGCACCGCGCGGAGCTGCAAAATGGCGACGAGGTGGCGGTCAAGGTCCAGCGCCCGGATATTCGGCGGAAAATTGAGATTGACCTCGACATTCTCATGGACCTCGCCCGGCTGGCCGAGCGGCACTTCGAATGGGCCGCGTACTACGAGCTGACGGGTGTGGTGGAGGAATTTCGCCACACCCTGCTGAACGAGCTCAATTACACCGTCGAGGCGCACAACGCGGATCGCCTGCGGCGCGTCCACGAGGGCGATGCCTACGTCCGGATTCCGGAGATCTATTGGGAATACACGACGCCGCGCGTGCTCACGATGGAGTACGTCCGCGGAATCAAGCTCCAGCACCGGGACGAGCTCGTCGCAAAGGGCTATCGGACGGACGAGATCGCCCGGCGCGTGACCCACGCCGTGCTCACGCAGATGCTCGTGCACGGCGTGTTTCACGCGGATCCGCATCCCGGCAACCTCGCGGTGCTGCCCGACCACAGCATCCTGTTCATGGACTTCGGCATGGTGGGGCGGCTGTCGGCCGACATGAAGCAGCATCTCGCTGGGCTCGTCATCGCGCTGATGCGCCGCGACACGCGCGCCATTCTCCGCGTGCTCAACCGGATGGGCGTGGTGCCGCACGACATTGACGAACACCGGCTGTACCGCGACGTGGATCACCTGCGCGAAAAGTATTACGAGATTCCGCTGACGCAAATCAGCCTGGGCGAGGCGGTGAGCGAGCTGTTCGCCGTCGCCTATCGCCATCGCGTCCGCATTCCGGCCGATCTCGCCCTCGTCGGCAAGGCGCTCGTGACCATCGAGGGCGTCGTGGAGGGGCTCGATCCGTCCTTCCGCATCCTCAACATCGCCGAGCCGTTCGGCCGCGCCTTGCTGAAAGAGCGCGCGCGACCGCGCCACCTCGCCTCGTATCTCGCCCGCGGCGCCGTCGAAGGGCTGGAGTTTCTGAGCGACGTGCCGCGCCACGTGATTGACATCCTGCGCCACTGGCGACAAGGAAAAATCCGCATCGAGCTCGAAATGGCTGAATTGGACGCGCTCACCCGGCAGTTGGTGCGCATCGGGAACCGGCTGTCCTTCAGCATCACGCTGCTCGCGTTCAGCATCTTCATGACGGGGCTTTTGATCGCGACGGTGCTGAAGAAATCGCCCGCGGGACTTTGGACCTTTCCAACGACCGAGGTCGGCGTGGCGGTGGGCCTGTTCCTGCTCTTTCTGCTGATCCTTTCGATCTGGCGTTCAAACAAATGAGCGAGGAGCGATAGGCGGTGCGAGAGATCGAAGTGTTTCAGGTGGATGCGTTCACCGAAGAGCCATTTGCGGGCAATCCGGCGGGGGTCGTGATCGACGGAGGGGACTTGCCGCGCGCTCTGCGCCAGCGCATCGCACGCGAGATGAACTGCTCGGAGACGGCGTTCGTGTATCAATACGAGCGGGACAAGTTCCGCTTCCAGTACCACACGCCGGAGGCGGAGGTGGATCTCTGCGGGCACGCCACCATCGCCGCGCTCCATCTGCTGCGCGAGCGGAAGGACATCGTGGGGGAGATTGTGGCGGAGACGCGGGCGGGACTATTGCCCATGCGAATCGACGAGGAAGGACCCGTGTGGATGCGCCAGGCGGAGCCCAAGTTCCGCGAGGTGCAGGACGACGTCCGCGCGGCGCTCTTCGCCGCGCTCGGCCTTCGCGAAGGCGAAAGCGTGCGCGAGCTCCCCTGTGCGCTCGCGTCGACCGGCATCTGGCAGGTCATGGTTCCCGTCAAATCCCGCGACGCCCTGTTTGCCCTGGAGCCCGACGCGCTGCGCCTGCGCGAGGTGTCGCGGCGGCTTGGCGCCATCTGCGTGCACGTGTACGCGCTTGATCCGGCCTATCCGTCCGCGGTCGCCGTAGCGCGCGATTTCGCGCCGGCGGTGGGCGTGGCGGAGGATCCACACACCGGCACCGCGGCGGGGGCGCTCGCGTGCCTCCTGGTCGATCGCGGCGTCGTCCCTGCGGGCGAGATGGCGTTTGAGCAGGGTGCGAATCTGGGGCGCCCAGGTCTCATCCTCGCGCGCGTCGAGCCGGGCCCTCCGATGCGCGTGTGGGTGGGCGGTCACGCCGTCACCGTGCTTCGAGGCGAGATGCGCGTGGCCAAGTAGAGGCGGGGCCCGCGCAGCGCACGGGCCGGCCTAGCGCTCGTTCGGCCCGATTCGCCGCCTTCAGCTGCGGCTGACGCGGCGCACCTCCTCGCCGTAAAACCGCCCGATGGCCCGCATGGCCGCTTGCATCGCGGCCGCCGGCTTCGGCGATCCTTCGTAGGCGGAGAGCGCCTCCCCCTCTTCTTCCTTGACGCGCGCCGTGATCCGCACGCCGTCACCGGCTTCGTGCACCGCAATGGACAGGGCGCGCGCATCTTGCCCAGGGTGCGAGAAGAGGAGCCTGACGCCACCAGGGATGGGATCGCACGACAGGCGGCCATCGAAGCTCGACGCGATGTCCGCCGCCTCTCGCACGGCCTCGACGCACGATTTCCATGCTTCCGATGGGGCAAAAGGTGTGCTCATGGCCTGGTTCTCCTTCACATGTGGCGTGATGGGACGGGCATATTGTAGACGATCATCGCAGAAGAACAAGGGGGTGGCAGGGTGCAGAGAGGTGTCATTCGCGCTGTCCATCCGAATGGCAAACAAGGGGTCTTGCGCGTGCAAGGCGGGTGGGATTTGCTCTTTGACGCCACGGATTGTCCCGGACTGGGGCAGGTCCGCCCGGGCGACCACGTCGCATTCGATGTCATCGAGACCCCACAAGGGCCCGTGGCATACAACCTCGTTCGACGGCCGTGAGCGACCATGTGGTGGCTCGGGACGGAATCGAACCGCCGACACGAGGATTTTCAGTCCTCTGCTCTACCGACTGAGCTACCGAGCCACGTGGTTGCGGGGGCAGGACTCGAACCTGCGACCTTCGGGTTATGAGCCCGACGAGCTGCCAACTGCTCCACCCCGCGTCGGGATGCTTCATGCAGTGGAGAAACGTGCGCCCAGGCGCAGCGAAGCCTGGGCGCTCTCTGGTGACCCCAGGGGGATTCGAACCCCCGTTACCACCGTGAAAGGGTGGTGTCTTAACCACTTGACCATGGGGCCGAGCT
>NZ_BCRQ01000093.1 GCF_001552675.1 Alicyclobacillus sendaiensis NBRC 100866
ATTTTGGTGGCAGCATGTCTATCGCGTCTTGCACAAACTGGCCGATGCACCGCATGCGTTGTACACCCCCGACGGCGAATGGGGCGTCCGTTCGCGCATCAGCCGATTGGATTGGGCCATTGACAGCGATGAATGGACCTTTGAGCCCGAAGACCTGCCGCGCTTTGTCACCCGCACGCGGATCACACACCAATACGAGACCGAAGAAGAGTGGCTCGAGTACGTGCAGGAGCTCCCGGAGATTTCACACCTGGTGAGCCGGCGCTTCACCGGGTTCTCGTTTGGGAAAACCCCAGTCCACGTTCGGATCTACCACAAAGACCGGGAATTGATGTTGTCCCAACAGTCCACGAAAGCGGCGTTCTTTCACCGGCTTTGGGAAGCAAATGGTTGGAATGTTTGCAAACCCATTTGGCGCGTGGAAATCGAGGTACGCCGAGAAGCATTCCACCAAATGCACCATGGCTCGCGCACGTACGCCGAGATGGACGTCGATGAAGTCGTCGCTCGATTTCCGTCGACGCTTCGTTATTGGCTGATGAGTTGGCTTTCTCTTCGACAACCCACGGACGATACCAACCGTTCGCGTTGGCCGTTGGATGAGACCTGGCAACGGGTGATTGAAACGGCCAGTGAGGAACCAGGGGCGTTTACTCGGGTATTCCGAGGCCCGGTCCTCGACGCACACAGTCTAGCTCGACAACAACGCACCCTTTTGGCGAAATGGGGGCTCCTTACGCACCTCCCGCCGGATGCGTGCTTGACCGAGCAGTATCGGGATCAATTGGCCGATGCCTTGGGGATGTCGCCCGTTGAATTCTCGTTTTCGGTGACGAAAGAAATGCGCCGACTCGCAGGACGTTTAGGCGCACGTCTCCCATCCGATGAGGAGATGCACTCGGTCACGACAGACTGACGAGAAATGTCCTACACGCGCCGTAGAAATGAAATCTCCAACGAAAGGATGAGGCAGAGATGTCTTCGATGACGTCTTCTCAATTCTCCGAGGAAAGCCGCGCGTTCCTCGCCTGGATGTGGCGGCATGCGCGTCGGCATCCCCTGTTGTTCAGTGCGTCGTGCATCGCTTGGATCGCCATGGTCTGGCGCGCCTTGAAGGCACTGCCCGCTGCCTTCCACGTCACCCATGGCCCTGAACACTGGGCGTGGCTCGAGTGGACCTGTGGCGCTGCTGGCGTGATGATGCTGAATTTCATCTGGAGTGCGGTGGCCGACCGCAACCGTGTCGTCGTCGATGCCTGGTCCTTTGAGGAGGCCCTACGCCGCGCGGACCTCTGGAACAACCCGCGCTACAAGCGTCCGACGCTTGTCCGGGTGAAGGAACGTGCGAACGGCGACGTGGAGCTCATTGTCCATGGGCTCCCGGTCTCGGTCTGGCAGAAGCCTGAAATCGCCGAGCCCTTCTGCGCATCCTTTGGTGTCGAGCGATTCCGCTCGGTGACGCCGGATCCCAAGCGCCGGGAGCGCGTGCACCTGGTGCTGGCGTCCGGTTCCCTGGAACACGCCCTACGGACGGCAGACCGAGAACGCGGCATGCGCCGACCTCGCAGGTCGAAGGTGAGGCACAATCGTGAGGATGAGGATACGTATCCCGCGCCGCGCCAGTCGTTTCTCCTGGGTTATGGCCATGACGGACGGGTGTTCTGGCAGACACCCGTCTGGCCGCACCTGCTCGTCGCAGGAAGCACGGGCAGCGGCAAGTCGACGCTCATTCGCCAGATCGTGAAACAAGCGTTGAATGCCGACTGGGTCGTGTATCTGATTGACCCGAAAGGCGGCGTCGACTATCTGGAGCTTCTCCCTCGGCTCGCGGAGCCGGTGAAAGAACTGGCTCAGGATGCGCTTCCTGTGCTGGAGGCATTGTGGGCAAAGCACCGTGAGCGGCTGAGTAAGCTCAAAGAGGCTGGCGTCTCCTCGCTGCGCGAGGCCTACCAACGGGGCATGTGCCTTGAGGAGAAGCCGATTCTTCTCGTTGTAGACGAGCTTGCGATCTTCGCGTCGAACACGGGTGGCAAGGATGAGAAGGAGGTTCGGACGCGCGCCCACACCTATCTCGAGCGTTTCGCATTGGCATCACGCGCGACGGGGATTTTGCTTTTGCTCTCGGCGCAATATCCGACAGCAGAACTCTTGGGCTCCCAGATCCGACAGCAAGTTTGGCGCGTCTGTGGCCGCGTCGATGATGAGGTCGCCTCAAGGACCGTCCTGGGCGTTCCCGGCGCGGAGAAACTCCCACCGGACAAGCCGGGGAGGTTCTTGTATGTCGAGCATGGTGAATTGAAAGAGTTCCAAGTGATACTCCCGTGAACAAAAAGAGAGCCGGCAGCCCAACGAAGGGCTGTCGGCTTCTACTACTTCTTGTCATTAGCTCAGCGTGACCGTATCGGTGTTGCTACCCACCTTAATGGTCAACGTGTCGTTGTTCGTGTTCGGAACAGTGGTGACATTGTAAGTCAGGGTCACTGTGCCGTTCGAACCGAACGTGACTGTGGTACCTGTGGACACGCTATTGCCGTTATACGACAAGGTGTTATTGTTAGTACCACCGCTTGTAAAGCTGACGGTTGCCGTCTGTCCAGCTGCCGCGCTCCCAAGTGGGTTGCCATCCGCGTCGACCGCGCTGATCGTGAGCGTATAGGTGCCGCTGCTGGGAACCGTAGCGGACTGGCTTGCCGCTCCGCTGGCATATGCAGCTGTATTGACGGTTTCAGGTGTCACCAGCGGTTGCGAAATCATTGTGAGCTCAGCACCCGCATACACCCCCGGTGTGACCGTCAAGCTCATGGACTTTGAGGCACTACCATCCGAAACCGTGATGGTGCCAGTACCTGTGCTGGTTGGTGTGACGGTCGCGCTATAGGTACCATTCGACTGAATGGTGGCTGAGGTGCTTCCACCAAGTGTCGAGGTAATCGTCACGGTTCCGCTTGTGATGGGGTTGCCGTAAGCATCCGTCACGCTACCCGACACTGTGACAGAGTTGCCAAGTTGCACGGAGTTCGCAGACAGGTTCTCCGTGATAGCATACGGGACACCCGCTTGCGGCGCCACGGACACCGTCGCAACTTGATTGGCTGCCGTTTTCGTTGCATAAAGCAACACATTGAGATTTCCGCTGTAGCCTAGCGACTCTTGCAACGACGACGTCGCGGCGTTTGCCGTGGCGATTACGCCGTTCGTGTCAATACCGCTTGCAAAGTTTTGCGAACCGCCAACCTCTGCATAATAAGGGACGCTACCCGCTGCCAAAGTGAGCGTGACTTGGCCATTCGAATCGGTAAAGACCGTGAAGTTATCTCCTCCGGTCCAGCTCACCACTCCCGGGATGGAGACCAGGTTATAGGCAAGCCAATTCGGAGCATTATTACCATTTCCTTGGGCCGCGTCTACCGCAAACAGCGGAATCGGCGTATTCACCGTGACGGACTGATTGTTCACGCTGGCATCCTGAGACAGGCTCTTGCCATTGACCTGCGTGACCCAGAAGCCCGCACTGTTTTCAGAGCTTGCGTCCGTTTCAACCGTAACGGCTGCGTTGTCGACCGGGTTCCCGTTGGCATCTTCGACAGTAAAGGCAATCGTCTCAGATTGACCGGGTTGAACCGAGCCAGACACCGGGATCACGTTCGCCAGTTGAGCCGGAGCGCCCGCACCAAACGCGAACGTGGAGGTCGCCGAGACGCTGCCGTTCGACACGGTCAACACGGTGTTGCCACCTGTGTTAGTGACTTCCACGCCAAATGCGGGTGTATTCGAAGTGAAGAGCGTACCCTGACCAGGCACACTATAAACATACTGACCGCCTGAGTACATCACATTCAGCGAGATGCCGCTGACTTCATTCGTCAGTGTCACAGGCGTACCCGCCGTGTAAGAACCAGCATTATACGTCAGCGGAACAATCGCGACAACCTTGCCGCCGTTATTCACGCTGAGATTGTACGTTTGGCTGGTTCCATCCAATTCAGCACCCGTAGCGACAAACGGATCAAAGTACGCCGTCGCATTCAGTCCACCGGGAGCCTGGATACCAGAAAGCGAGCTTGTTTTGTTCGAGAGTGCGCTAGAAATGCCCGCAGTCGACGACGCCACTGCGATGCCTGCCAAACTCGTTGGCTGACCGAACGTCACCGTCACAGGCGAGCCTTGCAACGCCCCACCCGAGACATAACCGCCGGAAACCGGATAGACGTAGAAGTGATCGGTCTCTGCGCTCGAATCGGTCACGACGACCGAGAAGTTCCCGTTGGCATCGGTCGTAATCACGTCACCGTATGTCGAGGTCGCTGGCGTGCCCGTTCCCACTACCACGTTCGGGAACGAGGTGGAAGACGAACCGGACACATAGGCACCCTGTCCGCCTTGGCTCGTCACCAAGATAGTGGCGTTCGCAACGGGGTTGCCGAGCGCATCCTCAACGGTGCCAGAGATAGTTACATTCGAGCCTGCGCTTGGGCTGCTGTTCGAAACAGAGATATTCCCCACTTGATATGGCACTCCGGACTGCAACCACTCAACATACGTCGTTGCGTTCGTGCCATTCGCAGCTGTCGCGGTTACCTCAACAGCCTGACCAGCATACGCCGAGTTCACCCACACCTCAGCCTGGCCAGACGAATTCGTGGTCGTCGTGACACTCTGACCGAGGTTCGCGCCAGACGAGTTCGTAAAGTAGGCGTTTCCGCTCACCGTAAAGGTGACCTGAACGTTGGCTTGAGGCGTCGAACCAACAGGTGCCAGCGTAAAGATCACCGGCACTGCCGTGTTCAGCGATGCAGTATACGGAGAGCTCGCTGTGCCATACGGTGCAATGCCATTCTGGCCAGGCGCCACAAACTCAAGCGCCACAGACGGCGTGCTCACATTCTGCTGCGGCCCGGACGCACTCACCGTGTAGTACACCGTCTCACCAGACGGCGCGGTCACCGTAATCGTCGCGACACCTTGCGCGTTGGTGTAGACCGTGTAGTCTGAACCACTCGGCTGCACCGTCGAGCCGTTGCTCGTCACGGTCGGAAGCGGGCTACCTGTGAAGGAGAACGTCACCGCCGTGTTCGGCACCGGGTTCCCAAACTCATCGGTCAGTGTCGTCGACAGCGTGAGCGAACCACCGTTCAGCACGGTCGCCGGAGACGAGGTCGAACCCGTGCCCGTCGTCGCGCCCGAGATCGAGATGTTGCTCAGGCTCTCCGTGGTGGCAGAGGACGACACCGCAAGGCCCGTCGCACCGTTCCAGACCGCGTTCACGCCAATCGCGTTAAACACCTTCTGGATGTAGTACACCGGGAAGTAGGTCGTCACAGGACCGCCTGCCGGGTCCTTCGCAACCTGCGTGTTAATCTCCTTAATCGTGGTGCCATTCAGGGTAATCGTCGTGTTGCCAGAGCCTACGCCACCCTGGATGTTCGAAGCCACCTGCGCCGCGTTCAGGTTGGAATCCGTCAGCGCCCAGGTGTGGGTGTTGCCATTCCAGGTCGCCTGGATGCCCAACTTCGCAAGCAGCTGGTCAAAGTAGTAAATCGGCGCAAACGCGGTCGTGTTGCCCGAATCCACACCGTCCATAATGTACGGGTTCGAGACCGTCTGGCCATTGAACGTAAACGCAACTTGTCCAACCGGGGTCAGACCCGTCGAGGACGTCGCAGCGAATGCCATCGGGCTAATCGCACCCAGAA
>NZ_BCRQ01000094.1 GCF_001552675.1 Alicyclobacillus sendaiensis NBRC 100866
GCATGGTGGAGGCGACGGGAATCGAACCCGCGTCCGAAGACCTCGCCGCATGTACATCTACGGGCGTAGACCGTCTACTGAAGTCCCTGTGACCCGCGGACGGTCACGCTGGTGCACAGGCGAGTTCGCTCACGTCTCGCGGCATCCCCGCGAACGAGGGAAGCCGCCAGCCTGCTCAGATGACGTTACGCGACGCGCGCAGGCGACGCATCACGCAACGGTCCCGCTGGATTAAGCAGCGAGAGCGAGCTTGTTTTGAGTGGTAAAGCGATTCGCTTTGCCAGTTAAATTTAGACCTGCGTGGATGACGTGGTCGCAGCCCCACGGCCCGCCGTACATGCTCGAACAGTCCCCGTCGAATCCAAAACGCCCCCGCGTCTTGGCGACACCTGTCCGGCATGCCGCAAGCGAATCGCGATGGTTCACGAGCACACCTTATTATACTCCATTCCGAAGACAGATCAACCCATTTCCATCAAACCCCAGCGGGCGGTGCGCACGGTCTGCAGCGCCTCCCCAAGCGCACGAGCATGGCCATCACTCACCGCGCATGCGGGCTCGCAGCGCGCGTTGAATTTCGCGGTTTGCGTCCCGCTCCTTGGCGGCTTCGCGCTTGTCGTACAGCTTCTTGCCCTTCGCGAGCGCCAGTTCCACCTTTGCCCACCCATCCTTCAGGTAAATCTTCGTCGGCACCAACGTGACGCCCCGCTGGCGGACTGCACCGTACAGGTGGTTGATCTCCTTCTTGTGCAACAGGCACTTTCGCGGCCGCAACGGATCGTGATTGAATCGATTCCCCTGCTCGTATGGCGCGATATGCATGTTGTAAATGTACACTTCGCCGTCGTCGACGCGCGCGTACGCGTCGCGCAGGCTGACGGACCCTTTCCGCACCGACTTGATCTCCGTGCCGGTCAGGACGAGTCCGGCCTCGTAGGTCTCCTCGATGAAGTAGTCGTGATACGCCTTCCGATTTTGCGCAATCAACCGAATGCCCTGCGATCTCGCCATCTCACGTCACTCCGATGCTCCAACGTGCGCGCCGCGCGGCCGCGCCGGGACGCCCCGCCACCGCCCCCGCACACGGCGCGGCCCGCCTACCGCTTCCCCTTCTTGCGCGCACCGCGCTTGCCCGATTTCCCTGACTCCGATTTCCGCTTCCCGGTCGATTTCGCGCCAGGCCGCGATCGACCGCCCCTGGCCGCGCCCTTTCCTCTCCCGCTGTCCCTCTCCGCCTCCCAGGTCGGCCACGTGCGGTAGCCGCCCCGCCGCGCGGGCGCCGAGGCGCGCGAACCCGCCACCCGGCCATCCGCCGGCTCACGGACTTCGTCCGCCGCCCCGCGGCCGCCTCGCTTGCGCCGCCGGGAACGCGGATCGGGATACTCCTCATCCCAGGCGTCGTACGGGAGAGCCCCGGGCAGCATGTCGCCAAGCGCCGCAGACCGCTCTTCTTCGCCGTCGTCCCAGTCGGACAGGCGAACGCCCGCGCGCGCCTCCTCCGTTCGATCTCGCCGCGCGCGCTGGCGCTTGCCGTCCCGCCCCTTCCGGTCTCCGGCCTGCGCAGCCGCCTGGCGCCTTCGGCGCTCCGTCTCCCTCCGCTCTTTCGGCGTCAGATCCTCATCATACACGATGGCGCCGGGACCTTCACCGCCGACGTACGTCGCCTCGCGCAGATGCTCCACGAGCCCGAAGTCGATCCGGAGGTCCTCTTTCACCGCTCGGATCACGACGACGCGGACGGGATCGCCAATGCGAAACACGCGCCGCGTGCGCTCTCCAATGAGCGCCATCTGGCGTTCGTGCAGCACGTAGTAATCGTCCGCCAGCTCGCTGATGTGAATCATTCCTTCGACGCCGTTGTCCAGTTGCACGAACAGGCCAAAGGGGACGACGCCTGAGATGATGCCGTCGAACTCCTCGTCAATGTGCGCCTGCATGTACTCGACCATCTTCAATTGATCGACTTCGCGCTCCGCCTCCTGGGCAATCCGCTCGCGCTCGCTCGACTGCCGGCTCGCCTCCGCGACAAACTCGCGCAGCTGCGCCTCCCGCTTGGGAGACAGCGATCCGCGCGTGAGTACCTCGCGAATGATGCGGTGGATGGCCAGGTCCGGGTATCGGCGGATGGGCGACGTGAAGTGCGTGTAGTAGTCGGCCGCGAGGCCAAAGTGCCCCGTGCACTCCGGCCGATACTTCGCCTGTTGCATCGACCGCAGCATCACCATCGAAATCATCCGCGCCTCGCGCTTGCCTTCCACTTCATTCAGCACTTCTTGCAGCGCTCGGGGGTGGACCTTGCCCCCGGCCGATCCCTTCACGTGGTAACCGAAATTGTGCAGGAACAGATTGAGGTGGATGATCTTGTCCGGATCCGGCTCATCGTGCACGCGGTAGATGAACGGCACGCCGAGCCAGTGAAAGTGCTCTGCCACGGTTTCGTTGGCCACGAGCATAAACTCCTCGATGATCCGCTCCGCGATGGAGCGTGGGCGCGGCTCGATGGAGGTGGGCTCGCCGAGATCGTTCACGCGCACCTTGATCTCGTCAAAATCGAAGTCGATGGCGCCCCGCCGCATGCGCTTCTCCCGCAGAATGAGCGCGAGTTCCCGCATCAGCTCAAACATGGGCACGAGCGGCGCATACCGCGCGCGCAGGGTTTCATCCTCGTCCTCGAGGATCTTCCGCACATCGTTGTAGGTCATGCGCTCCGCTGTCCGAATGACGCTCGGCACAATCTCGTGGGAGACGACCCGCCCCTGCCTATCGATCTCCATCACGCACGACATTGTGAGGCGATCCACCTTGGGATTCAGCGAGCAGATGTTGTTCGACAGGCGCGGCGGCAACATGGGGATGACGCGATCGACCAAGTACACGCTCGTCCCGCGCCGAAACGCCTCCTTGTCGAGCGGGCTGTTCTCCTTCACGTAGTAGCCGACGTCGGCGATATGCACGCCGAGCTCATAATGGCCGTTGGGCAGGCGTTTCACGTGAACCGCGTCGTCGAGGTCTTTCGCGTCCTCGCCGTCGATGGTCACGATGGTCTCGCTTCGAAAATCCTTGCGCCGCGCGATCTCGGCGGGATCTAGCTCCAGCGGAATTCGCTCCGCGTCCGCGAGCACATCCTCGGGAAACACCTCCGGGAGGTTGTATTTCCGGACAATGGCCAGGATGTCGACGCCGGGCTCGTCCGGATAGCCGAGGACTTCCACCACCCGCCCCACGGGCCCGTGGGTGGCCGTGGGATACGACGTCAGCTCGACCACCACCACCTGGCCGTCGTGCGCCTGTCCCACCGCGTCTTTCGGCACAAACACGTCCTCCGGGAACCGCTTGTCGAGCGGCGTGACGAAGGCGTGATGCGCGTAAATCGAGATCTGACCCACCATGCGGTCGTTCCCGCGCTCGAGAATCTTGACGATCTCGCCCTCGCGGTGCGCCTGGGCGCCTTTCCCGCGCTCCTCGCGCAGGCGCACGAGCACGCGGTCCCCACTCATGGCGCCGTTCAGCGCGGATTGCGGAATGTAGATGTCCGCCTCCGCCTCGTTTTCCGGGATGACAAACCCGTACCCACGCGCTTTGAGCTGAAGCCTCCCGGCGATGAAGTTCATCTGCTCCGGGAGGGCGTATCGGTTGTTCCTGGTGCGAACGAGATCTCCCGCGTCCTCCATCTCATTCAGAAGGCGGACAAATGCGCGAAAGTCCGCCGCGCTCTTCACGCCGAGCTGCTCACACAGCTCCTGGACCGTGCTCGGCCTGTACCCTTCCGAACGCAGGTATTCAAGCAATCGCTCTTTCCACAAGAAGGCTTCACTCCATCGTCCATCAGCCGAGTGCACCGGATGTTGCCGCGTGCGTTGCTACTAGTATGAACCCAATCGGACGAGATCGCCACAAAAGGAAGAAGAAATTTGCGCGACGCGGCAAACGGCAGGCGGCCTCAGGCCTCCTTCTGGCTGGGGCGCTTGTGCAGGAAGAGCGAACAGATGACCAGTCCGACGGCGAGCGCGGCGAGCAGCCAGAACGAGTCGACAAAGTTCCCCGTGGCATCCTTGATGGCCCCGGCCAGAATGGGCACGACGCCCGAGATGAGGTAACCGCCGCACTGCATCATGGCCGTCCAGCGGCTGGCGTCGTCACCGTTTGTCGTCTCGTCGAGCGGCAGAATGAGCAGGATGGGGAACAAGCCCCCGAGACCGACGCCGAGCAGCACATCCGCCAACCAAGCGCTCCACGCGGGCAGCGGCAGCGCGCACACCGCGATCCCCATGAGCGTCAGGGACGCGGATGCGACGAGCCAGGGCGCCCGGTTTGTGGCGCGGCTCATGGCCATGGGCACGAGAAGACTCGCGAACATCTGAATGAGCGCAAACACGGTGAGCACCACGCCCGCGCCGCTGGCCGAGTATCCGGCCTCCTCGGCGCGGGGCGCGAGCCACGTCGTGGTCGAATAGTAAATGCCGGACTGCAACCCGAACGCCGCGAGCAAGAGCCACGCTCTGCCCGTGCGCCAGGGCGAGGGCGATTCGGATGATTTGGGCTCGCCGCCGCTCGAAGCTGCTCTATTCGTCTCCTCGTCCGCCGCCTGCGCCGCGCGAAGCACCGGCCACCAGACGAGGAGCCCGAACACGGCGAGCACCGTCCACATGCCGAGCGACGCCTGCCACGCCCCAAGCGCTTGCGCGAGCGGAATCGACAGCGCGGCGCTCGCCAACGCGCCGAGGCCAATGCCCACCGAGTAGAGCCCAATGACGGCGGGCGCCCGCTGGCCGAAGTGATGTTTGATGAAGCCCGAAAGAAGCGGCCCGCAGATGGCGATGCCGAGGCCTGCCGCGAACGCGGACGCCAAGAGCAGCCACGCCGCGTGGGCAAAGAATCGGACGAGCGTCGCGAGGCCGACGAGTGCCACGCAAGCCAAAATGGCCCGATTCATCCCCAGCCTCGCCGCCACCGCACCCGTGAGTGGCGCGAAGGCGCCCATGCAAAACACGGGAATGGACGTGAGCAAGCTGACCTCCGCCGCGTTCATG
Source organism: Alicyclobacillus sendaiensis NBRC 100866 (assembly GCF_001552675.1). Classification (GTDB taxonomy): domain Bacteria; phylum Bacillota; class Bacilli; order Alicyclobacillales; family Alicyclobacillaceae; genus Alicyclobacillus; species Alicyclobacillus sendaiensis. Next base: position 5,031 of record NZ_BCRQ01000094.1, read on the forward strand.
TGAAGCGAGCGCTGAATGGTCAGCACGAGCGGACCGATGGACGTGATGGGCGGCCTGAGATCGAGCGACACGACGAACACCGCCATCACCAGGAGCCAGCGCGCCTTTCCCATCCCCATGTCCTCCCTTTCGCTGGGCGCAAAAAAGGAGCCCTTCTGCACCGCAGAAGAGCACCCGCTTCCCGTTTCATCGATGTGCATCGCACGTCTAATGCACGTTGTAGTGGTACATCACCGCGATGAGCCCCGTCACCAGGAACAGGAGCACGGCGAGCACCACGGTCACGCGGGCCAGCAGGGAATCCATCCCTTTCGGGCGGCGGTTGGAAAACTGGTTGGCGCCGCCCGTGATGACGCCCGACAGGCCCGCGCTTCTGCCCGACTGGAGCAGGATGACAAGCACGAGCAAGGCACAGAGCGCCACGAGGGCAATCTTGGCCGCCAGCATCATGGTCTTGTCACCTCCGCTCCCCAAATCCCAAACCTAGTCTAGCACGGCTGTCAACCTTGGACAAACGCGGCGCGACCCGCGG
>NZ_BCRQ01000095.1 GCF_001552675.1 Alicyclobacillus sendaiensis NBRC 100866
CTTCGGGCGGCGGGCCCAGGCGATCGAAATATAGTATAATCCACGGGAGAAAACCGTTGGGCACGATGCCCCTGTGCAAACGCCTATCGGCAACCATCGGACAAGGAAAGGATGCATGCCCTCATGCTCGGCATCTGGATCGGCAAACTCATCCTGTGGGTGCTCAGGCTTGGCGGAAGAGACGCCACCAGTTTGCCGGGTAAAGTGGCGCTCCGCATCTCCCCCGGCCTCATCCGTCACTTCGGCAGACAGGTGAAGCAAGTCATCGCGGTCACGGGGACCAACGGGAAGACGACCACGACCTCTCTCCTGGCGAGCATGGTCGCCGAGCGCGAACCCGTGGTGACCAACCACAAAGGTGCAAACCTCGCCCAGGGCATTGCCACGGCGTTTTTGCGGTCCTCCTCGTGGACAGGGAGACTTCGTACCATCACGGCGGTCTTGGAAATCGACGAGGCGACCCTGCCCGCGGTTGCATCGGACCTGCCGATTGGCGTGCTGGTCGTGACGAATGTGTTTCGCGACCAGTTGGACCGCTATGGGGAGTTGGATGGCACGTTGGCGAAACTGCTGGACGGCATCCGCAAGACGCAGGCGACCCTTGTCTTAAACGGGGACGATCCGCTGTGTCGTTATCTCGGCCTGCGCTCCGCGCGCAACGCGGTGTACTACGGCATGTCGCGAGAGACGGCGAGATCGCCTCGTCGCGAGCAGATGCGGGACGGACAGTTCTGCCTGATGTGCGGTCGGCCGCTTCGTTACGACGGGTTTTGGTATGGTCAACTCGGCCTGTACGCGTGCGAAGGCTGCGATTTTGTTCGCCCGCATCCCGCGTTTCAGGGAGCGCTCGAGGGAGGGTTCCTGCGGTTTGCCGAGGAAGGACTGCCGGCGCTTCTGCTAGACCTCCCGGTGTCTGGCCTCTACAACGCCTACAACGTCCTCGCCGCCGCCTCTGCGGCGCGCGCCATCGGCCTCCCCGCCGAGGCCATCCACGCGGGGCTTCGCGCGTACCAACCGCCGGAGGGCCGCATGCAGCGCTTCTACCTCGAGGCGCCCGTGACTCTGCACTTGATCAAGAATCCCACGGGTTGCGACAGCGTGCTCGATACCGTGGTGTCGGACGGAAGACACAAGGTCCTCGTCATTGGCATCAACGATCTCGCGGCCGACGGGCGAGACGTGTCTTGGCTCTGGGACGCCGACTTCGAGCTGCTTGCGGAGGACCCGAGGCTCACGTCCGTGGTGACCACGGGGCTTCGGGCGCACGACATGGCGCTGCGGCTCAAGTACGCGGGCCTTCTGGAAGCGAAGATCCGCGTCGAACCGGACCTCGGCGCGGCGCTGCACGAGGGCCTTTCCCAGAGTTCTTCCACCGGCGCCGTCATGCACGCGCTCGTGACTTACACGCTGTTGCACCCCGCCGCCCGCTGGCTTTCGGAAAGAAGGGATGAGCATGCGTCGCAAGGCCCTCTGTATCGCACATCTGTATCCTGAGCTGCTGAACCTCTACGCCGATCGCGGCAACATCGCGGTGCTGCAAAGGCGCCTGGAGTGGCGTGGCTTCGAGGTCGAAGTGGTGCGCGTGACGCACAGCGAGACTCCGCAGTTCTCGCGGTATCACCTGGTGCTTCTGGGGGGCGGATCGGATCGGGAGCAGGCCATCGTGGCGGAAAAGCTGAGGGCGTGCGCGCCGGAATTTCGCAGCGCCGTGCAGAACGGCCTTCCGGTTTTGGCCATCTGCGGCGGCTATCAGCTTCTCGGCGAATACTATCAGCTTCCGAGCGGCGAAAAGGTGCCTGGCCTCGGGCTCGTGGACATGGTGACCGAGGCTCGTCCCGATGCGCCGCGGCTCATCGGCAACATCGCGGTCTGGAGCGAAGAGGTCGGCGTGATCGTCGGATTCGAGAATCACGGCGGGCGCACGCGCCACGGCCATCGACCACTGGGGCGCGTGCTGCACGGTCACGGCAACGACGGCGTGAGCGGCCAGGAGGGGCTCCGCCACCTGAACATCTGGGGCACGTACGTGCACGGCCCGCTCTTGCCGAAGAACCCGGCGCTGGCGGACGCCGTGCTGCGCGATGCCTTGGGCTACGCCCACCTGCCGGAGCAGCTCGAGCCCCTGAACGACCGGCTCGAGCAGGAAGCGAGGACCGCGTTCGTGTCCCTGCGCATGGAGGACGTGGCACCCATGCTGAGGACGGAGGCCGAGCTGCGATGACGCAGATTCGCAAAGCCGCCACGCTCGTGGTCATCCGCGACGGGGCGAATCAAGACATCGAGGTGCTCGTCGTGCGGCGCGCCAAGACCATGCGCTTTTTGCCCGGATTCGTGGCTTTCCCGGGTGGTGCCGCGGACCCGTCCGACGCCGAGGTGGCCAAGCGCGCGGTCGGGATGCCCGCGTGCGCGGAGGATGAGGACGATCCCGCCTTGGCTGTCACGGCGCTTCGAGAGACGGCGGAAGAAATCGGCTGGCTCATCGCCGTGCAGGACGGGGCGGGAACCAGGATGGACGCGCCGCTTGCGCCGGACACGCAGGCCGATCTGTGCAGAGGCGGAGAGGCGCTTTTGGCGTGGCTTTCCGCGCACGGGCTCGCCTTCGATCTCGGCCGATTGCGGCGCATCGGCCGCTTTGTCACGCCGCCGACCCAACCCGTGCGATTCGATACGCGGTTCTTTCTCTGCTTGGGGCACCATCTCGGCGAACCGCGCGCGCACGGGGCGGAGCTCGACGCGGCGCTCTGGGCGCCCGTGCGCGACATCCTTGCGCGCATCGAATCCGGCGAATGGCCCGCGGTGCGCCCTACCCGCGCCGTGCTGAACGCGCTCGCGGCGTGCCCGAACGCCGACGTGGCCATGTCCACCCTGCGCGTCGATCCGCCGCCCCCCGCTTCAAATGAAAACGGCGCCGATTCGCGGTGAAATCGGCGCCGCTCTCCCCGCAGGCTCAGTGTTCGGTCGGCGTGACGTCTGCCATGCGCCCCCGATTCTGAATGACGGCGAGCGTGCAGCGCGAAATGCACACCAGCCGATCTCGCTCATCCACGATGCGGATCTGCCATACCTGCGTGGTGGATCCCCGGTGAATGGGCTCGGCGATGGCCTTCACCACGCCCTCCCGCATCGAGCGGAGATGGTTCGCGTTGATCTCCATGCCCACCACGGTCTTGCCCTGATCGCTCACGTTCAAAGCGCCGCCCAGGCTGGCCGCAGACTCGGCGAGCGCGACGCTCGCTCCGCCGTGCAGAAGACCCATCGGCTGATGCGTGCGACTGTCCACGGGCATGGTCATGACCACGCGGTCTTTCGTGGCCTCCAACACCTCCATGCCCAGATGAGCCATGAGCGTGTTGGGCAACGTCTCCCGAATATCCATCTTCACACCTCGTCTCCTGTCGATTCCCATTTCCAATGTGCGCGCGTCTCGCCGTGCACCGGCCGCAACACGAGCGCGCGGCACGGCGTCCCCGCGTTGCGCCACGCCAGCGTCATCTCGTCCGCGACGCGCAGGGCCACGTCCGGCTTGCACCAGGCGAGCAGTGTGGGCCCCGCGCCGCTCAACGTGACCGCGTAGGCGCCTGCGGCCATCGCCGCCCGCTCGACCTCGTCCGCTCCAGGCACGAGCGGCTTGCGGTACGGCTCGTGGAAGTAATCCAGCATGCCTCCGCGGAGAAGGTCGAGATCCGGCTTGAGCAGCGCCAGGAGCAGGCGGGCGCACTGCGCCACGTTTTCCACGGCCTCGTCGCGGGGATACGCCTTCGGCAGGACGCGGCGCGCGAGCTCCGTCGGCAGCGCGAACTCGGGCGTCGCGGCCACAAAGCGCAGGTTCGGCGGAATCGGCACTTCCGCCGTGCGCAGGCCGGCGCGATCGTGAAAGGCCAACACGCCGCCCCCCAGGAGCGCGGGGGCCACGTTGTCCGGGTGTCCCTCGAGCTCGGTGGCAAGCCGCAGCAGGCCATCACGCCCCAGCTTGCGATCCGGCGCGTACTCCTCGAGGAGCGCATTCGCGAGCACCAGGCCCGCGACAATCGCCGAAGCGCTGGAGCCAAGCCCAGAGGACACCGGAATCTCATTGTCCACCTCGAGCGCGAAGGATGGCAGCGCGCCGCGCGGGACCCCCACCTCCGCGAAGAGGCGATCCATCGCGCGAATGACGGCGTTGTCCTCCGTCTTCGGCAAGACCTCCGCCGCTTCGCCACTCACGCGGACCGCAAACGGCTCGCCGAGGCGCAGCGTGAAGGTGTTGTACAGCTGAAGCGCCATGCCCAGGCAATCGAAGCCCGGGCCGAGATTGGCCGTGGTCGCCGGCACGCGGACGGTGACCGCCCCGCGCATGTCACCGGGGCTCATGACAGCCCACCCAGCGCGCGCCGCACCGCATCGGGATTTCCATCGACCACGAGGGCCTCCTCCGAGGCGAGCCGCATGGCGCTGTCGGGATCCTTCAGGCCGTTCCCCGTCAGCACGCACACCACCGTTTCGCCACGGGCGACGCCTCCCTCGCGGTGGCGCTTCAAAAGCCCGGCGACGCTCGCGGCGGATGCGGGTTCGGCGAACACGCCCTCCTGCGCGATGAGCCGGTACGCCTCGGCGATGGCCTCATCCGCCACGCAGTCGATGGCGCCTCCGGACTCCTGGGCGGCCCGGACCGCCTTGTCCCACGACGCCGGATTGCCGATGCGGATGGCCGTCGCAAAGGTCTCCGGATGCTCGATGGGTTCTCCGCGCACGATGGCGGCCGCGCCCTCGGCCTCAAAGCCGAACATCTTAGGGCGGGCATCGATGCGCTTCTCCTCGTAGTAGCGCGTGAATCCCATCCAGTACGCCGAGATGTTGCCCGCGTTGCCCACCGGGATGTAGAGCGCGTCCGGCGCGCGCCCGAGGGTGTCGCAGATCTCGAACGCCGCCGTCTGCTGGCCCATGAGCCGATACGGATTGATGGAATTTACCACTTCCATGCCAAGCGGACCGGCCACCTCGCGCACGATGGCAAGCGCCTGATCGAAATTGCCGCGAATCGCGACGATGCGCGCGCCGTACTGCACGGCCTGCGCCAATTTGCCGAGCGCAACGTAGCCGTGCGGGATGAGGATCACCGCCTCAAGCCCCGCGCGCGCCGCGTAGGCGGCTGCCGACGCGGACGTGTTGCCCGTGCTGGCGCAGATGACGACGCGCTTGCCTGCCTCCTTCGCTTTCGCGACCGCGACCACCATGCCCCGGTCTTTGAACGATCCCGTCGGATTCGCCCCTTCGAATTTGAGGTACACGTGACACTCGAGCCGCTCGCTCAGCTTGTCCGCGTAGACGAGCGGTGTGTTCCCTTCGTGCAGCGTGAGCCGAGGCGTGCGCTCGGTGATGGGGAGAAAATCGCGATACACTTCCAGAATGCCCGGCCAACCCGGACGGACGCCTTGTGCCATGTCCATTCTCCTTTGTGACGCTCAGCGAGCCAGCCCTGCCAGGCTCACCTGTTGAACCTCTGGAATCGAATGTACTGACAAATCAGGGTGTTCGTCAATCGAGCCGCTTCGATTTGTCCGTGTC
>NZ_BCRQ01000096.1 GCF_001552675.1 Alicyclobacillus sendaiensis NBRC 100866
CCAACTTCCAATCGAGGGGAAAATGGCGAGGCGTCCGGATATCATCGTATACGTAAACGGACTTCCCCTCGTGGTTTTTGAATTGAAGAGCCCGTATAAGGAATCCGCGACGATTGAGGATGCATATACCCAAATCGAAAACTACACCGTTGACATCCCTCAGTTATTCAATTACAACGCTTTCGCTGTGATCTCCGATGGTACACACACGTATCATGGAATGCCAGGGGCACCACTGGAGTTTTATTCTGCCTGGAAGTCCATTGACGGACGAAACGTTGACAACAACATTGCTAACTCGATGAAGACCCTCATTGAGGGGCTGTTCCCGAAGGACAGGCTGTTGTCCTACATCCGTGACTTCATTGTCTTCATGGACGACGGTAAAAAGGTTACAAAAATCGGCGCCAGATATCATCAGTATTTTGGCGTACGGTTTGCCGTGGAAGAAGCCATTCGGGCAACGCGACCGGATGGTGACCGAAAAATCGGGGTGATTTGGCATACCCAGGGCTCGGGCAAGTCCATTTCGATGCTGTTTTTTGCGGGCATCTTGTCGCGGCACCCCGAAATGGAAAACCCCACAATTGTCATTCAGGTGGATCGTTCGGATCTCGATGAGCAATTGTATAAAACGTTTGTTGCGGGCGCGTCACTTGTTGGACATGTTCATCAGGCGGCCTCAGCGGAAGACTTACGGGATTTGTTACGTAACGACGCGGGCCAAATCATCTTTTCAACCATTGAGAAGTTCCGTTTGAAGGATTCCGAAGCAGAACATCCGGTGTTATCTGAGCGCAGAAACATTGTTGTGATTGCAGACGAGGCGCACCGTAGTCAGTACCAGAATGACGGGTTTGCCGGACATTTGAGAAAGGCTCTCCCGAATGCCTCATTTATTGGCTTCACTGGTACCCCCATCTCGTTTGCTGATCGCGATACGGTTGAAGTGTTCGGCAACGTTATTCACACCTATGACATGCTGCAGGCGGTCGAGGACAAAGCGACCGTACCAATCTATTACGAACCTCGGTTGATTCCGCTGGATCTGACAAATGCCAACTTGGACGAAGATTACAAGGCCATTATTCGAGCGGCTGACTCCGGGGACGAACTGGATAAACACCGGGCGAAATGGGCGGCCCTTGAAAAGGTGGTGGGAACGAAACCACGCCTTCAAACCTTGGCCAAGGAGATCGTCCAACATTTTAATCAGAAGGCTGGGCCACATGATAAGGCCATGATAGTGTGTATGAGTCGTGAGATTTGCGTCGCTTTGTACGACGAATTGCGCAAGTTGCCCGATTGTCCCCCGGTGGAAGTCGTCATGACGGGCGATGTCTCGAAGGATCCGAAGGAATGGAGACAGGTTCAGCCCGGAAGCAAGTACGCCCACATCAAGTCCAAGGAAGAGCAAGAAGAAGTCAAGGCGGCGATGAAGGACCCCGACAATCCGCTCAAGTTTGTGATCGTTCGGGACATGTGGCTGACAGGTACGGATTTGCCGCCAGTATCCATCTTGTACGTTGACAAACCGATGAAAGGCCATAACCTGATGCAGGCAATTGCGCGCGTCAATCGGGTCTTCCCGAACAAAACTGGTGGGATCGTTGTTGACTTCATTGGAATCGCGGATGCGCTGAAAGAGGCCACCCAACGATATACAGCAGGTGGCGGGAGAGGTAGACCCGTCGTTGATATTAAGCAAGCGGTGGAAATTTTTTATTCATCGCTTGAAGCGGTGCGGGCGTTCTTCCCACCGGACTTGGACACGATCAATTGGCGCGGGCTTCCCAAGATCGAACGTGAAGACTGGATTGCGGACCGTGTAAACGAACTCCTGGGCGAAAGGGAAGAGCCGTTTCTGCAGGCGCAAGCGAAACTGGAGAAGGCCCATCAACTGGTTCGCCATTTACCGGAAGTGATCGAGCGGGCCAACGAAGTATTGCTTTATGAGATTTTGGCAGTACAACTTCGAAAACTTCGCGGAAATACCGATGGGGATAGACCCAAACCTCCGAGTGACTTAGAGGACCGCCTGAAAAAACTTGTCGATGAAAGTTTGGCGGCGAGGGAAGCAATCGATCTTTTTAAAGTGGCGGGAATCGAGCGGCCGGATTTGAGCATTCTCGACGAGTCATTTTTGGCTAGTGTCAAAAAGGACAACAAGCACGTCGACTTGCGACTGAAACTGTTAAAGAAACTGCTCGAAGACGAGATCGTGGTCGTCTTCCGGCAAAACAGGAGAGAGTCCAAATCCCTTAAGGAGTTACTGGAAAAAACGATTGCGGATTACCATGCGCGTGTCATTGACGCTGCGGACGTCATTCAGGCCATGATCACTCTGAAGCGGAAAATTGACGAGGAGAAAAAACTGCGTAAAGACCTTGGGCTAACAGACGAGGAGTCGGCATTTTATAACATTGTCGCCAGTATGGGGGCTGGAACCTATTCAAACGAATTCATGGCAAACCTAGTTCGTAAGGTCATTGCTGCGATGAAGCAGAAGTTCCAGCCGGACTGGACTGCCCCACACCGCCAGGATGTGCTGGCATCCGTCAGTCTAGCAGTCAAGCACGTGCTCATGAAGGAGAAGATTACAGGAGAGCAATTAAGATTTTTGACCAACGCCTTTGTCGAAGAGGCGAAGGAACTGTACAGGGATTGGCCGTTGGAGGCGTGAAGGTCATGCGAGACATCTCGGTCAACGGGGATGATTACAATGTTTGATGGAATCCTTCATATCTCTATTCCAACTGACGATGATGGGTTTGTGAGTTTTCAATGCCCGTATTGTAGTGACAAGTTCAAGTTGAGCGTTGGGGAGTGTGAACAGGAAGACGTTATTCAAATTTTCTGTCCGTACTGCGGATTGTCCGATGAACTATCCAACTTCCTTTCGGACGAGGTTAAGGAACAACTCAGAATTGCTGCGCAAAATTACTTGGCTGAACAAATAAACAGTATGTTACGGGACATGGAGCGTCGGTTTCAACGTAACCCGGGCGTATCTTTCAGGGCATCACCATTGAACACGGAGCCAGATAGCCAAATAATTGAGACTGACGACGATCTAGAACCATCGACTCATGAAATTTGCGGGCGTACTGTCAAAGTTCATGCAAATTACATTGAGGTCGGGCCGTATTGCCCGTATTGTGGGGTGAAGTGATATGGAATATACCCTTACAGATGGTGAATTACAGCGTATGTCACTCCACTTTCGCCAAATTGCGAGCCGATTATTGCGTACGGATTTTCGGGAAGGAATGGATAATCTTCGCCGGTTTATCGACTACATTGATTCCGAACCTCTGATTGCGGACTTTATCCGGTCGCATAACGTAGAGACACACGACATTGAAGGAGCCATTGCATCACGCTCGAATCATGACCTATTTCAGATTCCCACAACGACTGACGGAGAGATTTCCTTTACTTATCAACTGTTGAAGTATGCCTTGGAGCATTACAAAGAGTACTACCAACTCTGTTTTGGATATGCGTCCAGCACCAAAGTACAGGATCACGTCAGAGAGTTCAATCGGCTGGTAGTGCAACCTTTCGTAAACCATATTAATGATTATCTTCATACACTTATGGTCCAGCGTGGCGTAGGAACCAAGTCGCAAGTTACCGTCACAAACAGCACTATCGGTGCTCTTAACTTGGCTCAAGATGGTGCACAAATTACTTCAAGCAGCATAGTTACTGTGGATCAAGCGGACGTGGTTGCCAAAACCGCCGAAAATGTTTTAAAACTTTTGTCTTGCGAAGGATTAGACCTCAAAATGAAGGAGGAGATTCGAGACCTCGTAACGGAAATAGAGAATCAGATTACCAAAGGAAATCCAAGGCGTTCCGTGCTGCAACTTGTAACCCAGCGATTACAGGAATTTGGGGGCTTCATAACGGCTAATTCCACATTATTATCTGCGATCCTCACACTAATTCAACAGGTTCAGGCTTACCTCTAAGTCCATAACATTTTAGACTGTGCAAACCGTCATCCATAGGCGATATTATCAACCAAGACGTTATTTCAATCCTGAAATCGAGGTGAAATGGCGCGGGTGTTGCGTGGCGTAGGTGTGGATGGTGATCGGAGTGAGGGGGTGGCTTGAAGAAGGATATTCATATTGGAAACGAACCATTATAGGAGGTGGCAATATTGCTTAAGGTATTTATTAGTCATTCGCATGAAGAGAAGGATCTTGCCCTGGCTTGGCAGACATTACTCCAACATGTCTCGCAAGGAGCCATTGAGGTTTGGTTGTCGAGTGATACCAAACCTTCTGGCGGGATGCGAATTGGGGCGGAATGGCGCGACAATATTTATCAAAAACTTGCCGCTGCACACTTTGTTTTGGCAATTCTTAGTCCCCGGAGTATGGATAGACCATGGATCATGTGGGAATGTGGAGTGGCGAGTGGAACAAATAAAGAACGAGGAGTCATTCCCGTCGTGTATTCGATGCCCTTGTCAGAGTTCGATGGCCCTTTGGCAACTTATCAGGCCTACCAAGGTGATGACAGAGAAAAGGTTATTGAAATTTGTGAGCGGCTGATGGTTGAGGCTGGGTTGACTCCGAGGAGGGAGTATTGGGGACCAATAATAGACACCTATATGGCTTCCGTTCGCGTACACAAGCCACCTCGCCTTGCTACGGCTTCGGCGGTTGCCGTATGGATGCGCCGGATAGATTCCTATGTGAACGAAGGAAGAACCTCGGAGTTACCCGGACTTATGGATGCCATGTATGCTTCGCTGGGAACAACATCCCCGATAGACATTCAGATTCATGATCTTTTCAGTAAGGTTTTTCTAGAAGAACAAAACTATTCACGGGCCTTGTCAGAGGTAGATAAGGCATTAAGTTTAGTTCCAGATGACTTAGGTCTCCTGCACAGGAAAGTTCTCATCCTTCTTGAACAACATGATTTGCTTGCAGCGCGGGACACCTTAAAGAACATTTTTGTGGAATTTCCGGACGCTAGGTATCTGCCTGAAATCGCCGGACTCGAAGGACGTCTGCACAGAGAACTATACGAGTCGGAGGGAAGAACGGAAGAACTGGAACAGGCTATCAAGGCCTATGAAATCGCGTTTCAAAACGATCCCATGAACTATTATTGTGGTGTGAATGTTGTAACACTCAGCCTAATGGCCGGGCGGGTTGATCAAGCCCGTGATACAGCGAGAAAGGTGTTGGAACTTTGCCTGCAACTTCAATCTCGGGACAATGTTTCATTTTGGGTCGATTTTACAATTGGTGAACTTAAATTGGTGTTAGGAGACTATGATGCTGCGATAGCGGCTTATAGTACCGGACTTCAGAGAAATCCAAGTCCGAGGCCGAGACAATGTGAAACTGCGTTGAAGGGGGTAAGGCGTGTCTTTCATGCTGCCAGACTTGACCCCGAGAAGTTGGTTGATTTCGAGAATACCCTTAGACGGGAGGGACAACCGTGAAGAGTAAGAATCTATT
>NZ_BCRQ01000097.1 GCF_001552675.1 Alicyclobacillus sendaiensis NBRC 100866
GCTTCAAACTGGCCTCCCGAGAGCACGACGGGCGCTGTCGCAAAGTCGTCCAATTCGAGCACGGACGATTTGGTCCCCGCAACTTGCAGCCTACCCGCGCCCGGCAACACGTCCACGACGCCGACAGCCCCGCCGTTGATGGCGAGCGGCGCCCCCGTGCGCGCGGCCCCAGGTGCCACGCGAGGCGTGACCTGCGCGTCGAGCCGTGGCGCCGCCATGCAGGTGAACAAGCAAGCCACGGACATCGCAGCTGTGAGTCGCCCAATCGGCGGTAAAGCGCGCCCCCCCTGATTCCCCCTTATGCCCTGAGCGCATGATTTGATCCATCTGAGAGATGGCATTCGCCGAGTCGGGGCACGAATCCTGCCGTTGTTGTGTGAGGGAGTGGGCCATGTAGAAAGCGAGTGTGCAGATTTATGCTTCACTTCTGAAACTCAGCATTTGAATCTTCGTGAACGCCCAACAGAATTGTTCTGCGGAAGCGTCGTGCACATGTCAGTACTGTAATGTACAGCAATGTACAGCGTCGGATAGACGGCGAAGGGGAACCGATCCAGCCCGACAGCGTATCTGACATAACCCTTTCAACAGACGCAGAATATGGACCTGACTGACCAAGTGGGACACATTGTTGCCTCGGCCCGGAGTGCAAGTGGACATACCCTTGAAGGCCCTGCCTGAGTGACGGCAGGGCATCCTCGTACACGCGGTGCGACGCGCAAGGTATCGCTCACTCGTCTCTTACCTTAAACCCCATATTGTTCCTTGACCCATGGCAACAGCCCAACTCGCTCAAGCCGCTCTATCGGCGCAAGAAATGTCACCGTGATAACACCCGGATGGCGGCCAATCTCGATTGAACCGGTGATGGTGGCCCGGTTCATGACTTCCGGAACGGTCATCTCAAGTAGCCGGGCTGCGCGTTGCAATCCGTTATCGGTAGCCGCATTGAGATTCGAACCAGTGCCAATGACAGAAATCGGTGCCACTTCTTCGATACTTTTGAGGCCCCACTTGGCGGCTTCGGCCTGCGCAAGTCGCTTCTCCTCATTGGTGAGCGGCTTAGAGAGGTATGGAAGGTCCTCTACGTTCGGAAGTAGGATGGGACCGTCGATATTGAGACCCTTAATGACGTGAACCTGAAGTGTCACGATTCCCGACACATCACAGGTGTGCCCGGCGATCTCACCGTCTCCCTGTAATGCATGCATGTCGCCAAGGTATACACCGCCGCCCGGCACCTTGACTGGGCAAATGAGGATGGCTCCTTCTCGGACGCGGTTGATGTCCATGTGGCCATCGGTGCGAACCCGGTCAAGCTCATCGGCGGTAAGAGCATACTCGTGTGGTGCGTCAATAAGGAAACTGCCGAAATCACCGGCATTGTGCGAATCAGGAAGTGCTCGTGCTGGTGTGGTGCCTAGCTGGCCAAGGAAGGGCCGAACACGTGCCACCGCGCCCACAATGTCGTGTGGAGCGAAGGTCACGATGGGATTTTGTATGGAGTTTTCTGGAGTTGCCATGTATTTGCGGCCCTCTTTCGCAATCCTTTCCGCAGCTTCTCGATGAAGCGTGACACCCAGTCGGTAGGTTGGATCGAAAGCGATGGTGTAACCGTTTGTGAATTTGAAAGGTGTTGCGTCTGCGCCGCAATTAACGCACCGTACTGCTCCCTGGCCAATACCCTCGAGGCGGGTTTCTGGATACATTGTGCCGCAATTCGGGCACTTACGGGCACAGTACGGATCACCGATATACGTTCCCTCTACCGTCTGATCGTTGCCTGACGCGGTCGCGATGGATGTCACCCGGATCGACCGAATGCGAATCGCTATGGCATCGCCAATCTCAGCACCCTCTACATACACCGGCTGTGTTACTTCGTGGCCGCCGCGGAGAGCGGGCGTGATCATCGGCCCCCAGCAACCAGGAGTCGTGTTCGCGACGATATATCCTCCGTCTCGTACGGGGCCAAGCATCGGTTGCCTAGGATCTAAAATTCCGTTTGTAAAGGTGTTTACAAATACGGTTTGGCAAGCTGACCTTGTCATGCATCAACACTCCCCTAATATCCAGACTAATGTAGTCAACTTTGATTCTAGCATCTTTGTAGGTGCCATGCAGGTGACTGGCGAGCCAAGGACATAGCGGATGTGAGTTCCCGAATTGGTGTGGTAAAGCATGCCCCCCTGATTCCCCTTTACGCCCTGAGCACATCACTGGTTAATCTGGGATGGCATTCGCCGAGTTCGGACACGAACCCTTCGTTGTCTGGTGGAAGAGCGGATGGTTAACGATTAGCGGCCTACACTCCGTCGTCTGTCCTCTCGAAGGGAACGCTGGCGTGCATATGCGTATTTAAGCGAAATGCGACGCAGCCCTTAGGGCGTTAGGCGGTGCAGAGGAGCACGTGATCGCATTCATGGCGCTGCCTGTTCAGCACTGGTGGTTTGGAGCCTTGACAAATGCAAATCGACCACGGACCGAACTGCCATCAAGAGCATCGAGGGACGGGCCCCGTATCCCTTGACGGCGTGTGCCGGCAGTGAGTAAGGTTCGCCAATACTCTCAGTCAACCATGTCACACATAGAACCTTTAGTTATACCACTACGAATTGCACGCCGTTCGCACACCCCGTTGCGCCCGATACTTTTGCGAATTGTCCACACACATCCAACATCCAAAATGAAGGCGAGGACATCATCCTGCAAATACATTCCTGGAACGAAACGCAGGTGTGCGGCTATCAGATCATGAGGTCATGAAGCTCAACCGTGATGTCGTCGTACGTGATGACTGTGCCGGCACTCTGCAGCGGTTCGCGAAGCGCGTCCGTTCCAAACTCGGCAAAAAGAGAATGGGTCTCGCTCTGACGAGGAGCGAGACAGAGCACCTGCGTCACAAGATTCCTAACTTTTTCATCTTGTCATACAGCGTCGAGCGGTGAACACCCAATCGTTTGGCGGCCAGGGACTTGTTGCCCCCTGACTCCCGCAAAGCCGCCCTGATGAGCTCCCGCTCGACCTGCATGATGCACTCCCTGGCACCAGTTCCCGGCCCTTCGATTGCCGCACGGGAAACCGTGTCGCCCGCAGGGCCTTGGGATGAAGTAATCGCGGGCGGTCGGGAAGAAAGATCTTGCAACAGCTTGTGCAGATGAGGTGGAAAATCGTCAAGCTTGACGTACGACGAATCACATAGGCTTACAAGTACCTCAACCATGTGGACGAGTTCTCGTACGTTGCCCGGCCAGTCATAATCCAGAAGCCGCTCCACCACCTCAGACGAGAGATGCATGCGTGCTTTGCCGAGCCGTTCACACGTCGTGTCAAGATAGTGCGCAAGAAGGAGCGGGATGTCTTCCTTCCGCTCCCTAAGAGGAGGGATGTGCAGCCGTATGATGTTAAGACGATAGTAGAGATCTTCCCGAAACTGTCCCTCTTTCACCATTCTTTCGAGATCGCGATTGGTAGCCGATATCAAGCGTAGATTGACTTCACGTTTCACGGTCCCGCCGACTCGCTGCACCTGCCGATCTTCCAAAACCCGCAGAAGCTTTGCCTGCATCGATAATGGCATATCACCGATCTCATCCAAAAACAGCGTTCCCATGTGCGCGAGCTCGATCTGACCGGGTTTTCCACCCCGTTTGGCCCCGGTAAAAGCGCCCTCATCGTAACCGAAAAGTTCTGCTTCCAGGAGACTTTCGGGAATGGCTGAGCAATTGACGCTCACGAACGGCCCGTTCGCCCTGCTACTTTCAAAATGGATGCCTTGTGCCAACACCTCTTTGCCGGTCCCACTCTCCCCGGTGATGAGCACAGTCACAGGGGTATGGGCCGCCTTTCGCGCAATCCTTCGGAGGTCCAATACGGCCCGGCTTTGTCCGAGAAAATCGTCAATCCGGTAGGCCCGTCTCATTTGATGGACCTCCGCTCTTTGCTTGGTCTCCGGGTAAGCCGAACGTACTTGGACCGCGTACTCCTGCAGCCTATCAAGGATCTCGTACAGGTCCCGGATGCTCTCGAAGATGAGAACCCCAATCGCCCCGATGACCTTTCCGCCTTGCCAGATTGGGATCCGATGCACTACCATGTCGTGCTGGCGAATCCGCTGCAGCTGTCCTCGCTCAGGGATGCCAGTCTCAACGACCCGATGCAACCTCGTGTTCTCGATCACCTCGGCCACGTGACGACCGATCACGCTGTCTCGTTCCATACTCAACAGTTTGAGATACGCCTGATTGATTTCTACAATACGAGCGTTCGAGTCAACGAGCACAATTCCTTCGTACATGGAGTCAAGGATGAGGCGCAGGACGTCGCCCGATGCCGCCAATTCGTGCATGTCACGCCCCCCTTGTCAAGCTCTGTCCCTCTTGTCCAGAATGCGCTTACAACGCCGGCGTGCGCTGCGTGAGCGCGTCATTCACCGACTCGAGGCTCTTTCTTGTCGCGCGCGTGGTCATCGCTATGAAAATGAGCGATGCAAGCGTCATGACACCCATGAGCGAGAAGGCACCCGTGATTTTGAACATATTGAAAACGCTTAACGTCACAGCGGGAGCAATTGCGCCTCCCAAGTGGCCGATACCGTCACAAACGGCGAGCCCCGAGCTCCGCGCCCGCGTCGGAAAATGCTCCGCAGTGATAATGTAACCCAAAATCGACAACATGGCGATGGTTGTGGTGAAGAAGAATCCGGCAATCACGACCATGACCGACGACGGCATTAACCCTGCTAGGATGACCGCGACAGACCCAATGACTCCGCTCGCGATGAGAGAATACTTCCGCTCAATTTTGTCACCAAAGAACAGAACATAGAGTGCCCCAACGACGAACCCTACGCCTGATATTGCGGAGAAACCGATGCTATTCCCAAGCCCAAATCCAGACTTAACCAACACCGTAGGCGCCATACCCAAATATGCGTAGTCGCCCACATACCACAAGAACCAGTAGAGAAGGAGGATGATCATGCGCCACAGATACGGGGGTTTGAGAAGTGTCATGATAGGAAAACCGCGCGCCTCTTCCTCCCAAGGAACATCAATGAGCGGAGGTAGTTTCGACGTGCCCATCTTTGCTATCGCGCGCCGCTCGATCTCGTCGACCAAGCGCTTAGCTTCTTCGTAGCGTCCATGGATCATCAACCACCGAGGCGACTCAATCAGGTTCCGCGTCAAAAATAGCATCGTCAGACCGCCCAACGCACCGATGAATAGTAGCGCTCTCCATCCCCACGTA
>NZ_BCRQ01000098.1 GCF_001552675.1 Alicyclobacillus sendaiensis NBRC 100866
CTAGGAACATTCCCACAAACCAGGGGTGGGGGCGGAATTCCGCCCGTGCCACCCAAGCGAGAAGCAGTGCATAGAGTCCATCAGCGAGTAGGAAATGGCGCGACAAACGTCCCATGGTGGACGACCTCCTGCAGGAAGGTTTGAATATGATGAATGGCATGGTCGACGGCGGGAATGTGCAACACGAGCGCGGTAATCGCGCAGGCGACGACGAGCATCGCCGCGTTTTGTAGATAGGGCACATAGGGTCGAACCTTCATGAGCAAGCCACCTCCTCGAGAACTCGAACGCCGTGGAGGAGCGCCTTTCGCCCAATCTCGGCATCCAGTGTGTCTGCGAAATCCTGAGGGGACATCTCCAGGTAACGAGCGAGCAGCCAGGGGAGCTTGTCCATCAGGTCCTGGCTGGAGGACTCTTTTACTGCCACGGCAAACGTGGTCAAATAGCCCTTGATCACCTTCGCCAGTTGGTACGGATTCATCTGCGGTTCAAGCGGATGACGTTCGCTCACGCCGTAGCACGTTGCGACCGTGTCCACGAGCTTTTGCCACATCGGGTCGACTGGCCACTTGGCGCGATTCGCGCTCCCCGTGGGGGTGCGAAGGGAAATCCAGTCGTTCATCAGATACGCCAGGGCGGACGGTGCATGGGCGACCACCTCGGGAATGCTAAGTTGCGCGAAACGAAGGTCGCTTTCTGGCACACGGAACTCGTGCAGGGCCTCCCGGCGCAGCTGGAACTCGATCCGCCAGACATCTTTCGTCATGTCCCATCCGGCCTGTTGCCATAGCGTCGCGAAGAATCGTTTGTCCTGCTTGTAAGACGTGCTCCTTGCAATCTCCCACCACTTGTTATAGATTCGAGCTAGAATTTTGCCTTTTCCGAAGGTAAACCCTGTGAACCGGTCGCCTTGGTGGTAAGTGACTTGGTCGATAGCCTCTTCGTTTTCGTCTACGCTTTCGTCTTCGTACCATGCGTAGGTGTCTATGTATTGGCTTTGGTGTTTGGCTCTTGTCACCAGGCGTTCCCGGTCTTTCTCTTCAAACTCGAGTTCATCCGTGTCCACGGCAATATCCACACGAGAGACGCGTGTGAGCAACTCCTCGGCAGGAATCTCCTCATCCGCGCAAGTGGCCAAGGTGCGAAGCGTCCAGTCCCAAAGATCTAGGAAGGGCACGGTCCAAAGCGGTGCACTTCGGTACACGACTTCGATCGGCCACTGGTTCGACGCTTCCTTGAGCGGTTTGTCGTACAAGCGAAACTCGAGGGCGACGTTTTGTGCGCCGCCGGTCGGTAGCCAGACCTTGAACGCGTGCCAGTGTGACTTGGTCCGCTCCGGATACGTCTGCAGGTCCAAGCCCCGATACGTCATCCGCACGGGCTCAAAGGGCGAATCGGCTTCCACCGAGGCCAAGTCACGCAAGAACGTGCTGTAGCGCTCGAGCCATCGCGCCACGTGGATGTGACCTATGAGCGTGTCTACATTGGCAAGTTGCACATGCTCCTCCCCTCCTTTCGGGTCCCGAAGGGATTTTGCGGGGTGGGTGTTACTGGCCCCCACCCCTTCCGGGCGACGGCGCGCTCCCCTTGGGGTCCGCGCGCTCGCCGCCCGGGTCTTGCGAATTAGGGCTTGGCGACCTTCGCCGCCAATGGCTGCGCCTCTAGGCTGATCTGCCCATTGAACGCGCGGATGCGCACGACTTCCAACTGCGTGATCTCGCCCCGCGACAGCTGCGCCTCGACCGGCACCTGAACGCGGTACGTCACGAAATGCTCCCGGTCGGCAACCTCCGCGTACTTTTTCGTGCCATCCTTCGACATCGACACGTCTTGTACCAAACCTTCAAACGTAATCATGACGCTCGACCCTTTCTATGTGTGAAAATGGTGGATAACTAGGATGAGAAGAGTATAGATCCTCTTTTCGTTTGGATCAACCATCAATTTAGTCGATTCTCATTGAACATCAGGAAAAAACACATTTCGTGTGTACAATTGTAGCGCGTAATCGAGGATACTCCTTGTAACATGCGGTGGTAACATGCACTTTGCGCATTTTACCGTCGTGGACGCCTGCATATAGGCTGTGTATAGTGAAAAAGTGATTGGGCCTCATGAAATTCTTTCTGGCTGTTTGCTCATCCTGATTTGTAGATGAGGATTCTTTCATCGCGCGAGGATAGAAGGGGGGAACGACATGCCCAGGCTTTCAGCCGATGCGCTGGTGCCCGAAGATAAATTCCAGCAGTTTGTGAATTGGCTCATGGAGAAGCGAACCGAGATGGAGATGACCCAGAAAGAGATGGCGGACTTTCTCGGGCTTTCGCTTTCCTACTACAACGCCATTGAGAATCGCAAGCGCAACCTGAGCGCCAAGCTCGCCATTCAAATCGCTTCGAAGCTGCCTCAAGGCCCGCGCTTTGTGGTGCAGTTATTGGGACCTGAAATCGTCGGGAAGTACATGAACTTGATTCAGCTTCCACCGGAGAAGGAAGAGGAGTATCAGGCGGAGGATGCGTTGTTGGACGCGATTCAGCAGCGCGAAAAGTCGGCCGCCGACTACCTTGGCCTTTTACGAAGCGTCTTGCATCCTTCCAATGCGGTCTTGGCGGTGAGCGTGAAACCGAACCTGCGCTGGTTTGGGTTGACGCCGGAGGATGTCGCCATCATTACGCCGGCGACCGATCTCAAAGCGTTGATACCCGGACAGCTGGTGTATGTGGTCGACCGAACGACCCAAGCAGGCGAGTTTGCGTTTGTGCGGGCACCGCATGGGAAGGAACTGACGAGTGTCGAATCGACCCTCATGATGCTGCTCGACCTCCCACGGGATACGATGCAACTGTTTGAATGGGGCATTGACCCTCGACGCGCGCTCTTATCTTGGCTCGTCGATGATCCGAATCTCTTAGTCTGTGAAGTCATCACCATCTGCAAGGCCAACCCGTCTCGTCTCGTCCCTCTCACAGCGCCTGGGTTTGAAGCGTGGAGTCCTGTCGAGCGCAAAGCGGTTCTCCAACAAGGCGTGGTCTATCATCGTCTGCGACAGGAGATGCAAGAGACCCTCCAGAAGTTTCGCCGCATGCTCGAGTCCAAACCCGCTTCCGAGGCTCCCGACGACACCTCGGCGGTGGAGGTCGGCGATCCGGAGGCTCCCTGAATCCCGGGGGCTTTCGGCCCGGTTCATGCTAGGCCATGCGCTTTTGCCCCCTGTCAAGGCCAAGCCGCTTCGCGGTGCTTCGCAGCCTTGACGGGGGCGGCGCATGGCCTTTTTGGCGATTAGGCCGAATGCCCCCTTGTGCGCGGGGTCTGCGCGCAAGGCGGGAAATTCGCGCCGAACCGCGGCCTGGGTGCCAAGCCCGGGACCGGGCGGCCTGTGGAGGCGAGAGCATGTTGGGGGAGGAAGCCATCACGGAGTTTGGGGCGCATCTTGTGCGCCAGGGGCGGAGTCGGAAGACGGTCATCGGGTACCAGAGTGACTTACGACGGTTCGCGGCCTTCTACGCCGCGCGCCACAACTTGCCCTGGTCGGTGGAGGAGACAACCGTCGAGGACCTGCGCGCGTATCTCGAGGCAAGCCCAGGACAGGCCACGACCATCAATCGGCGGTTGTATGCGCTGCGCTCGTTTTTCAAGTACCTCGTGCGCCAAGGCATGGTGAGCTCGAACCCGGCGGAGATGCTCGAAGCCAAGCGCACCGTACAGAAGGAGCGGTACGCGCTCCCTGCGCACGAGCTTGCGCGGTTCATCCATCACATTCCCCATCCGCACGTTCAAGCGGCGGCCTGGACCATGGCCTACACGGGACTTCGCATTGCGGAAATCATCTTTCTCCGCATGGAAGACGTCGATTTCGAGGAAGGCGTCATCCGCGTGGCGCACGGCAAGGGCGACAAACCGCGCGAAGTGCCGATATGTGACGCGCTTCGACAGGTTCTGTCGCAGTATGTCGAGCAGTATCGAACGCACGCGAAACCACACGAGCGGTTCTTTGCGACGCCTTCGACGGGCGGCTTGTCGCCGACGCACATCAACCGGGTGCTCAAGCAGACGAGCCTCGTGCTTGGGTATCGCCGGTACGTCACGGCGCACACGTTCCGGCACAGCTTTGCCTCGAACCTCATTCGCCAAGGCGTGCACCTGATCTTGGTCCAGAAGCTCTTGGGACACAGTTCGCCGACCGTCACGGCGGTGTACACTCATGCCACCCGCGAGGATCTCCAGCGCGCCGTGCAGATGCTCTCGTTTGAGGAGGTGCAAGCATGACGCTTCGGCCGGAAGACGTCTTCCAGCTCCTTGCGGACGGCAAGACGCGGGACGCGATTGCCCAGATGTACGGGTACAAGGCGCGTCGGTATCTGGACCAGTTCATGATGCGCCGCGGGTACCAGTGGAGCGTGGAGCATGAAACATATGTCGAGCGCGAGACGCCCAAGAAGAAGCGACGTGGGCACAAGGTGGCGCGGGTGATCGAGGCGTTTCAGGCCGAACCCTACGGCGATCCCAAGCGGATCGCCGAGGCGCTTGGCTTCGCGAGCGCCTTCGAGATGGCGCAGTACATGCAAGCGCACGGGTACCTGTGGTCGAACACGGCGCGCAACTACGTCACACAAGAACGTACACAAGACACCACGTCTCCGTCGGCCGAACCCGACCCTCCCCGAGAGACTGTGTCGAGTGAGGGCGAGTCCGTTTCGTTGCCGCTTGGGGATGCGCTCGAGCTTCTCGGGATGCTGGTGAAACATCGGGCGAAACTGGAGCGGCTGTTGCTGCACACGGAGCGGGGCGCGACGGACGTACCGCGCTACACCATCCCTGGGTTCTCCGTGGTGAAGAGCCTCCACATCTCGGTGGAGCTTGACCGACTGCTGCGCGCTGCAAGCCAGGCGTGGCGGATGTCGCAGCGAGAGATTCTCGAAGCGGCGATCCTCGAGTTTCTGCGCAAGCACGGCTACGAGGAAGTGATTCATCACCTGCTCACGGGTCGGAAACAGGAACGAACTTCCTGACGTTTTTGGACTTGAAAAGGATGAAGCGTGAAAGCTTTCAGCAAGCTTGCATCGTCACACGTAAGGACGTTGCAAGCTTGCTGCTTGCAAGCATGCGTCAAGATCAGGATTTGGAAGGGATCGCGAGGATCGAGGGGACAAGGGTTGCCGATCCGGGGTATGGATGGAACTGGGTGATCAAC
>NZ_BCRQ01000099.1 GCF_001552675.1 Alicyclobacillus sendaiensis NBRC 100866
CGAAACATCTCGAAGAGCGCGTGTAAGCATACGTCGTCTCCTGCGCGAGCGCGCATGACCATGTCGTGCAACACCGATAGCGAAAGCATCGAGTGGTCCCTCGCTCGGCGGGCCGGCCCGCGAAATTTGCATGCGAGGCAAGCATAGGCGCTTGCACGGGGGCGATCCCGTCGCGAATCTCGCAAGAGACGCCGTTCGGGGACTTGGCGGGCCGGTCGCCTGAACACGTGTCCCTGTCGACGCTCACGTTCAGACGGCGCATGTCTGCCTGGAAGGGCGCAAGCGCTCGTGGCGAAGGTGGAGCGCAGAATGCGCTGGATTTTTGTGCACACTAAAGCCAAACCCCTCTTGCATTTCCCGCGGGCAGGTGTATAATAAGGTCAAGAAAAGTCAAAGTCAAAAAGACAACGTCAAACGAAACTCAGAGGACGGTGCTGCGGTTAGGGGTTGTCACCATGGCAAGCAACATCTCAGACATCATCGAGGCGTATTTGAAACGACTCATGGAGGAAAGCGGGCTCGATGTCATTGAGATTCAGCGCAACGAGCTCGCGGAGCAGTTTCACTGCGTCCCTTCGCAGATCAACTACGTCATCAGCACGCGCTTCACGACAGATCACGGGTATGTCGTGGAGTCGAAGCGCGGCGGTGGCGGTTACATCCGCATCCGGCGGGTGAAACTCGACAAGGATCACTTGTTGTGGGACGTGTTGAGATCGCTCGGGGACGAGGTCAGCCAGTCGGCGAGCGAGGCGTTGATTGAACGCCTGGAGAGGGACGGATGGCTGACGGATCGAGAGGCTGCCTTGATCTCAGCCATGTTGCGGCGGGAAGTGCTCGCGCTCGATCTTCCGTATCGAGACCGGCTGCGGGCGAAGCTGCTGGCGAGTGCGCTGCAGGCGCTCGCGGCGCACCGAAAACCTTGAAAGCGAGGTGGGACCGATGCTTTGCGAGCGGTGCCATGAGCGACCGGCGACGGTCCACGTCACGAAAATCATCAACGGTGTGCAGACGGCGTATCACCTGTGCGAGGTCTGTGCGAAAGAACAGGGCGAGGTGTTCCCCAATCCGTTTCTCATGGGGAGCCCGTTCGACTTCAACAAGCTTTTGAGCGGGCTTCTGAACATGGAGTCGTCCTCGGGATTTGCGCCGGTCACGACCCAGGCCCAGCAGCGATGCGGGACTTGTGGCATGACGTACAACCAGTTCACGCAGATCGGCAGGTTTGGCTGCCCAGACTGCTACGACGCCTTTTCGTCGCGCCTTGAGCCGCTGTTGCGGCGCATTCAGAATGGGCTGCGCCACACAGGAAAAGTCCCGGGATCTGCGGGCGAGCGCCAACAACTGGCGCGCAGACTGGAACAGCTTCGCCGGGAACTACAGCAGGCCGTGGCCCAGGAGCAGTTCGAACGCGCGGCGCAACTGCGCGACGAAATCCGCAAACTGGAACAGGGCGCGCAGTGAGGAGGTGTACAGATGTCCCTCGCAGACTTTGTCAAACGAACCATCAGCAAATGGATGAGAGAAACAGGGCCAGAAGACGACATCGTGTTGACCAGCCGCATCCGCTTGGCCCGAAATCTGAAGGGATTTCCGTTTCCTACGCTGGCGACCGACGCCCACGCAGGCGAGGTCATGGAGCTCGTGCGTCAGGCCGCGGAGAACGACGCCATGAAGCGGCTCGGCAAGTTCGAGTTCATCCGCTGTCGGGATCTGTCGCCGCTGGATCGCCAGATGTTTGTCGAGAAGCATCTCATCAGTCCCGATCTCGCGCAGCAAGAGAAGCATGGCGCCATCGTCCTGCGCGACGACGAGGTCGTCAGTATCATGGTCAATGAGGAAGACCACCTGCGCATTCAGTGCATTCTGCCGGGACTTCGCCTCCAGGAGGCTTGGAATCTGGCGAGCCAGGTGGACGACGCTCTTGAGCAGACCTTGACGTACGCGTACCACGATCAGTACGGGTACCTGACGGCCTGCCCGACGAATGTCGGAACCGGCATCCGGGCCTCCGTCATGATGCATCTCCCGGGCCTCGCGCTCACGGGTGGCATCCAGCGCCTGCTCAGCGCCGTGTCTCAGGTCGGGCTGGCGGTTCGGGGTATCTACGGCGAGGGCTCGGAGTCGTTCGGGAATCTGTACCAGGTGTCGAACCAGATCACGCTGGGCGAGAGCGAGGAGGAGATCATCGCCAATCTGATGAGCGTCGTCCAGCAGATCATCGAGCAGGAGCGGAACGCGCGCAAACTCCTGATGGAGCGCAACCGGATCCAGCTCGAGGACCGCGTCAGCCGCTCGTTTGGCATCCTCGCGTACGCGCGCAAGATGGATTCGAAGGAGACGTTGGAGCGGCTGTCGGATGTGCGACTGGGGATTGATCTCGGCATTATCCAAGGCGTGTCGGCCGGCATCTTGAAGGAATTGATGGTGCTGACGCAGCCGGCTTGTCTACAAAAATACTACAACCGCGAGCTGAGCCCGAACGAGCGCGACGTGCGGCGAGCGCAGTTGATTCGGGATCGGCTGAGAATGAGTGATACGGAGGTGCATGGATGATGTATGCACGGTTTACGGAGAGAGCGCAAAAGGTGTTGGCGTTGGCGCAAGAAGAGGCTTCTCGGCTGAACCACCCTGGTGTGGGCACGGAGCACATCTTGCTCGGCCTGATCCGGGAAGGCGAGGGCATTGCGGCGAAAGCGCTGCAGATGCTCGGCGTCCAGGCGGACAAGGTGCAGCAGGAGATCGAGCGCATGGTCGGCCGCGGACAGACCCCGGTCACGGCGATGACCTACACGCCGCGGGCGAAGAAGGTCATTGAGCTGTCCATCGACGAAGCCCGCAAGCTCGGTCATTCGTACGTAGGGACGGAACACCTGCTGCTCGGCCTCATCCGCGAGGGCGAGGGCGTTGCGGCGCGCGTGCTCGCCAACATGAACGTGAATCTGAACAAGGCGCGTCAGCAGGTGCTCCAGCTCTTGGGCGGCGATGCGATGGATATCGCGGGGGACAAGGACGCCTCCGTCGGCACGCCGACGCTCGACAGCCTGGCGCGCGATCTCACGCAGATGGCGCGCGACGGCAAGCTCGATCCCGTCATTGGGCGCGAGAAAGAAATTGAGCGCGTGATCCAGGTGTTGTCGCGGCGCACCAAGAACAACCCGGTGCTCATCGGCGAACCCGGCGTCGGAAAGACCGCGATCGCCGAGGGGCTGGCGCAGCGCATTGTGACGGGGGATGTGCCGGAGACGCTGCGCAACAAGCGCGTGATGGTGCTCGACATGGGCACGGTGGTCGCCGGCACGAAGTATCGCGGTGAATTCGAGGATCGGCTGAAGAAGATCATGGATGAAATCCGCCAGGCCGGAAACGTCATCCTGTTCATCGACGAGCTGCACACGCTCATCGGGGCCGGCGGCGCGGAGGGCGCGATCGACGCGTCGAACATCCTGAAGCCGGCGCTCGCGCGCGGCGAGCTTCAGTGCATCGGCGCGACGACGCTCGACGAGTATCGCAAGCACATCGAGAAGGATCCGGCGCTCGAGCGGCGCTTCCAGCCGATCATGGTCGACGAGCCGTCGCCGGAGGAGGCGCTGGAAATTCTCAAGGGCCTGCGCGATCGGTACGAAGCGCATCACCGCGTGAAGATCACGGACGAGGCGCTCGAGGCCGCGGTCAAGCTGTCGGATCGGTACATCTCGGACCGGTTCTTGCCGGATAAGGCCATCGACCTGATTGACGAGGCGGCTTCGCGCGTGAGGCTGCGCACGCACACCGCTCCGCCGAATCTCAAGGAGCTCGAGCAGAAGTTGGAGAAGGTGCGCAGCGAGAAGGACGCCGCCGTGCAGAGCCAGGAGTTCGAGCTGGCGGCCAGCCTGCGCGACGAGGAGCAAAAAATCAAGGAAGAGCTCGAGCGGCTGAAGGAGACTTGGCAGAAGACGCAGCAACTGGACGACGTGCGCGTGACCGCAGAGGATATTGCCCACATCGTCTCCTCGTGGACGGGAATTCCGGTGCAGCAGCTCCAGCAAGACGAGTCGGAGCGGTTGCTGAACCTCGAGAAGATCCTCCACGAGCGCGTCATCGGCCAGGACGAAGCCGTCGAGGCGGTGGCGAAGGCCATTCGCCGCGCGAGGGCTGGGCTCAAAGATCCGAAGCGGCCGATTGGCTCGTTCATCTTCCTCGGGCCGACGGGCGTCGGGAAGACGGAGTTGGCGCGCGCGCTCGCGGAAGCGCTGTTTGGCGACGAGGATGCGCTCATCCGCATCGACATGTCGGAGTACATGGAGCGCCACTCGACGTCGAGGCTGGTCGGATCGCCGCCGGGATATGTCGGGTATGAGGAAGGCGGTCAGCTGACCGAGAAAGTGCGCCGCAAGCCGTATTCGGTGGTGCTCCTGGACGAGATCGAAAAGGCCCATCCGGAAGTGTTCAACATCCTGCTGCAGGTGTTGGACGACGGCCGGCTCACGGACGGCAAAGGCCGCACAGTCGATTTCCGGAACACGGTGATCATCATGACGTCGAACGTGGGCGCCGAAGAGCTGCGCAAGGGCGGTGCGCTCGGCTTCAAGCGGGAAGAGGATAAGTACCTGGGCATGAAGGACAAGGTCATGGACGAACTGAAGCGCACCTTCCGGCCCGAGTTCCTCAACCGCATTGACGAGATCATCGTGTTCCACCCGCTGGATGAAACGCACATCGAGCGGATCGTGGACAAGATGGTGGACAACTTGAAGCGCCGCCTGAAGGAGCAGGAGATCGAGTTCGAGCTGACGGATGAGGCGAAGAAGTTCCTCGCGAAGGTCGGATTCGATCCGCAGTACGGCGCGCGGCCGCTGCAGCGGGCCATTGTCCGCAACGTCGAGGATCTCCTCTCGTCGGCGCTCATCGCGGGCGAGATCAAGAAGGGCGATCGCGTCCTGCTCGGCGTGGACGGCGACAAGCTTCGCATCGAAAAGGTGAACGAACAGCAGGTCGGCGCGGGGGCGTGATCGCAGGAGCGCCGCCCACATAGCCAAGAGGGCAACTGAACGCGTGCTCAAACGTTCAGTTGCCCCTTTGCGTTGGGAGCTCTGGTATTGATCGCATACCTGGAGCACCTGTTCGAACGGCTGCCCAACGTCCGGACTGACGACCGGACGGAGATGGACCACTTGCTGCCGTGGTCGGAGCGTCTGCCAGAACG
>NZ_BCRQ01000100.1 GCF_001552675.1 Alicyclobacillus sendaiensis NBRC 100866
CTTGGCACTTGCCGAGCTCACCTTCGGGCGCCGATAAAACGGAATTGGCACCACGCGCGCGGCATGCCGCTTCCCGCGGATCTCCACCTCGAGCGTCTCGCCGACGGCTGCAGCCGACGCGCTCACCCGCGCAAGCCCGATCGGGCGCTCGAGCGTGGGCGACAAGGTCCCCGACGTGATCTCGCCAACCCTATGCTCCCCGCGAAACACCGCGTAACCCGTGCGCGGAATCGCGCGATCGGCCATTTCCAATCCGACGAGCCGCCGGCTGGGCCCCGCTTCCGCCTCAGACAGGAGCGCTTCGCGGCCGATGAAGTCGCCCTTGTCAAACTTCACAAATTGATCCAGCGAAGCCTCGAGAGGGGTGACGTCCCGCCGCAGCTCCTGGCCGTACAGCGGCAGACACGCCTCGAGCCGCAGGGTGTCGCGCGCCCCGAGGCCGCACGGCGTGACGCCCAGCGCGTGAAGCTTCTCAAACAGCTGGCGCGCGGTCTCGCCGTCGGTGTACAACTCGAACCCATCTTCGCCCGTGTAACCCGTCCGGGAGACGATCATCTCCCCCTCTTGAAAACGAGCGCTCGTAAACGAAAAGGGGCGCAAAGCGCTGACCTCGAGTTCCAACCGCTCGAGATACTCCGCGGCGCGTGGCCCCTGCACCGCGAGGAGCGCCACCTCATCCGACCGATCCGTCACCGCCACGCCGGCCCCCTGGATGTGATCCCGGAGCCAGGCCAAATCCGCTTCCCGATTCGCGGCATTGACCACGAGCCAGAAACGGTCGTCCTCCAATCGGTAGACCAGCAGATCGTCGAGCGTCCCGCCGCGATCGTCCGTCATCAGCGTGTACAGCGCCCGCCCTGGCCTCAGCCGCCCCAGATCGTTCGTCAAAAGCCTCTGCAAAAACGAAAAACTATCGGGCCCGGCCACCTCGATCTCGCCCATGTGGGATACGTCAAACATCCCCACATTCGTGCGAACTGCGCGGTGCTCGTCCAAGATGCTGGTGTATTGCACCGGCATCTCCCACCCGTGGAACTCCACCATGCGAGCCCCGAAGCGAAGGTGGAGATCATAAAGCGGCGTTCGCTTTCCCAATATCGCCACCGTCCTTGGGCGCAAGAATCGATATCACCTGTCACATACTACATGACTGCAGCGAGCAGAACAAGACGAGGAGGGGGTCGACGTGCGAGAACTCGCCGACCAGTTGTGGGCCGCCGATCAACGCCCATGGTCGTTCTCCATCGCCGGGCTCGATGTGGAAGCCGAGCTCGAGGCGCTCCTGCGCGTGGGGCGAGGGACACAAGACGCCGACTGGGAGCTGTTCCGCCTCGGCGCGATGGCGCGTCAGGCCTTCATCACGCCCGCGTTTGATCAGCTGCTTGCACTGGAACACGTGCAGTTCAGCCCGCTTGCGCATCAAGTGGAAACGGCCCTTCGGGTTGTGCGCGATCTGCGCGGAAGAGCGATTCTCGCGGATGAGGTGGGGCTCGGCAAAACCATTGAAGCGGGTCTTGTCCTTAAGGAATACCTCGTCCGAGGACTCGTGCGAAAGGCACTCGTGCTCGTGCCAGCCTCGCTCGTGTCCCAGTGGACTAAGGAGTTGAACCAGAAATTTCGCATCCATGCGGTTCCACAGCGGGACGAATGGACATGGGACGCGGAAGGCGTCATCGTCGCATCCATCGACACCGCGAAGCGGCCCCCGCACGCGGAACGCGTTCGAGCCCAATGGTGGGACCTGATTATCGTCGACGAAGCTCACAAGCTCAAGAACCCGAGCACAAAGAATTGGCAGCTGCTGAACCAGCTCCAGCACAAGTACATGCTCCTGCTCACGGCGACACCTGTCCAGAACCAGCTCAAGGAATTGCACACCTTGGTCACGCTGCTGAAGCCTGGAGAACTCGGCAACCCTGCGGAATTTGCCGAGCGCTTCGTCGCCAGCCCGCGAACGCCGAAAGATCCCGCCGCCCTCCGCCAGACCATCAGCCGCGTCATGATCCGAAACCGGCGAGAGGACGGAGCGCTCGAGCTGCCGAAGCGCCACGTGCGCGTGATGCCCGTCGAATTGACGCCCGAGGAACGCGCGTTTTATGAAGCTGTTCAGTCGTTTTTAAAGAGCGAGTTTGAGCGTTCGCGAGCGGCTCGCGCGTCCATCCTCCCGCTCATCACCCTTCAGCGCGAGATCTGCAGTTCCGCATACGCGGCTCTTCTCTCGCTGGAGAAAATGTTGAAGAAGGCGCGCGATCCCGAGCGCGCCAGGCGCCTGCAGTCGTTGATTGAGCAGGGGACCTCCATCCCGTCGTACGCAAAGGTGGAGGCCGTGCTCAAGCTCCTGGAGGATGCGCCGGAAAAGATCATTATCTTTACCGAGTACAGAGCATCGCAAGATTTCTTGATGTATACGCTCAAGAAACACGGGATCAGCGCGGTGCCATTTCGAGGGGGCTTCCGCCGGGGAAAGAAAGACTGGATGCGGGAGCTGTTCTCCAAAAAGATACGCGTGCTGGTGGCTACCGAATCCGGCGGAGAAGGCATCAACCTTCAGTTTTGTCATCATATGATCAATTATGACCTGCCATGGAATCCGATGCGGCTCGAGCAGCGCATCGGACGCATTCATCGGCTCGGCCAAACGCACGCTTGCCATGTCGTGCACCTTGTGACAAAGGACACCATTGAGGAACACATCCTGGAGGTCTTGCAGGAGAAGGTGCGCATGTTTGAGGCCGTGATCGGCCGACTCGATGAACTTGTGAGCGATGTGCGATTGGATCTTTGGGAGAAGCGCATCTTTGAAGCCGCCATGACAAGCCGCGACGATGAGGAGTTCTTGGCCCAGCTCAAGGCTGTGCAAGTGGAAGATCTCGTCGTGCGAAAGGGAGGTGCAAATCGCCGTTGAGCCTCGAAACACAAGCGCCACTGCGGACGCCTGAACAGCGGCTGTCCTTCTGCGACCGATACTTCACCTCCGTGGGCGCTCGTACGCTCCTGGCGCGGCCCATGTACCGGGAGTACGAGCTTCCCGCCGATGTGGACAAAGAGCTCATCGAGCGACCCTTCTACTGGATGTGGGTGGAGGCTACCCATCAATCGGTCGAACCGACCGTCCTCCGCTTGGCATTTGACGCCGAATCGCACGCGCGAGAGGAGGCCCGGCTGAACGCCGAACAGCCCGCGGCGCCGTTTTCATGGAGCGTCAAACGCCGCGTCGAGCTCGTCGACTTCGGCAGCCCCCTGTTCGACCGGATTCTGCTGAGCGCAGCGCAGCGCGGCCGGATCGCCTGTGTGCGAGAAGGTGACGCGGAACGCGAAGTTGTGCCTTGGATGATGGTGAACGGCGTCTTTGCCTATACGGCAGACCTCAACCGCGAGGAATGGTTCTCCTACGCCGTGTGTCTGGACAACCTTCAAATCGTGGATAGGTTCTACGAGCGGATTCAACACCGAGACTTCTCCGGCGTGCCTGCGCCCGACCTTCTTCGGCACAGTCGCCACACGGTTCACGAAGCATGGAGGCACCTCCAGCGTGCGCTGGCCGATCACGCCGCCGCGCAGGACGATGCCTGGGCTCAAGAAGCGATGGCGCGTCTTAAGGGCGACCTCGCGCAGTTGTCCGCCTACTATGAGAGCCTGCTGGACGAACTCACGGATGAGGAGCGGTCCCTGGCTCTGCAAGAGCGGGACCGGAAGCAAGCTGCGCTGATTGAAAAAAGCGCCCCTCGAATCGAGTGCCGCGTTCATCAGGTGGCTCTCGTCGGCCTCTGCGTTCAGCGGGCAGGGCCATCGCGCCTTTGACACGTCAGACCAAGGTCCGGAGATTCCGCTGGCGCGCATCCGGGCCGTCCATTTTCACCAGAATGCACATGCTCATCACCCGGGACCTGAGTGGCGCGACCGTGTCGAGAAGGTCGTCCACTCCGCGCCGATACGCATCGGGAGGACTAAAGTTGCTCGTAAACCAGGTCGACAGCTTGTGGTGGAACCGGTAGTTAATGATCCGAAACAGTTTCTCCATGCTGAATTCGTTCGCACGCTCTTGTGCGAATTCGTCGATGCCGAGCACCGGCACCGTGGAGAGCGTCTCAAGAAACGGCTCCAGATCGTCACCCGCCGCGATGACGTGCCGCATGTGATCAAAGAGTGAATCCGACCGAACCACCAAAGACGGCACGCCCCGCCGCTGCAGCTCGCGAAACACGGCGAACATGAGGTGCGTTTTCCCGACGCCCGGAGGGCCGAACAGGTACAAGCCTGCGCGCGGAGCCTCCTGTGGGCTCCACGTGCGCGCGAATTCCTGCGCATATCTCAACACCTTGGGATACTTTCTCGCCTGCTCCTCGGGAAAGTTCTCGAAGCGAAACTCGTCGCCGATCTCCGTCACACCCGCGAGCTGCGCATATCTGCGTACGCGTTCTTTGACCACATGCTCTTTGAACGGCATGCAGCGGCGAACGCGGGTCGCGAGACCTCGCGCGTTCACTTCCAGGACCTGCTCAAAGCCGCGCATGTCGCCCGCCTTGCCGCACCACTCATATCCCATGCACTGCTCACAGATGCGTTTCTGCCGCAAATACTCGTAAAGCAAGGCACGGTGGCGCAGAATCGTCTCGTCGTCGACGGATGCCTCCTCGAGTTCGGGGATCTCCCGGAGAAAGTACGAGGCATCGTAGCGGTCGGACGACACGTGTGAATGCGGGAGGATGTCTCCGATATGCCGCACGTGGCTTTCG
>NZ_BCRQ01000101.1 GCF_001552675.1 Alicyclobacillus sendaiensis NBRC 100866
AATCGCTCCTTGAAAACTAAACACACGAGACCACCGAGCCCGCAAGTCTTTGCGACAAAAGGTCAGGATAGAACGCTTGGATTGAGAGTTTGATCCTGGCTCAGGACGAACGCTGGCGGCGTGCCTAATACATGCAAGTCGAGCGGACCTCTTCGGAGGTCAGCGGCGGACGGGTGAGGAACACGTGGGTAATCTGCCTTTCAGACCGGAATAACGCCCGGAAACGGGCGCTAATGCCGGATGCGCCCGCGAGGGGGCATCTTCTTGCGGGGAAAGGCCCAGATGGGCCGCTGAGAGAGGAGCCCGCGGCGCATTAGCTCGTTGGCGGGGTAACGGCCCACCAAGGCGACGATGCGTAGCCGACCTGAGAGGGTGACCGGCCACACTGGGACTGAGACACGGCCCAGACTCCTACGGGAGGCAGCAGTAGGGAATCTTCCGCAATGGGCGCAAGCCTGACGGAGCAACGCCGCGTGAGCGAGGAAGGCCTTCGGGTTGTAAAGCTCTGTTGCTCGGGGAGAGCGGCATGGGGAGTGGAAAGTCCCATGCGAGACGGTACCGAGTGAGGAAGCCCCGGCTAACTACGTGCCAGCAGCCGCGGTAAAACGTAGGGGGCGAGCGTTGTCCGGAATCACTGGGCGTAAAGGGTGCGTAGGCGGTCGAGCAAGTCTGGAGTGAAAGTCCATGGCTCAACCATGGGATGGCTCTGGAAACTGCTTGACTTGAGTGCTGGAGAGGCAAGGGGAATTCCACGTGTAGCGGTGAAATGCGTAGAGATGTGGAGGAATACCAGTGGCGAAGGCGCCTTGCTGGACAGTGACTGACGCTGAGGCACGAAAGCGTGGGGAGCAAACAGGATTAGATACCCTGGTAGTCCACGCCGTAAACGATGAGTGCTAGGTGTTGGGGGGACACACCCCAGTGCCGAAGGAAACCCAATAAGCACTCCGCCTGGGGAGTACGGTCGCAAGACTGAAACTCAAAGGAATTGACGGGGGCCCGCACAAGCAGTGGAGCATGTGGTTTAATTCGAAGCAACGCGAAGAACCTTACCAGGGCTTGACATCCCTCTGACACCCTCAGAGATGAGGGGTCCCTTCGGGGCAGAGGAGACAGGTGGTGCATGGTTGTCGTCAGCTCGTGTCGTGAGATGTTGGGTTCAGTCCCGCAACGAGCGCAACCCTTGACCTGTGTTACCAGCGCGAAAGGGCGGGGACTCACAGGTGACTGCCGGCGTAAGTCGGAGGAAGGCGGGGATGACGTCAAATCATCATGCCCCTGATGTCCTGGGCTACACACGTGCTACAATGGGCGGTACAAAGGGAGGCGAAGCCGCGAGGCGGAGCGAAACCCAAAAAGCCGCTCGTAGTTCGGATTGCAGGCTGCAACTCGCCTGCATGAAGCCGGAATTGCTAGTAATCGCGGATCAGCATGCCGCGGTGAATACGTTCCCGGGCCTTGTACACACCGCCCGTCACACCACGAGAGTCGGCAACACCCGAAGTCGGTGAGGTAACCCCTTATGGGGAGCCAGCCGCCGAAGGTGGGGTCGATGATTGGGGTGAAGTCGTAACAAGGTAGCCGTACCGGAAGGTGCGGCTGGATCACCTCCTTTCTAGGGAGCAAGGGCGAAGGGTTGCGGGCGAAGGTGGTGGGGTGTGTTTAGTTTTGAGGGAGCGAGAGCTCTCTCGAAGGACCTTGGCAAGTGCATAGGGAGAGGAAAGGTGAAGCTAGGAAGGGCACACGGTGGATGCCTAGGCGCCAAGAGCCGAAGAAGGACGGGGCGAACGCCGATACGCCACGGGGAGCCGTAAGCGGGCTGAGATCCGTGGATGTCCGAATGGGGGAACCCGCTGGTGGGAAGCGCCAGCAGCTTGAGGCCGAAAGGTCTTGAGCGGGGAACCGGGGGAAGTGAAACATCTCAGTACCCCGAGGAAGAGAAAGCAACCGCGATTCCGTGAGTAGTGGCGAGCGAAAGCGGAGGAGCCTAAACCGCATGCGTGTGAAAGGCTGCAGCCGTTGCGCATGCGGGGTAGAGGGGCTGTTTGTGGCGAGCTGCAGGGTAGCCAGCCCGAGTGGGAGCGTAGGAGAACGGTCTGGGAAGGCCGGCCAGAGACGGTGAGAGCCCGGTATCCGAAACGCTTGCACGAGGGTGGAAACAGACCCCGAGTACTGCGGGACACGAGGAATCCCGTAGGAATCTGGGAGGACCACCTCCTAAGGCTAAATACTCCTTGGCGACCGATAGTGAACCAGTACCGTGAGGGAAAGGTGAAAAGGACCGCGGGAGCGGAGTGAAAGAGAACCTGAAACCGTGTGCCTACAAGCAGTCGGAGCACCTCCGGGTGTGACGGCGTGCCTTTTGTAGAATGAACCGGCGAGTGATGCGGGCGAGCGAGGTGAAGGCGGAGGAGCCTGTGCCGAAGCGAAAGCGAGTCTGAAGAGGGCGCAAGTTCGTCCGCATCGACCCGAAACCGGGTGATCTACCCCTGGTCAGGGTGAAGTGCGGGTAACACCGCATGGAGGCCCGAACCCACTGGCGTTGAAAAGCCAGGGGATGAACTGGGGGTAGGGGTGAAATGCCAATCGAACCCGGTGATAGCTGGTTCTCCCCGAAATAGCTTGAGGGCTAGCGTCAGGGGATGAGTTGTGGAGGTAGAGCACTGATGGGGTGCGGGGCCCGCGAGGGCTACCAAGCTTCGTCAAACTGCGAATGCCACAATGTCGAGGAACCTGGCAGTGAGACTGCGAGCGATAAGGTCCGTAGTCGAGAGGGAAACAGCCCAGACCCGCAGCTAAGGTCCCGAAGTACCGGTTGAGTGGGGAACGATGTGGCGCTGCGAAGACAACCAGGATGTTGGCTTAGAAGCAGCCATCATTGAAAGAGTGCGTAATAGCTCACTGGTCGAGTGGCGCTGCGCGGAAAATGGAACGGGGCTAAACCGGACACCGAAGCTCGGGATGGAGACATGGTAGGGGAGCGTTCCATGTGCGGGGAAGCTGAGCCGGGAGGCTTGGTGGAGCGCATGGAAGTGAGAATGCCGGTATGAGTAGCGAAAAGAGGGGTGAGAATCCCCTCCGCCGAAAGCCCAAGGGTTCCTGGGGAAGGCTCGTCCGCCCAGGGTCAGTCGGGACCTAAGGCGAGGCCGAAAGGCGTAGTCGAAGGAGAACAGGTTGACATTCCTGTACCACCGTAGGCGTTTGAGCGAAGGGGTGACGCAGGAGGACGAGGGAAGCGGCCGGATGGAAGAGGCCGTCCAAGCAGCGAGCGTGGGGTGTAGTGAAATGCGCACCCCGGGAAGCGTGAGCTGTGATGGGGAGGGAAGTACAGTACCGAAGTCCCGACGTTCACACTGCCGAGAAAAGCCTCTAGCGAGCCGAAGGTGCCCGTACCGGAAACCGACACAGGTGGGCGCGTGGAGAACACGAAGGCGCGCGGGAGAACTCTCGTTAAGGAACTCGGCAAAATGGCCCCGTAACTTCGGGAGAAGGGGCGCTCTTCCTAGGGGAAGAGCCGCAGTGAAAAGGCCCAAGCGACTGTTTAGCAAAAACACAGGTCTCTGCGAAGCCGAAAGGCGAAGTATAGGGGCTGACGCCTGCCCGGTGCTGGAAGGTTAAGAGGAGGGCTTAGGGGGGAGACCCCCGAAGGTCCGAATCGAAGCCCCAGTAAACGGCGGCCGTAACTATAACGGTCCTAAGGTAGCGAAATTCCTTGTCGGGTAAGTTCCGACCCGCACGAAAGGCGTAACGACTTGGGCGCTGTCTCAACGAGAGACCCGGTGAAATTGTAATACCTGTGAAGATGCAGGTTACCCGCGGTTAGACGGAAAGACCCCGTGGAGCTTGACTGTAGCCTGATATGGGACAACGGTGTTCCATGTACAGGATAGGTGGGAGACGGAGAAGCTTGGGCGCCAGCCTGAGTGGAGTCGGCGTTGGGATACCACCCTTGGGACACGGTTGTTCTAACCGGCCTTGTGAGGACGCGAGGCGGGACAGTGTCAGGCGGACAGTTTGACTGGGGCGGTCGCCTCCTAAAGGGTAACGGAGGCGCCCAAAGGTTCCCTCAGCGCGGATGGAAATCGCGCGTAGCGTGCAAAGGCAAAAGGGAGCTTGACTGCGAGACGGACAGGTCGAGCAGGGACGAAAGTCGGGCTTAGTGACCCGGTGGTTCCGAGTGGAAGGGCCATCGCTCAACGGATAAAAGCTACCCCGGGGATAACAGGCTGATCTCCCCCAAGAGTTCACATCGACGGGGAGGTTTGGCACCTCGATGTCGGCTCATCGCATCCTGGGGCTGAAGTCGGTCCCAAGGGTTGGGCTGTTCGCCCATTAAAGCGGTACGCGAGCTGGGTTCAGAACGTCGTGAGACAGTTCGGTCCCTATCTGCCGCGGGCGTAGGATACGTGAGAGGGTTTGTCCCTAGTACGAGAGGACCGGGATGAACCGACCGCTGGTGTACCAGTTGTCCCGCCAGGGGCACCGCTGGGTAGCCAAGTCGGGAAGGGATAAGCGCTGAAAGCATCTAAGCGCGAAGCCCGCCTCAAGATGACGTATCCCATTCCGAGAAGGAAGTAAGACCCCTCGAAGACGACGAGGTAGATCGGTCTGGCGTGGAAGCGCAGTGATGCGTGGAGCGGACAGATACGAATCGGTCGAGGGCTTCACCTGTACACTCCCTATGCACAAAGG
>NZ_BCRQ01000102.1 GCF_001552675.1 Alicyclobacillus sendaiensis NBRC 100866
GGGGGGGGGGGGGTATAAATATCCTCTAACCCCAAATGACGACACGTATATCTGGCGTGCTGTAGAGGAAATCCTTCAACATCAAACACTTGATGTGGTCTATCAGCCCATCGTCGATCATGTCGAGGGAATTGTTTGTGCTCATGAGGCATTAAGCCGTCCTCAATATGATGGTCAATTCATTCCTCCCGATGTTTGGTTTCGTGCTGCCTTCGAAAGGAACCGTTCGATTGAAGCAGACTGGTTAGCTCTCACTATCAGTATAAGTGGCCTTCGAGGATTGTCCTCTGAAATGACATCGATACCCCTGTTCGTGAATGTTATGCCGAGCAGCTTGGTTCAGGACCCCTTTATAGAACAGCTCGAACTCTTGTTTCGCGACGGGTTCTGTGAACCGCATCAACTTGTCATTGAAATCGTGGAGTACATATCCTATGACGTTGCTCGGTTGTCCAGAATGGTCAAATCGATACGGTCACTCGGCATTCGAATTGCCCTGGATGATGTGGGCGCCGGGAGTACAAGTCTCGAGGCGCTCTTTGAACTGGAACCTGATTGGATTAAAGTCGATCGCGCATTAATTCAGGGGATTTCAATACTCCCTTCAAAACAGAGGTTTCTATCCCGTTTAGTAAGATTTATGGGGTCGGGGAACGCCGTAATTGCCGAAGGAGTCGAAAACTACGAAGATCTAAAGGCTGTTCGAGAAGCGGGTGTAAACATAAGCCAGGGATATTATTGGTCACGCCCAATGTCCATTTACGATTTGAGAGACTTGCTGAGTGA
This sequence comes from Alicyclobacillus sendaiensis NBRC 100866, assembly GCF_001552675.1. Lineage (GTDB taxonomy): Bacteria > Bacillota > Bacilli > Alicyclobacillales > Alicyclobacillaceae > Alicyclobacillus > Alicyclobacillus sendaiensis. The sequence goes on from NZ_BCRQ01000102.1 coordinate 787, forward strand.
AATTGAGCGAAAGCGGAACGAGTTAGTCAAGCTCGCTCAGATTCGCAACGGATTATTGACAGATGAAGCGGTCATACACAAGAACCAACAACTTGATATGCTGATCACCCTGTATCAACGATTATTGTGTATTGATTTGTAGTCATGGATTATTTTCGTGTCTCAACAATGATGCTTCATGGACTGGTTTGCTCGATACCAGCCCGGCGAACAAACGTTCATCCTTGTTCTGGCGGGTTGGCAGAGTCTCATGTTGGGGTTCTGTGGAACGTTACTGGTTAATTGTGCGGAACCGCGTTCTCGAAAATTACGGCTTCTGTGCTTTATAAGGGCTTAGATTCCAACACCCAGGCATCATCGGCCTTTTAGACATGAAATTGGGATTTGATCGCTTTCAGTCGAGGATAGGTGAGAGAGTATGAAAAAGTTGAGACTGCACTTCTTTTCGTCGCTAAAAGTAAAACTGTTGGCCATGACCCTATCTTTGCTTGTGCTCCCTAGCTTAATCATTGGCCTGTCGGGTTACATAATTACTGCGCATCAGCTTTCGCAAGCAGGCAAAATACAACTTAAACAAGATGTCCTTCACGTCATTGCCCTAATTAATGAGGCGAACAAGCAAGTCAAATCAGGGAAATTGAGCATCGCTTCAGCTCAGGAAATGGTAAAAGAAGAAGTGTTGGGTCCGAAGGAAGCAAATGGCCACCGCCCTATTAATCCTGGTTTTAAAATCGGAAGATATGGGTATATTTTCGCCATAAATGACCGTGCAGTTGAACTTATGCATCCCACCTTGGAAGGGAAAGATATTTGGGATCTAAAATCAATCGACGGGAAGATGGTTGGTCAGGAATTAGTTAGATTAGCGGACAAAGGTGGAGGATATCTCACCTACATGTGGCCGTATCCCAATTCAAATCGGGTTGGTGAAAAAATCGTATATGTCCAAAAAGATCCGAGTTGGGGATGGGATATAGTAGCGGGTTCTTACATGGTTGATTTTAATGCGCAAGCCAATCAGGTACTTAAGATGCTGAGTGTAACGTTAGGTTTGGCAATTATAGTTGGAACCATTGTATGCCTGTGGTTTGTCCATCGGATTTCAAAACCAATTTCGATGATAGCTCAACAGGTTGATCGTATGTCTCAAGGAGACTTAAGAGTTGAGCGCGTGGTTAAGAGAGGGAATGATGAAGTTTCCCGGCTTGCTCGTGGGTTTTCCCTTATGGCAAATCGATTACATGGATTGATTAATGATATATACAATTCATCTCAGCAATTAGCTGCATCGGCAGAGGAGTTAGCTGCAAGTGCTGAGGAAAGCAGTAAGGCGGCTGAAGTGGTGGCGCAGACTGCTGAAGAGGTGGCTGCAACTGCTGAGAAACAAGTTCGGACGGCAGAATCGAATTTCTCGACAATAAGTGACATGGTTCACGCCATGCAACAAGTAGCTGACAATGCGCAAGTTGTGTCTACATCAGCTAGTGAAGCTGCTGCATTATCGAAGTATGGGAGAGAATCGATTGGATATGTGCGCGAAGGAATGGACTCTATTCGTTCAGCTTTCAATTCACTTGCGATGTTAGTTAAGGGACTGGGAGAACGTTCTGACGAAATCGGGCAAATTGTCGACATGATTTCCGGCGTCGCCGATCAAACAAATCTATTGGCCCTCAATGCCGCGATTGAGGCAGCGCGGGCAGGGGATAACGGGCGAAGTTTTGCTGTCGTAGCCGTCGAAATCAGAAAGCTGGCTGATCGTTCAGCTCAATCCGCAAAGCATATCGCAGAGCTGATCAAGAGTATTCAAGAGGAGACGAATGCTGCAGTCAAGACAATGGGAGAAAGTACGCAAGGGGTGGTTGTCGGAATTGAAAGGGTGAATCAGGCTGTTGAGTCATTTGAGAAAATTGAGCGAGCAGTAAATGTGGTCGCAGAGCAGATAGAAGAAGTATCTGCGGCCGCTCAGCAGTTGTCTGCGGAAGCTGAGGAGCTACGCAAAACGACGCACCTTGTGGTGGAGGTAACAGAGTCTACTTCAAGGGGGATGCAAAACATATCCGCTGCTACACAGCAGCAATTGGCGTCAGCTGAAGAGATTACATCGTCGGCTCAGTCTCTAGGTGAACTTGCTGAACATCTCCAGAGCCTCGTTGGTCAGTTCAAACTGTGATGTTTAGTATAAAGAAGATTGTGGGTCGAGAGGAATTGAATTAAAAGTAGATCTGCATACTGTGTATCGTGTACGTTACCCATATTTCGATTGTAAATTGAATCAGGCGTCCACCGTATGCTGCCAATTGGAATCCGATCGCAGGGAGTGTTCCGGGGGATGGTGGCGCGGATACCTCTTTCTTCCTTAACCATGTATTTCCTCCGTGAGCTATCAAGGAGGAGGTGTAGGGTGTGACGAGACCTGTGAGCGTAGAGTCCATTTGCGATGAAGGGTTAATCGTAGCAGCGCAGGCGGGGAACCAGACGGCACTCGAAACGATGTTCAAGCGGTATCGCGATCTACTTGTGAAATGGTCGAAAAGATATTTTCTCCAAGGCGCTGAGTTTGAAGATCTACTACAACATGCAGCGATTGGATGGCTTGAAGCGGTTCGATCCTATCGGCGTGGCACATGCCCGTTTCGCGTATTTGCTCGGAAATGCGTCACACGTGAAGTGCAGAGTGCGGTGAAACAATACCAAAAGAATCAGCATGAACCGCTCAACAAGGCGCTTTCACTAGATGCGCCGTGCAAATGGGAGCAGAGTAAGGATGCGGAAAAACCACAGACGCTATATGAAGTAACTCCCTGCCCCAATTATGATTCACCTGAATCTATTGTCGCTGGTGAATCCCTTCCTAAAAATTGGTCTTCGACTACGGAAATTCGAGACTGGTTGGAGGATGTAACAGGAACGCAGTGCACAGAGTTAGAACGTAAGGTGCTGGATATGTTTATCGCTGGATATTCGTATGCTGAAATTGCGATTACGTTGGGCCGTTCGAAGAAATCAGTGGATAACGCTTTGCAACGGATTAAGCGGAGGGTTGCTGAGGCACTGGAGTTGTAGTGAACTGTGAATTATCAGAGACGGTGGCCTATGAAAGAGCGTTGCTGATCGTATTTGTTTCTAGTGTGAATGATCGTTTGTGAGTTTAACAAATTATACATTTTTCAATATAAGGTGATGTCCTTTTTAGATCTCCATTGCTCACATTAATTATGGAACCCGTTGGTTAGTGAAATGGAACCGTTATTACGCGATATATGCTGTTAATTTTGTGTATTCATTAGATAATATTACTCTTCATGGGGGGTTATCCATGGCGAGAATTTTAGTAGTCGATGATGCTGCATTCATGCGGATGATGATTAAGGATATTCTCGTGAAACGTGGGCACGAAGTGGTAGGAGAAGCCTCTGACGGGGAACAGGCGGCGAAGTTATACCAAGAATTGCATCCCGATTTGGTCACCATGGATATCACCATGCCGAATGTGGACGGAATTGAAGCAGTCAGGAGAATACGAGCGATAGATCCGCAAGCTCGCATCATCATGTGTTCAGCTATGGGGCAACAAGCGATGGTACTGGACGCAATTCGGGCCGGGGCGAAGGATTTTGTGGTGAAACCCTTCCAAGCAGACCGAGTGATAAACGCTGTCGAAAAGGCCTTACAGTAAGTATCTCTTGCGCTCGGAGGAGTGGCAAAACGCGATAGTGAAACGAAGACCGCTTGGCGGCAGGCTGCGCAACGTAGGCCATGTGGGGTTCATGTTCA
>NZ_BCRQ01000103.1 GCF_001552675.1 Alicyclobacillus sendaiensis NBRC 100866
TCCTGGGTGCAATTAGCCCGATGGCATTCGCTGCGACGTCCTCGACGGGTCTGACTCCGGTTGGACAAGTTGCGTTTACGTTCAACGGCCAGACGGTCTCGAACCCGTACATTATGGATGGCAAGGATTCGGGCAACACGACCGCGTTTGCGCCGATCTACTACTTTGACCAACTGCTTGCGAAGTTGGGCATCCAGGCGACCTGGAATGGCGCGACCCACACCTGGGCACTGACGGATTCCAACGTGAACGTGCAGCAAGTTGCCGCGAACATCGCAGGTGGCTTGGGTTCTGGGAACACGACCATTACGCTGAATGGTACCGCGATTAAGAAAATCAATACGCAAGTTGCGAAGGACCCGGCAGGTGGTCCTGTGACCACGTACTTCCCGGTGTACTACGTCCAGCAAGTGTTTGGTGCCATGGGCGTGAACGCGAGCTGGAACGGCTCGACGGGCTTGGCAGTTGTCACGCAGAATACACCGAGCCTGAGTGCGGTTACGGTTACGGGCGCGAACGTCGGTAACGGTTCCGCGACCTCGCCGGCTGTGTCGAATGGTTCGGCTGTCACCGTCTCCACCACGTTGACCGACGCGTTTGGCAACCCGATTTCCGGTGTGAATACCACGCTCACGTTGACGGGTACCGTAGCGCCGACGGTCACCGTGAATGGTGTCACGGCGGCTGCGACCACGGTCTCAGGCGGTTGGTCCTACCAGGTTCCAACCAACGCGGCGGGCGTCGCGTCGGCTCAAATCTCCGTGCCGTCCGGTGTGGCTGCTTCGTACACGGTGCAATTCTCCGCGCCGTATAGCAACAATGGCGTGCAAGTGACGTCTTCCAATGCGTATGTGGAATTTGTGCCAGCTAACAGCGCGGCGATTTCGCCGGTAAGCTCGCAGTCGAACCCGTATCATGCAGTCGTGTCTTCGCCGAGCAATGAGACAGCAGGCCTTGTGCCCGTGACGGTCACGCTTCCGCAGGCGGCAGCAGGTGTGGCTGTTCAATTTACCTTGAGCGGCGGTCAAGCGTTCTTTGCTAATGCTCAGGGAGGCGTTGTGGAAAATCAGTCGGGTGGTACAGCAACCACGACGGTTTACACGAACAGCAACGGCCAGGCTACAGTGTATGTGAATGACAACAATACTGATTCAGGTGTTATGGTCACGGCTTCGGTCAGTGGCTATGGCTCCATCTCGCCGGTGTACATCAGCTGGGGTCAGGCTGGTGTGGCTACGCAAACCGCTAATGTGACGGCTTCGAATGTACTGAGCGGTAGCGGCACCAACTCGAGCCCGTACGTCGCGAATGCTGGCACGAATGTGGTCATTAGCGGCCAGGTGCAAGATGCGAATGGCAACCCAGTTGCTAATGCGCAGTTGCTGGTCGTCAATACGGGCACGAGCGGGAGCACTCCAGGTAGCTACACGGACACCAACAGTGGTGCAGGTAGCTATGTGAGTGGGTCCAACACCACATCGTTCCCGAGCGTCAATGCTGGCGGTTTGCAACCTGGCATGACGAATCCGTCTCTCTATGGTGAGGTCATTACCACGGATTCCAACGGTAACTTTAGTTTCACCGTGACGGATTCCAACATTGAGGTTGACCATTATTACCTCTATGGCATCACGGCCGGTGCGGTCGGGCAGAAGCTCGGCAACTGGTACGTCAGCTGGCAAGCCGGTTCGACGCTCACGAACATCGGCGTGGCTAGCTCTGCAAGCAACCTGGATTCGAATTACAATGGCAGCTCTGTACCGACCAGTGTGTCTGGCATTACTGCTCCGGAAGGTGGCGTAGCACAAGTTGCCTTCGCGGGATACAGCGGTGTGCAAGAGATGACGGGCAACCTGAATCTCGCGTATACCCTCTCGTTGAATCACGGTGACATCACGAAGATTTACGCGACGACTGCAAGCGGGCAGATTGCCTACACGGTCAATGGCACCAATGGATATCCAAGCGTCCAAGTGAATGTGACTGGTAGCGGTGGTCTGTATACCATTACAGTCAATGGCGTAACCGTCACCACTCAAGCGACAAGCCCCATCGTGGGTGTGGGTGTGTCGGATACGACCGCTGAGACGGATACCCTTACGATTACCAGCGGCAACGCGAAGGCAACCGCTCAGTTGCAGTTCTTGGCGACGAATCCTGCGAAACTCGCAAATGGCTCGCCGACGAGCGGCTTGATCCAGGCTGGGCAAACGGCCACGGTTTCGTTCCAGGTTGAGGATAGCAATGGCAACCCTGTCCCGAATACAGCTGTGCCGATTACCTTCGACAGCGCTGCTTCGAATATGTGGATTACGGAAATCAACGGCGTGACGCTCCAACAGACGGAGACGACCGGCGCAACGTCCGCAACAGAACCGACGCCGATTCCGTTGTACCAAGCACCAGCGGACATTGATTACAGCTCGGTCAATATCCCGGGTGTCGTCACAGCTTCGTTGGCTCCAAATACACTCCCCACTGTAACGGTGCGGACGGATTCGAATGGTAACGTCACGCTTACGGTTCAGGATGGCGATGTGACGTACTACAATGGCGTCAGCGCAGATGCGTACGTGGATACATCGCCGAACGGGCAGTCGGGAGATGCGCTCTACGTTGGATATGCGAACACATGGGATGGCATTGACATCTCTGGTTCGAACAATATTGCCAATGTCGTGGCAAGCGTACAGAACGTGAGCACGTCGCCGAGCAACATTGCCTTCAATGTCCTGAGTGCGACGGATTTCTCCTACACGGTGTCTGGTGGTACGCAGTATGCTGCTGCAAAGATCAGCTTCACGTCGACCGACACGAATTTGACGGCAATTGCTTCAAACGCTTCCGATTTTGTTGTTAAGGATGCGAACAACACTACGTATACGTATGTCTCTGCCGCTCCGACATCTGCTGCAAACGACTTTACATTGACGAACAACGGTGGCGGAAATTACACGTTGACGGTGTACTCTAGCAGCGCAAATTCGCTCGATGGGTTGAAGTTCACCGTTAACGTGACCGACACGAACAACAACAACGCTACCGGTTCCTTCACAGCGGTACCGTCTTCGAATCTGCAGGTGAACGTCGGTGCCGTGGTGCCTTCGCAGAATGGAAGCTCGTACGACTATAGCTTCCCGGTGACTGTGGCGGATGCGGCTGGGAACCCAGTGGTTGGGCTCACGTATTCGAACTTCGCCGTGAAGGATACCACGAGTGGCACGAGCTACACCGGTGCTTCGACCTTGGCGAACGGAGACTTTACCGTGAGCTACAGTGGCGGTACGTACACAGTCGAAGTGCAATCCTCTACCTCGATTGCGTTGACTGATCAGGTGCAGATTACTGTCACCAATGGTTCGGGCGGTACGGGCAGCGGTAACGGCACATTCTAATCGCACGATGGAAAAGGCATCCTTCGGGATGCCTTTTTCTTTACGCTTATGCGTTCCCCTGAAGCCTCGTCCATTGAAATACCTGCACCTGTTCCAACTGCCCTCCCAAGGACACCAGTGCTCGCCCTGGAATGGGCGGCAGTTCAAACGCCTCATTGTGCCCTGGCCCCAATACCACGCCGGATTGCACTTGTGTGGTCACATGGAACGTAAGCAACGCGTCCATATTCGCGCGCAATGTGCCCGGAATGGTTTCAGCATCTGGGCGTTGCGTGGCAATCACCAGGTGCAGCCCAAGGCTCCGGCCCTTCTGGAGCAGGGTATTCGCCATCATCAGGATCTCTTTCGCCACTTCCGCCATCTGCTTGTCCGCTTTGGCGTTCGCTGTCGACGTCAGGGTCGCAAACTCGTCGATCAGCGTCACATAAGGCACAAAATCTGTGGTGGACGTTTCCCACGCCTGTCGCTCCCGTTCCACCAACGTCGTGACAAGCGACTGCATCCATGCATGCAACCTTGGCAGATCTCGAATGACCTCATCCACCGTTCCGACGAGGGGCTTGTAGTCATAGCCACCCTTGAGATCTGCAATCACGACCGACATGTCGGGCCGCTGGACCTTGAGCGTCTCCGCCAGGACTTTGAGCGCGTTCGTCTTCCCGCCGCCTGTGGCGCCTGCGACCAACAGATGCGGGTACTGGCGAAGTGGCGCGAGGACCGGGCCTTGGACGCCTTCGCCCAAACACCAAGAGAGTCCCTTCGCCTTCTGCAACGCGGGCAGTGCGTCGCGAAGGGAGACCGTGTGAGGCAGATCCGGGAACATGGCAATTTCCACGTATCCTGGCCAAGCCGTCTGGGTAATCTGCACATCCTCGCCCAAGGCGCTTGCGAGTTCGCTTTGCTTCTCCTGCAGCGACCCAAGCGACTCGCCGGGTGGCAACCGGTAGACGCCGACCAGCGCTCGGCCCCGGCGCTTCAGGCGGCCCAAGCGCACCAGGCCGGGGGATTGCAGATTTCCGGATGCTTTCGCGAGCGCGAGATATGCCCTCGCCAAGGGATCGCGGAACCATGACCAGAGCGTAAAGAGGAGCGGGTTGTACTCTTCTTCGAGATTCACACCGCCAAGCCCGAGGCGGAAGAAGAGTGCGAGCA
>NZ_BCRQ01000104.1 GCF_001552675.1 Alicyclobacillus sendaiensis NBRC 100866
CGTTTGGGTGAAATATGTCCTTCGGGCCCTTGTGCGCGGCCCGCAGTGGTAATACGCGATGTGGGGCTCTTCTCGATCTCGCCTTTGCCCCTACGAAAACTTGACACGGACACACCTGTGCGAAACGCTTGACATCTCATGTAATTCACCGTACGATGAAATCACCTGAACTGACGCACGAGATGAGCAAGACGGAAAATCGTCAAAGGTGAAGAATGGGAGTAGTAGGGGCGTCGTTGGAGTCCAGAGAGCCGATGGGTGGTGCGAATCGGTCGAAGGCGCGTCCTGAACTCGCCCATGAACCGCCGCCCGAAAGGCACGGCCATCTCATCCGTGGGAGTAGGGTAGGCCGCGAGCCCGCGTTATCGGGCTAGACGGTGATTGCCGTCGACAGAGGGGGCTTTTCCGCAAGGGAAGCCAAATAGAGTGGTACCGCGAGCCAACCCGGCCTCGTCTCTATCCGAGATGAGGCCTTTTTATTTTCCCTTCGTTGATCAAAGGCCACGTCAAGACAACAGAACAGGAGTGGATGGACATGAAACATGTGAACAAGTACACCCGTCAGTATTTTCTGCCGCCTGAACCTTGCTTGGATTGGGCACATCGCGACCATCTGGACCACCCGCCGGTTTGGTGCAGCGTCGATCTGCGCGACGGCAATCAGGCCCTCATCGTGCCCATGAATCTCGAGGAGAAGCTGGCATATTTCCAGCTGCTCGTCGAAATCGGCTTTAAGGAGATCGAGGTCGGCTTCCCGGCCGCGTCCGACACGGAGTTCGAGTTTGTCCGGACCCTCATCGAGCGCGATCTCGTCCCGGACGACGTGACCATTCAGGTCCTCACGCAGTCGCGCGACCACATCATTGAACGCACGTTTGAAGCGATTCGCGGGGCCAAGCGCGCCATCGTTCATCTGTACAACTCCACGTCCGTGGCGCAGCGGGAGCAGGTGTTCCGCGCGAACAAGGACGAGATCGTCAACATCGCCGTAACCGGCGCCGAGCATATCCGCGATCTCGCCCGCACCACGCCGGGCAACTTCCTTTTCCAGTATTCGCCGGAGAGCTTCACGGGCACGGAGCTCGACTTTGCGCTTGAGATCTGCAACGCGGTGCTGGACGTGTGGCAGCCGACGCCGGATCGCAAGGTCATCATCAACCTGCCGGCGACCGTCGAGCTTTCGATGCCGCACGTGTACGCGAGCCAGATTGAATACATGAGCAAGCATCTGGCTCGTCGCGACGCCATTGTGCTCTCCGTGCATCCGCACAACGATCGCGGCACAGGGGTCGCGGCGGCGGAGCTCGCGATGCTCGCGGGCGCCGAGCGCCTCGAGGGCACGCTGTTTGGCAACGGAGAGCGTACGGGCAACGTGGACATCGTCACGCTCGCACTGAACCTCTACTCGCACGGCGTCGACCCGGGGCTTGACTTCTCCAATCTCCCAGCGATTCAGGCGCGCGTCGAGGCTCTCACCAAAATGCAGGTGAGCAGGCGTCACCCGTACGCGGGGGAACTTGTCTTCACGGCCTTTTCTGGTTCGCATCAGGATGCCATTGCGAAGGGCATGAAGTGGCGCGAAGAGAAGTCGCCTGAGCATTGGACGGTCCCGTACCTCCCTATCGATCCGAAGGATATCGGCCGCGAATACGAGGGGGACATCATCCGCATCAACAGCCAGTCCGGCAAGGGCGGCATCGGGTACGTGTTGGAGCAGTCGCACGGCTATGATCTGCCGCCGAAGATGCGCGAGCAACTGGGATACGCCGTCAAGCGTGTGTCGGATCGGGAGCAGAAGGAGCTGTCGGCGGACGAGATCGCAGAGATCTTCATGCGCGAGTTCGTGAACCTCGGTCAGCCGCTCGATCTCGTCGAACTGACGGGCGCGGATGCGAGAGGCTCGCACCACGTTCGCGCGAAGGTGGTCTGGCACGGCGAGACGGTCGAGATCGAAGGCGCCGGCAACGGACGCCTGGACGCGCTGTGTCATGCGCTGGCAGACGGGCTCGGGATCCGGGTGGCGAATCTCACGTACAAGGAGCACGCACTGGAAGTGGGGTCGGGATCGCGCGCGGTGGCGTACATCAGCGTGGACGACGAGGAAGGGAACACGCATTTCGGATGCGGTGTGGACACGGACATCATGGAAGCGTCGGCGAAGGCGCTGGTGAGCGCGGTCAATCGAATGCTCGCTCGCGCCTCGGAGATGGTGGTTCCCGTGAGCAAGTGAACGAGGGCCCCGGTTTCGCCCGGGGCTCATTTTTTTGGTGTGCTACGATCAAGGAGGAGGGGATGGCGGTGATCATTTACGATTTTGAGGTCGAAAAGGCCGACGGGACGAGGATTCCGCTGCGCGAGTATCAGGGCAAAGTGCTTCTCGTGGTGAACACGGCATCCAAGTGCGGTTTTACCCCGCAATATGAAGGTCTGCAGAAGTTGTACGAAGACTATCGCGATCGCGGCTTTGAGGTCCTTGCCTTTCCGTGCAATCAGTTTGGCAACCAAGAGCCGGGATCGAACGAAGAGATTCAGACGTTCTGCAGGACGACGTACCGCGTGACGTTTCCGGTGTTCGCGAAGGTCGACGTGAATGGACCGAACGCGCACCTGCTGTTTGAATACTTGAAAAAAGAGGCCAAGGGTGCGCTGGGCACAGAGGCCATCAAGTGGAACTTCACCAAGTTCCTCGTCGACAGAAACGGGCGTGTCGTGAAGCGTTACGCGCCGCAGACGTCACCGGAGAGCATCCGGGAAGACATTGAGGCATGTCTCGGCGACGCCGAAAGCGTTTCGTGACGAGGCACAGAGTAACGTCTAGGGGGATGATCGAATGGCGAACGCATGTTTAGCGTGCCAAGTCAATCAGGGGGTGGTTGTCCCTCCGGGCGGTGTGATCTATCGAGATCAACTCTGGCAGGTCGATCATCGTTTGGATCCCAGTCCTGTACTGGGGTGGTTGATTGTGAAGCCGCTCCGGCACGTCGAATTTTTCGATGAGCTATCGGTTGAGGAAGTCGAAGCCTTCGGCAAGCTGCAGCGTATGCTGTCGCGAGCGCTTCGACATGTCGTCCCAGGAGTTCAAAAGGTGTACTCCATCATGCTCGCTGAGTCTGAGGATTGCCCGCACGTTCATGTGCACATCGTGCCGCGCACGGCGGACCACCCAACGCAATTTCGTGGATCCCGAATCTTTGATCTCCATGAACCCTGTCTGCCGAGCGTTGAAGTCGAACGCGTTGTGGCAGAGCTGAGGGGATACCTCAATCGGATGCAGTAGCTGAATAAAACGAAGTCAGCAGCCGTCTGAAAACGACTGCTGACTGTTTGGTGCGCCCAGGTGGATTCGAACCACCGACCTCACGATTATCAGTCGTGCGCTCTAGCCGACTGAGCTATGGGCGCACATGGCGGAACTGACGGGATTCGAACCCGCGATCTCCTGCGTGACAGGCAGGCATGTTAGGCCTCTACACCACAGTTCCAGTGTGGCGGAGTGAGAGGGATTCGAACCCTCGATACGGTCTTAACAACCGTATACTCGCTTAGCAGGCGAGCGCCTTCGACCAACTCGGCCATCACTCCAAGTGGTGGTGACCCTACGGGGATTCGAACCCCGATTTCCGCCGTGAGAGGGCGGCGTCCTGAACCATTAGACGATAGGGCCATGGTGGTGCGGCTGACAGGAATCGAACCTGTGACCCCTACCGTGTCAAGGTAGTGCTCTCCCTCTGAGCTACAGCCGCGTGGAGCGGGTGAGGGGAATCGAACCCCCGACCTCAGCTTGGGAAGCTGATGTTTTACCACTAAACTACACCCGCGAGGAGGGAAACCTCCATGTGGAGCGGAAGACGGGATTCGAACCCGCGGCCCTCGCCTTGGCAAGGCGATGCTCTACCCCTGAGCTACTTCCGCACAACGGCTCGACCATTATACCTGCCGAGTGGCCAAAACGTCAAGCCTTAATATGACCCCAGGGGGATTCGAACCCCCGTTACCACCGTGAAAGGGTGGTGTCTTAACCACTTGACCATGGGGCCATGGAGCTCCCAACCAGGCTCGAACTGGTGACCTCATCCTTACCATGGATGCGCTCTACCGACTGAGCTATGGGAGCGCGCGTT
>NZ_BCRQ01000105.1 GCF_001552675.1 Alicyclobacillus sendaiensis NBRC 100866
GTCTCAGGCTTGGACGCGCTGCCAACGAACGTCCACCCATTGCCACAAGATTTCCGGATACGGCTCATGACCCCCAGGTTGTGCGAGAAACTGAGCATTTTCCTCACATCCCAAGGCCTCGTACGCCGCCTGCACCGCGGCAAAAGCCGCGTGCGCCCCTTCGAACGGGAACACCCCGTCCCGCTCGCCGTGCACGATGGTCAGGCGCCGCGGCGCCACGAGCGCCGCCACATCCCCCCAATCGCCGAAGGTGAGCAGACCCGGTACGTAGTTGCACAGGCAGTGCCTCGTCGCGAGCAGCGAATGGCGAACCGTGCAGAAGGCCGAGAGCAGGATCACGTGATGGACCCGCGTGTCGCACGCGGCGTGAAACAGCGCGGCCGTCCCGCCGCCGGAAAACCCCGCCGTGACGAGGCGCGCCATCTGAAAACGGCCGTCCATCTCCATCGCATCCAAAAGCTCCATCAGATCGCGGACGCGATCGCCAAGCAGCGTCCGGCCCACGAGCAGCCGCTGCCGCGCAAACCTTTCGCAGCTGTGCTCCAGGCCAAGGGCGCGATCGGCCGGGTCCATCGTGGCGCCAAAGCCGCGCATGGACGGGAGCACCACGGCAAACCCCGCCTCGCGCAGGAGCTCCGCCACAGGCGCACCCTTGACGTACACCTCGTTGGCACTGCGAAAGTAATCGTAGCCGAGCGGCGAGTGGCCGTGGATCAACACGGCGGTGGGATAGCCGCCTGCGGGCACCTCGGCGTGCGGCAGGAGCACGTGGACCTCGCGATTCGCCACGAGTTCGGTCAAGGATCTCGGCCTCGCCGGGCGCTCCAGGCCGAGCAGCCGAACGAGGACCTCCACTCGCTCGTCGGACGCCCCTCGCGACACCCCGCTCCCCTCCTTCGTCACTGCACGCCGACCGGCGCGCTCTCGCCCAAGAGATCCGCGATGCGCACGAATTGCCCGGTCGCCATGGACAGGTTGGCCGCCACGCCGATGAGAATGGACATCGCCCCCGCACGCGATCCGGCCACGTGGCCGTACGGATCGCTCTCGACACCTCGAAACAGGTGGTCTTTCAAGCGCCGATCGCCGCCGCCATGCCCCTCGCGCACGTGCGGAACGCGGAACACCTGCACCCCGCCGAAGAGGGGGTAGAAGCGGATCTCAAGCTCGCGCACCTCGTCGGCGGACGTCGGATCGCCAAATCGCCAATCCACCGTGCGGCGCACGTCCTTCGAGCTCCTCCGCGCGAAGTCCGTTTGGTCCTCCTCGGTGATGAAGTACTCCGGCTCAAACGCCTCAAGGCGCCCCTTGCTCCCGTTGAACGCCACCTGCCAGCCCTCAAACGGGGTGGCCGCGGTGAGCATGTAGGTCGCCTGGACGCCGCCGGGATACCGGATGAGCGCGCCCATCGTGTCCTCGATGTCGATGCGCTCGGAGAACACGCATTGATCTCGGTGGTAGCCGTCGTATCCCTCCGCCTGTTTGTACAGGGCGTTCAACGTCGCGTCCCGGCCGAGATCCAGATAGAACGGACAGCGATCCGTCACCTGACACGTGGCGCAGCGCTCTCCGTGCCCGGGCATGCGCTCCGGCACGTAGTAGTGGCGAGATCCCATGGCCACAACCTCCTGCGGCTCGAGCCCCAGCCACCAGTTGATGAGGTCGAAGTGGTGCGTGGCCTTGTGCACGAAGAGACCGCCGGAGTTTTTCTTCTCCGCGTGCCAGCGCCGGAAGTAGTCGGCGCCGTGCACGGTGTCGAGATACCAGCGGAACTCCACCGAATGAACGTCGCCGATGATGCCTTCCTGCAGAAGCCGCTTGATCTCGGTCTTATACGGCGCGTATCGATAGTTGAACGTGACGCGAACCGTCTTGCCGCTCCGCCGCTCGGCGTCGAGGATCCGGCGGCACCGCTCCGCGTCGATGGTCATGGGCTTTTCCGTGATGACGTCCTTGCCCCGCTCAAGCGCTTTCACGATAAAATGATCATGCGTCGCGTCCATCGTCGTGACGATGACGCAGTCGCATTCGACGGTGTCCAACATCTCGTCGAAGTCCGTGAAGCCGGGAATCTCTTTGCCGAGCACCTCCTGCGCATAGCGGATGCGGCCCTCGTTGCGATCGCACAGCCCCGTGATGCGCGCGACGTCCCGGTAATGCGTGACGAGATCGCGCCCAAACATGGAGATGCCGCGCGATCCGAGCCCGACAATGCAGTAGTTGGTCATGGTGTGCCGTCACCCCTCGATAGTAACCACGTTGTTATGTCATCGACCCCGTTGTTGCTCAAAGGTAGCACAGAATCGACGGGATATCAATAACCACGTTTTCATTTCTTCTTGACTTTTTTCGACGGGATCGCGTGAAAAATGGTCGAAAGGCGTCGCATTCGCGCGCGAAGGGGACCAAATGGGCGGCGCGGCCTTTAATAACGTTGTTATTTGTGTTAAAATGTCGAGGAAATCACAGAGATGAGGTGCGGATCTCGCCGCCTGACGGCGTGCGGGGTCCTGTCGATCTCGACCTGAGGGAGACTCGCGCTATGGTGAGCATTAAGGATATTGCAGAGCGCGCGGGCGTGAGCTACAGCACCGTTTCCAAGGCGCTCAACGACAGCCCGCTCGTGAAGGAGGAGACGAAGCGCCGCATCCTGGAAATCGCGCGCAGCATGGGTTATCAGCGCAACCTGCTCGCGCGCCATTTGGTCTCCGGGCGCACGCGCCTCATTGGCTTCGGGCTTGTGAACCTCGGCAACCCCATCTTCGCAAACCTGACCATCCAGTTGCACCGGGCCCTGGCGGCGCTCGACTATCGCATGGTGATCGCGATCTCGCCGGACGAGATCGACCTGTTGAACCAGATGCGTGCCGACGGCCTCGTGATTTGGGCCGATCTCGTCTCGCGCCACCCGCACCTGATGGAGGAGCTCGGCCGCTGGCAGGCGAAGACCTTGGTCATCGGCACGGACGAGCCCGTGCCGCTGCCGCACGTGCGCTTCGACCGCCGAGCTGGGATCGCGGAGGCCGTGCGCTACCTGCGCTCGTTTGGGCACACGCGGATTGGGTTCATCGGCAGTTCGCAGGAGATCAAGGTGCGGGCGTTCCTGGAGGCGGTCGCACAGGCGGGCCTGCAGCCGTCGCCGGACTGGCTGTACCCGGCGGAGCCGACCTTCGAGGGGGGCTACCGCGCGATTCGGTACGCGAGGCCGGACGTCCCCATGCCGACGGCGTTCATCGGGCTCAACAACCTCATCACAAAAGGAGCGCTTCGCGCGCTTCTCGAGCTCGGGTACCGCGTGCCGCAGGACGTGAGCCTCATCGGCTACGACAACCTGCCCGATATGCAATTTGCGGAGGTGCCCATCACCACGGTCGGGCCGTCGCTCGAAGAGGTGGCGGATTTCGCGGCGCACCGCGTGGTCGACATGATCAACGGCAAACCAGGCCCCGACGCGCACGTGATTGAGCCCATCCTCATTCCGCGCGCGTCCGTCGAGCGGGCGCCCGACCGGGCCGGGTGAGCGGGCGCGCGTGCGCCCGCGACTCATCCCCCGTAGAACAGCCCCGTCTCGGCGAGGGTGAGCGGCTTGCCGTCGCGGTGAACGCCCGCGTCCACCACCTCGCCGACGATGAGCGTGTGATCACCCCGGTCCACGACGTCCGTCACGCGGCACTCGAACCAAGAGAGTGCGTCGCGCAAGATGGGGCTTCCGGTCGTCGCCGTGTAGAACTCGACGTCCTCGAACTTGTTCCCCACGCGCTTCAGCGGCTTGAAGAACTTAAACGCGAGGTCCTTCTGCCCGCTCTCGAGCACATTGACGGAAAACACGCGGCTCTCGAGGATGCCGTCGCACGACGTGGTACCCTTTTTGACGCCAATCGCCACGAGCGGCGGCTGGAACGAAACTTGGGTGACCCAGTTGCCCGTGAAGGCGTTGACATCATCCTCGCCAATCTTCGTGCCGATGACGTACAGCCCGTACGTGATGTGGCGGAGCGCCGTCTTTTTCGCTTGCTCGTCCATCGTCGCACCTCCGATGCGTAAAGACTTCCCTCTCGAGTATACCTCTTGCCCGCTCTTCCATCACCCCGTGGCGCGCGCTCG
>NZ_BCRQ01000106.1 GCF_001552675.1 Alicyclobacillus sendaiensis NBRC 100866
CCGGTCAAGCGTTAAGCTAGGGGGGATGAGGCACGCCTGGAAATTCCATCTCAAAATGTGCGTACAAATGTGCCAGGGCGCTTGAGCCCAGGCTGTGATCTGTGGTAGGATGCTGACATGAATCCGGTTTCAGCGCACAAACGGGAATTCGTGAGCCAACTTGTACGGATATTCGTACAAGATGTAGGAGGTGATGTGCGTGGCGCGTACGTTGCTGGCGGCGAGAGGAATTCGCAAAGAGTTTCCGGGAACCGTAGCTCTCGACAACGTCTCATTTGAGCTGATAGAGGGAGAAATTCATGCCCTCATGGGGGAAAACGGAGCAGGCAAATCGACGTTTCTCAAAATCGTGACCGGCGCTTTGCAGCCGGACGCGGGTGAGATCCAACTTGCTGGCCGTTCAGTGAGGCTTCATTCTCCTGTGGATGCTCGCCGCATGGGGGTCGCCATTGTCCATCAGGAATTGAGTCTGTTCCCGGACATATCGGTCATGGAAAATATCCTGGTGGGACAGGCACCAACTCGGGCGGGATTTATGAGACGTCGACAGATGCAGGAAATCTGTGAGCGCTATCTTGCACGGTTTCACGTGAGTTTCTCTCCTTCTGAGCTTGTTAAAAACTTAAGTGTATCCCAGCAACAAATCGTGGAAATTGTCAAGGCGCTCGTGACAGATGCAAGCGTCTACATCTTTGATGAACCGACGTCCGCCCTTAGTGTCGAAGATGCTTCGCGACTCTTCGACGTCTTGCGGGAACTCAAATCGCAAGGCAAGGGAATTATCTACGTGAGTCATAAATTTGACGAGATTTTCCAACTCACGGACCGGATCACGGTTCTGCGAGATGGTGCGCTGATCGGGACCGTTCAGACGTCGAGGACCAGTGCCGATGACGTCATTCGAATGATGGTCGGCCGCTCGATCGAACGAATTTATCCGGATAAAGGAAACCCGGAGGATCAGATTCTGCTGAGGGTTCAGAATCTGAACGCGGGTTCGAAGTGCAGAAATGTGTCCTTTGAACTTCGCAAGGGCGAAATCCTCGGTGTTTTTGGACTGGTGGGGTCTGGTCGCACGGAAATCATGCGAGCCATGACCGGAGTCGATCCGAGGACCTCGGGGGACATCGTGTTGGACGGACGTCCAGTGCGAATCCACGCAGTTCAGGATGCGATACGGCACGGAGTGTACTATCTCACGGAAGATCGCAAAGAACAGGGTCTCTTTTTGAAAATGTCGATTCGAGACAATGTCGCGGTGACTCACCTCGACCGGCTGGCCAAACGAGGGCTGCTTCAGCGTGTTCGAGCCCGGGAATTGGCTGAACAAGTGATAAGAGATCTCCGGGTGAAGGCGAAGGATGACGAGCAGCTTGTAGGGAGCTTGAGCGGAGGAAACCAGCAAAAGGTGATGATTGGGAAATGGGTCTCGCGCCAGCCTCGTGTCCTTATACTGGATGAACCGACTCGCGGAATTGACGTTGGGGCAAAGGCGGAGATTCACCAACTCCTCAGGAAGTTGGCCAATGAGGGCATTGGCATCATTGTTATCTCTTCAGAGTTGCCAGAGATTGTGGGGCTCAGCGATCGTGTGTTGGTCGTGCACAACGGCACGGTGGCCGGAGTCCTTAGTGGTTCCGACATGAACGACGAAATCATCATGGAATACGCATCAGGTCTTCACAAGGAAATAGCCGTGGGGTGAAACGATGCAACCGACTGATACTGCTCCTGCGAACATTCAGAATGAGCGCGAGTCGTGGCTTCGGAAAGTCACGCGTATTCGAGAGCTGACCATTGTGTTGGTCATCATCGTGCTCTGCATTATCCTTTCGTTCCTGTCGTCGTCATTCCTTAGTGTAGATAACATTGTCACCACAATCCTGAGTATCGTCATGACGGCCATCGTCTCGGTGGGCATGACGGTGGCTCTGGTCTCCGGAGGATTCGACCTCTCGGTCGGATCGGTCATGTCCATGGCGGGTGTTGTGACCGGGAGCCTGGCATTGAATGGCATGAACGTATGGCTCGCAGCTGTGTTTGGTCTTTTGGCTAGCCTTTGCTCTGGTCTGATCACCGGGCTATTCATCGGCAAGGTGAAAATTAACCCGTTTATCATGACGCTCGGAATGCAAGGCGTCGTCCAGGGTGTGGCATACGTTGTTACCCAAGGAGCCCCGCTATCTGTAACGGGCGTTCCAAAGTCTTTTTTGTACCTGGGTCAGGGAAACCTTCTTGGAATTCCTGTGCTGATCTGGATTCTTGCCGTCGTGGTTGTGGTATCCGACTTCATCATGAGGCGAGCTGTCGTCGCGCGGAAAGTGTACTACATCGGTAGTAACGAGGCAGCCGCATATTTGTCGGGAATTCGAGTTTCAAAGGTTAAAGTCTGGATTTACATCTTTACAGCGCTCTTGGCTGGTATTGCCGGCATTCTCACGCTGTCCCGCTTCAGTGTGGCAGCACCTACCGCGGGACAAGGTATGGAGCTTCAGGCCATCGCCGCATGTATCATTGGCGGCGCAAGCCTGACGGGAGGTGAGGGCACTGTTCTCGGCGCACTGCTCGGCAGTGTGCTCGTGGGAATTGTGAACGACGCGTTGGTTTTGTTGAATGTATCCGTTTACTGGCAGAGTCTTGTCACGGGTTTCGTACTTATTGCTGCAGTGACGCTTGATGTCCTTACACATCGCAAGAAAACCAGTTGAGCAAAAGTGTTGAAGGGGGCACCACATTGATGAAGAAAGACAACCGGAAAAAGATGACGAAATACGCTGCCGTTGCCGCTGCTGCGGCATCGATCGTTCTTGCTGCAACGGGATGTTCGACAAACGGCAACTCGTCTTCGACGTCATCGAGTCAAAGTGGTGGAAGTTCGTCGGCGTTCCAGGGTTCCCCAAATGAAACCTACTACATGGTCACCTTCCTGTCGGGCATCGAATATTGGAAGGGTTGCTTCGCTGGTATGGAGGCGGCGGCCAAAGACCTCGGTGTAAAGGCGGTTTTCACAGGAGCCCCGCAGTATGATATTAACCAGGAAGTCACGACCATGCAGCAGGTGATTGCGAAGCATCCTGCAGGCATCTTGGTGACATCCATCAATGCTCAAGCGATGACGCCGGTGATCAACCAAGCCATTGCTGCGGGTATTCCAGTGATTAGCTTTGACTCGGATGCTCCACAGAGCAAGCGGTACGCCTACCTTGGAACCAGCAACGTCGAGGCGGGCCAAAAGGCCGCTGACTACCTTGGCCAAGCGCTCGGTGGGCACGGTCAGGTCGCGGTCATCACGACGCCTGGAGAGCTGAACCTTGATCAGCGTGTGCAAGGTTTCAAAGAGGAGATGGCAGCGAAGTACCCTGGAATTCAAGTCGTGGCCGTTCAAAACGGTAACTCGGACCAAATTAAGACCGCCCAGGTCACGTCTGCACTGCTTCAAACCTATCCGCATCTCGCGGGCATCTTCTGCACAGAGGCCGACGAAGGAACAGGCGCAGCGACCGCCGTGCAGGAGGCCGGAAAGACAGGCCAAGTGAAGATTGTCTCGTTCGACACCGACAAAGCCACGCTCAATGCAATCAAGAGCGGCGAAATCACTGCCACCGTAGCGCAGGGCACCTGGAACATGGGCTTCTGGGGACTCATGGACTTGTTTGCGATTCGCCACAATTTAGCACGTCCAGTTGCGAATTGGCAACAGTCTGGCGTCGATCCAGTTCCGCCGGAGGTCGATACCGGCGTGACCATTGTGACGAAGAGCAACGTGAATGCATACTTGCAACAGTGAGTACGCACAAAGCTGGGACATGGGGATGCCCTCCGGCATCCCTTTTTTGCAGGGGGGGTGACACATGCAGGGGGGCGGTAAA
>NZ_BCRQ01000107.1 GCF_001552675.1 Alicyclobacillus sendaiensis NBRC 100866
GCATGGTGGAGGCGAAGCGCAACCCGACATAACCCTAATTGACGAGACCCATCAATTCTTTGTACGGAAGCCTCGGCGTAGACGGTTGGCCTTATAAAATCCTCTCCATCCGCTTGCGGTTCAAAAACATTTCCGCCGCGCTGCGGGTCGATTCACGGAAGTGTTGGTCGACATACTCCTCGAGCACCCGCACGCACAACTGGATAGGCGTTGAAACTTGGAGTTGTTTGGTAGTACGGCTCATTGAAGCTCATCGATCCCCAATCCAAAGAACTCCTCAATCGCCAACAATATATCTTCACACGCATCATCATTGATTTGTCCGATGCACCGTATCAAGTCAATTTTTAATATCGGCTGTAATAGCCGTATACGTGCAACTGAGGCTACCCGTAAACCGTTTCCATCTGGAGTAATCAGGACATCGCCGTACCGGATACAGTCTGTTCGGTGGGATAACGGCACTACTGAGATTACAGGAGTCAATGGATCTACATTTGTACGGTTATTCGAGACTACCAAGACTATACGAGCCTCATGTATGTTTCTGGATTTATCCCGGTCAGCATCCGGAATAGAGACAAGTTCGTCTGAGACAGTCCATAAAGAGCCAAATGCGAATTCTCGATTATCATACAAGTTATTTCGAATGAGGGGAGCTATTGACACCATTAGCCCTCCTTCGAAATACATCCATCGCTCGATATTCGTTGATTAATACCTGTAGATACTCTTCATCAGTACCTCGGGGCGCTACGTCACGAAGTCGTCGACGTGCAGCTTCACGACCGGCAACCGTTCGTTTGAACGTACCGTTTACGCGGTCCATGTTAAGCTCAGCCCCTTTAAAATCCATTCCGAATACCTCTTCAGCTTCTAACAACTCCAACATAGGGGGCGTGGAATACACTTTGTCGATCATTGCCTGATAACGATGTCCATGCATGGATGCCAAGACATAATCAGCTATTTCCATTTCTTCATCTGTTAAACCGTCTGGATCAACGTCTGTAGTGTAAATGTATGTTGTATTGCCGTATGCGTTCTTATGGATATCACATTCGACGCTCTTGAATGACACCAGCATATCTAATTCGTCCATGATCTCTTTCGCAAATGGGCCATGATGCCAACGGATAAACTTAACTTCTATACCCGGTATACCCAGATGCATGCGATGGTACCATTCATACATGTATAGATATTTAACAATTTCTGTGCGATTAAGGACCTTCTTCGACAAGAAATATAGAAGCACTTTTCTAAGTCTGGACACCAATGACCCTCCCCACCGCACAGATTTTGCTGAGAGCACTCAATCTTCTCGCTTAATCATCGAAAGTCATCTTTTCGCTTCTCATAGTAGGATAGAGGTGACAACGCGTCAATGTTTTAGAGCTAGCCAAAAGGAGCGGCATTTCAGACGCCACGATCAACAACCTCGCCACCGGCCGCGCCACAAAGCCTACACGTCTCACCGCGCGCAAGCTGATGACGGTCATTCGGGAGATCGATCCGGAGGCGAGGTTTGAGGATTTGTGGGGCTAGATGGGTCTTGAACCTCTGTAGCGGTCTAGCGCTCGTTGAGCTATATGACGCCATTCTGGATCGTGCGCCTCAAGTGAGCGCGCGTCTTTCCCAAGAAGTGTCGAATGCTGCTTAGGTATGTTGTCTAAAATCATCTGCTCAGCGACCCATGGACAAGCATCCTCTATGGGAAACCGATTCTGTTCCCATAACGCTTCTACTACCTGTTCAACTGGCAAAGGCAAAATGACACAATCTTCTTTACCGTCGTTATCAAAAACGTAAGTGTGTCCTCCGTTGGCAAGTCCAATTCGGGCTAACTTAAGCACCGTATACCCCCCCCTGTTGTGCTGTTCAAAATAATCATACCGCAATTGTCACTCGCTATCTATTGCAACGTTACAATAAATGTGGTATCCTATTCTTCAGAAGGGAGGTTGAACCGTTGGATGAGCTCATCAAAGTGCTCACCGCAATCGCATTGCTCGTCCAAATCGCGAACGGTTTGCTCGACATAAAGAGCAAATTAAGAAGCCCACCCCGAACGCGGCGCGGACGACGGCGCAAGCATCGGAAGTAGGCTCGAGCAAGGGGAGTCGCCCCTCCCCTTGCCTCCATTATAACACGAAGGAGGCACGGCTATGCTGAGAAGCGTTTTAAGCCCGTTTGCGAAGTACGGTTGGATCTTCACATTCCTCGTGGCGCTGAGCCTTGTCTTTCACGTTCACATCGCGCGTTGGGCCGATATAGCCGCAGCCGTTGTATTGGTGTTGTGCATCGCTGCTTCCGTCATGAGCATTCGTGACCGGCTCAAGGGGTGACAGATGTGTACCTCCAGTTCGAGACCAAGGCTGACTTCGTGCGATGGGCCCAGGAGAACATCCTGACCCCCCAGGAAGTTGCGCGGATGCTGGACTGTTCACTGCAGGCCCTGGGACAATCCGTGCGGAACGGGAAGCTCAAGACGTTGAAAAAGCAGGAACGGGTCACGCTGTTTTTGCGGGAGGATGTCGAAGCGCGAGGTGCGGAGTTGAAAGACCTGAGGGCGAAGTATCGGCCATACGAGATCGCGGATTAGGGGCTACTTTCGGAAGAAGCAAAGGCCTCCGGGCGCCTAGGAAACGTCGGAGGCCTCGCACATGATCATCGACATGCGATCAATAGCAATTTGTTATTTATTACAATAATCGTCGAAGTCAACCTCACTTAGATTTCGACGATATGCATCAACTGCAATTGAAGAAATACGGGACGACAAATCGAACTCGATTTCCCCACATTGAGGGCATTGGTAATATGGGGCGTTAAGGATTCGAATCGGTTGACCTTTGATGACGCGAGTAACGGTTCCCTTCGTGCAGTCCATGATTTTGCCGCACATACATATCATTGAACCGCCGTTAATGTGACACGCCATTGTCATTTTGGTCACCTCCTCGAATTGAGCGCCCCTTTTAGTTTTACGCGCCGGAATCGGATTTAGTCTTTAAAAGTGTGATAATGCGAATTTGCGTATCCTCGATCAATGCAAGCGCTAAAGTTCCTTCGGTACCGTCAGTTCTTTGCCCTCTTACTTCCAGCGCCAGCGGGGAATTAAATCTTTTAATCTCTGAATCAACAGTCCTTTTATCAACGGTCAATCGAGCGCTATCAACTTTGTGGATCGTGCAGACGCAATGCTCAATGTCCTCTTCGGAAAGCCACCCACGAAAATCCGGATGGCCGGGGCCGTTCAACATATCTTGCTCTAATCGTTCCGCCGCATGTTCGGTAATCCTAATTTTTAGTGCATCTTTAAATTTGATTACATGCAAAATCAGATCAAGAATGACGTTTAATTTTTCTTCCGACAGGGGCACTGGAACCCCCATTGGAATACCATTGCCGCTTTTATCGTTTAGAATAATCTCGTCCTTCAACGAACTGATGAGGTCACGTAATGCTTCCAGCTCGTCGGGTGAAAGAGTCATTGCTGTCTCTTGACGCTCGTCCCAAGTGTAAACGGTGCCGTCAGCAGACGTGAATTCATGAGTTCGATACGGTGGTACGTTTTTGACTGCGCCCGCCACTCGACGACCCCCTTAGTTGCGCTGTCGTCACTAAGCATACCATATTCGTAAATAGAATTATAGGC
>NZ_BCRQ01000108.1 GCF_001552675.1 Alicyclobacillus sendaiensis NBRC 100866
AAACATGAATCTCACATAGCCAACGCTGCACAGCCTGGACTTGCCGCCAGGCACTCACCGTTTCACGATCGGGTTTGACCACTCCTTCGAGCGCACAAGACGTCAGACTCATGTAGACCTTACTGCAATGCCTTTTCTACAGCAGTTATCACCCGGTCTGCTTGGAAGGGTTTCACCACAAAATCCTTCGCCCCGGCTCGGATTGCGTCCAGCACCATCGCTTGCTGCCCCATGGCTGAACACATAATGATACGAGCCTGCGAGTCCATCGCTCGTATTCTCCTGACAGCTTCAATTCCATCCACATTCGGCATGGTGATATCCATGGTGACCAAATCGGGATGCAACTCTTGATATAGCTTCGCTGCTTGTTCTCCGTCTGAGGCTTCTCCAACCACTTCATGTCCATGTTTCACGAGGATATCCTTAATCATCATCCTCATAAATGCGGCGTCATCGACGACCAAAATACGCGCCATGAACCTTTCACCCTATTCTAGTAGAATTTATATCAATTATTACAAAATAAACCTGATATATCCCTGGCTCGTTTGCAATCCTGCTCGTGATTCTTCTTTTGTGCAGCAATCTTGTCGACGACCTCGAACAACACAGCTCCCTACACTCGGAACCGCCCTATCATCGTCTGCAATTCCTGCGCGCGATGACTCAGCGACGCAGCGGTAGACGCGATTTCTTGTATGGATCCGGCCTGTTGTTGTGCAGATGCCACCACACTTTCGGATTCACGCGCCGCTTGTCCCGCCAATTCCACGACAACCGCCATATCGTGTGTCATATGTTCAGCTTGAGTAACGATGTTTCGTGTGACGTCAACCACATCCTTAATACGCAACGTCACGCCTCCCATCGCGTGGCGAATACTTGAGAAGGTTCGTTTCGTTTCATCGGCTATTGCAGCTCCCTCCTGAACCTCCGTCGTGACCGCTACAATGGATTGAGACACGTTGGATACCGATTGCATCACCGTGCGCACAATTTCTTGAACCTCACGTGCAGCATCAGCAGAAGCATTCGCGAGACTACGCACTTCATCTGCCACGACGGCAAACCCGCGACCGTACTCACCTGCCCGTGCAGCTTCAATGGCTGCGTTGAGCGCAAGCAAATTGGTCTCGTCTGCGATTCGCATGATCGTTGATGCAATGTGACGTATGTTCTCCGATTCCCTTTCCATACGGCTCATCACGTCTACAGCTTCTGTCGTTCTATTTCGGATCGTCTTCATTTGGAACTCCATCTCTTCCATAACCTTGATACCCGTTTCAGCTTCTTGCTCTGTTCGCCTTGCCGTGCTGTTCAGCGCATCAGCCAACTCGGAAACCTGACGGATCTCATCTCGTACACTTCTTGTTGCCTCGGACGTTTCGTGAATTTGCTTCGTTTGCTTGTCGGCGCCCGCGGCTACTTGCTCGATAGAATGCGTAATCTCCTCGGACGCCTTCATCAGTTCGTCCGTACTCGCCGACAACTCTTCTGCGCTGGCAGCTACGTGTTCCGATGCGTCTGCAATTGCCTTTATCAGTGAACGCAAATTCGCGACCAACTCGTTGAAGACGCGCGCTAAATCCTCCAGTTCATCCCGGGTATGTACCTCGACCGAATCGACACGCAAATTCCCGCGTGCGATCTCATCTGCGACCTGCCTTAGACGCATGATAGGCCGAGATATCGACACGGAGAGTGTCGCGCTTCCTATGAAGCCCATCATGATAGCAACAAAGGCTATGATCATGTCCCAAATTAAAGTTTGCGCAAGCAAATGGTTGACGTTTGCAACCGCAGCATTTTTCGCACTTTCTTCATCACTCGTCAACTGTGCAAGACTCTGAATCAGCGGTTGTAACGTGTTGCTCGTGAACATGGCTTGTGCGTCCGACAGACTCGACGAGGCCAACCGAAACGCGCTCTCGTTCTGGTCAAGGATTTGCTGCCACTGTGAACCAAACAAGTTGAGAATGGCCTTATCCGTCACATTCATCGGATAGGATTCCAACAAGGATAAATCTTGCTTCACTTGAGCTAAATCATTCTGGTAATCCTGAAGGTTGTATTGTGCGTTTTGTCCGTTTGGTGACAGCAGATACAGAGCTGCATCGTTATCGGATGTGGCGATATCATAGTCAAATTTGCGGACAAGATTTAATACTTTCGCAGCTTGTTCTAATTGATTCACCGATTGATGTATTTTGGTGATCAGAATTGCATTGAGAACACCGATTGCGATAAGAAGGACCGTCACGAGACCGGTATTCATCAGGAATTTTTGGCGAATGCGCATCGAGGGAAACATGCTCATTGTTTTTTGCGTCATCGAATAAAATGTGCGATCGATAAACTCTTTTGCGGAATCCATCACCGACATGATAACCCCCCAACTCATTCGTAAGCCTGACCTCGTGTTCAACTCGGTGCAAAGCTAAAGATATCTCTATATTCCTTTTTTCCTATATTCAAGATAAACTAAGATTAGAATTTCTTATTTTGTTCCACAGTCGGTAATATAACGTAACCAATCGGTCGATCTCCTCACTCTTCGCTTGTACCGCAGGATCTGTCCATACAGTGGTTTCCACGAGTTTAAGTAAATCATGTCTTTTTTGTTCGATGGTTCGAAGCAAAGACTGAATCTGCAGTACCGACAAGGGCGCGGACCAATAGTACCCTTGACTCTTGAAGATACCCATAGATCGAATCGTTTCTAAATCCTCATGCGTCTCTATACCCTCCGCAATGATCCTTTCACCTGACCCCATGATTTCAACGAGTCGCGATAAGAACTCTTGCTTGGCCGGCGTTCCTGAAATCCCGCGAATCAATGTCCGGTCTACTTTAACCCAGTCTGGTTCTAATACGGCAACTGAAGAGAAAGTATTTGAACCTACCCCTACATCATCCAATGCAATTCGCACACCTCGTGAGCGAACTGTTTGAATAACTGTCGACAAATACGTTACATCATAGGGAATATATTCTACAATTTCGATAACCAATTGTTCAGGTAAAACTATACCTTTTTCAAATAAACCTTCCAAATGTTTGAGGAAGAGCTTCTCCATCAAGCTGCTCGGAGTTACGTTTACAAATAAGGGAGTAGGGAATGTTTCGGACCACGCTAGGGAGAACGATTGCATACTGAGGGCCACCACAAGTTGGTCCACTTCTCGGGCCCGATTGCACGCGACCGCTGCACGAAACCATACATCCGGCGCAATTGCGCGACCGTCAATCCGAGGACGGCTCAAGGCCTCGTGGGCACAAACCTCTCCTTGAACGTGGTTCACAATCGGTTGATAGACAAATTCGAGAACACGAGTGTGAAGCGCTTGGTCAACCGCTTCAACGAGATATGAGAATTCATTATCTGGAGTTAGAGGATATTCATACCCCCCCCCCCCCCCCCCCCCC
>NZ_BCRQ01000109.1 GCF_001552675.1 Alicyclobacillus sendaiensis NBRC 100866
GGAGGATGCGGAACTTGTACCATCTGTACGGTTATCGGCGCTGCTCGACGTGTCGAAGCGCGCAGGCATTTTTGGAGCATCTGGGCGCCGATGTCGCCTTTCACGACATGGTCGAACAGCCGCCCGATGAATCCACGTTGCGCAGTTGGTTGGAAGCGGTGCGGGGCGACGTGAAATCGCTCGTGAACACCCGGGGCGAGGTGTATCGCAGGCGGGGGCTGAAAGAGGTCTCGTGGTCGACTGACAGGTGGATCGAGGAGATGCACCGCGACGGGAAGCTCATTCGCCGTCCCGTGCTCGTGACGCCCTCCGGACGCGTCATCGTGGGCTTCGACGAGGCGGCCTACCGCGACGCCGTGACCGAGGAGCAGGCGCCATGAAGCGACGCCTGTTCTTCGGACTGGAACTGCCCGACGCCTGGAAGGACGAGATCGCGATCCAATGCGAGGCCGTTCGAGCGCGGGGGCAGGTCGTCGCGCGCAATTGGTCGCGCAAGGACCTGTATCACCTGACCGTGCTCTTTCTCGGCGCCGTCGATCCGGCCGACCTCGCGCGCGTCATCTCGGCGGGCGAGCGAGTTGCCGGCGAGCAGGCGCCGTTTACGCTCACGACAGGACCCTACGGCAGGTTCGTGCAGAGCCGCGTCTTCTGGCTAGGCCTGGACGAGCGCAAGTCCCATCTCGCCGCGCTCAACGCACTCCACCGCCAGGTGCGAGCGGCCATCGCGGAGGCGCTGCCCGCTGTGCGCGTGGAAGACAGGCCGTACCGCCCGCACATCACGCTGGCCCGGGAGCTCTGCCAGTGCCAGGCATCCGACCTCATCGCGCCGAGGCCCTTGACCCACGTGTTCACGGAACTGTGCCTCTTCGAGTCCACCCGCGACGGCGGTCAGCTCGCCTATCCAGTCATCCGGCGCTTCCCATTTTCCGGCGCCGCCGCGACTCGTACGCCAGAAGCCCCAGCGCATTGAGCAGGAGGTCCAGGTGGATGGCCTGCGGGCGGAAGGCCGTGGGATCCAACCCGAGTTCGCGCAGCCGTTCCCGCACGATCTCGGCCTGCGCCTGTTCGAGCGCCTCCGGCGAGGGATGATCGTCGTAGGTCCGCTCGATGAGCTCGCGGAATCTGTCCGCGTAATACACGGTCTCCCTCAGCGCTTCGTCCTTCGGCGACGGGCCGAAGTGCGCCTGGTACACCGTCTCCATCGGCAATTTGGCGAACATCTCGCACGTCCGGTGAACCGCGTCGGGATCGAAGTCGACCGGCGAGGTGGAGGGCATGACGAACTCGTAGGGGAAGCCGGTGAAACCCGTGACGAACCTGAGGCCCGCGCTGTCGCCCGTGAAAATCCCGTTGGAGACGGGATCGGCAATGGCGAAGTGATGGCTCGCGTGGCCGGGCGCGTCAAGGAAGAGGAGGCGCCGCTCGCCAATGACAAGCTCGCTTTCGTGGGGCATGGCCTGCACCTGTTCCGCCGGGACCGGTTCGAGGGGCCCAAACAGTTGGTCGAGCCTGTCCCCGTACACCTCGCGCGCGCCCTGGTACAGGCGAGACGGGTCGATCATGTGCCGCGCGCCGCGAGGGTGCACGAGCAGCTTGGCCTGCGGTGCGAGTTTCATGAACTGGCCCGCGCCGCCTGCGTGATCCAGGTGGATGTGGGTGACGGCGACGTAGGCGAGGTCCGTCGGCTTGAGGCCCAACGCGCCTAGCCCCGCGAGGAGCGCCTCGTGCGAACGCGCGGAACCGGTTTCAATGAGCAGCGGCTCGCGATCGCGCACGAGATAGGCGCATGTGCGGTAGCGCATGCCGAGCTCCATGAGGTCAATCATGAAGACGCCAGGCGCGATCTCGACGGGCTCTGGGTATGGTGCGTGTTGTCCTTCCATGCTCTTTTACCCCCTAGCGTTTGTGGTGGCGAAAGGGTCCGCCGGGTTTGCGCGATCTATCGTCGCGCCGCTTGGTGGAGGCCGCCTCGCGGCTCGCCCGCCATGTGAGCGAGATGGGGCGGTCCGCCTGCTTCAGCGAGGTCCCGCGGTCGCGCGCCTCCGATCGGCGGAACGGGCTCGTCCGCAAGTTCGATAGGCGCGCCACCGGCGCGCGTCCGGTCGACCTCGTGTGCTGTCCCGCGGCCTCTTGCCGAGTGGCCCGGATCTCGTCGACCGAGATGATGTCGGCGAGGGTATCCTCCTCCGGCAGTTCAAGTTCCGTCTCGCGTGAAACGCTGAGCAAGATCCCGATGGCGGCCAGATTCATGACGAGGTCCGTGCCACCGTAGCTGATGAACGGGAGGGGAATCCCCGTGACCGGCAAAAGCCACGTTACGGCGCCCAGGTTGATGAGCGCCTGCACGATGATGGACGCGGTCAGCCCAATGGCCAGGAGGGATCCAAACCTGTCGCGCGCGTATCTTGCGATATGGAAGCCTCGCCAAATGACGACGGCGAAGATCGCCAACAGCCCGAGATCGCCGAGCCATCCCCACTCTTCCGTGAACACCGCGAAAATGAAGTCGGTGTAGGCTTCCGGAAGGTAGCCCGTGGCGGAGATGCTCGCGGCAAATCCGCGCCCCGTGAGCCCTCCATTGGCAATGGCCGTGAGACCTTGAATGAGTTGATAACCGGATGTCTTCGGATGTTGAAATGGGTGAAAGAACGCCACCAGGCGGCTGGAGCGGTATTCCGCCATGCGCGCGCCCAAAAAACCCACCATCACGGCCGTACCGAAGGTGATGCCGAGCGGCTTGCCCGGGACGCCTGCAGCGAAGAGGATGACCATGGCGGTGAGGAAAATGCAAAGCGCCGTGCCCATGTCGGGCTCGATGAACACGAGCACGATGGTCACGCCGACCATCACCATGGCAGGTCGAAACGTCCGCCGCAGATCGCGCAAGATGGGGAGTTTTTTCGTCAGCAAGTACGACAGGTAAATGACGAGGGCCGTGAGCGCTATCTCAGACGGCTGGATGTGGATGCTCGTCGTGCCAATCCATCGGGTGGCCCCCAAGCTTCGGTGGCCGACGCCTGGCACCATCACAATGACGAGCAAGCCAAGGGCCGCAAGCATCAACTTGGGTGCGTGTTGGTACCAGAAGTGATAAGGGATGAACGTGCACGACCCCAGGGCGACGAGACCCAGGACGGCCGCCAGAAGCTGCCGAATGGCGAAGTGATTCGGGGCGAGGCCTTGGTGAATGTCGTACACCATGCTCGCGGAGTACACCGTCAGCACGCCCACGCCCGTCAACATGAGGACCGCGATGAAAAGCACGTAATCCGGTTGATGCCGCTCGGTCCGCACGTCCACACCCCGCTTTGCGCTGTCTAGGCTAAGTCCTCATTCGACAGCTTACGGCCATTCCCTGCCGGAAGGCAAGGGGCGCATTTACCACCGTCC
>NZ_BCRQ01000110.1 GCF_001552675.1 Alicyclobacillus sendaiensis NBRC 100866
CGATCGCGACTCGCGTCGCGATCGCCCGCGCTGTCTCGGGCTCTACAGCACATGGCTGCCCACGAGACCGAGCAGGTAGGAGACAATACCGACGATGATCCCTGCGATGGTCATCTCGATGCCGCTCGACCACCAGGAGCGCACGGTGACGAGGCTCTTCAGGGCGCCCACTACGAAGTGCGCGGCAAGGCTCACGGCCGCAGCGGCGATGACGGCAGCGAGACCATGCATGAAGAAGAATGGGATCAGAGGCACGACCCCGCCGATGAAGGTGGACAGCCCGCCCGACAGGGCGGCGGCCCACGGATTTCCGCGACTCGCCTCGTGGATTCCGTGCTTCTCCTGCGCCATGGTCCTTAGAAACAGGTCGTCGTCCCTGGCAATGCGCTCGGCAATGTCCCTGGCCTCGTGCGGTTCGAATCCGCGGGTCTCGTAGATGAGCGAGAGAATCTGAATCTCGCGCTCCCGGTTCTGCTCGATGTCCCTTTGCGCCTCGTGGAACGCCTTATCGAGCAATTCATTTTCCGATCTCGTCGCCAGCCACGCGCCGGCAGCCATGGACAAGGTGCTCGCCAACGCACCAAAGAAGCCTGAGATGAGGATGGTCTGATTGTTGTCGGTGTAACCGGCGACACCAGCGATGATGCCGAAGATGGCGCCGAGCCCGTCGTTCACTCCGTAAATGGCATCGCCGATCCAACTCGGCGTCTTGCGCTGTTCTCGTCCCATCAGTTCGTCGAGTTTGGCGGATGGTGAAAGGGTGCTCATCTTCCATCGTCCTCAGTTCTGCAGAATTTGGCCGCTCCGCGCGGCGTTGCAATGGCTACACAACCTCATCATAAAGGCGCTTGGTAAAATAAGTCAACCCTAAGCGTTCCAGTTAGCACCACCTTATCGAGCCCATTAGGACAAAGATCGCCCAAGGAGGAGATTGCACATGCCGCATCCGGTGCCATCGTTGAAAGAAGCGTACGCGTCCCATTTTCGCGTGGGCGCCGCGGTGAACGCGAAGACGATTCACACGCACGCCGACCTCCTCGAAGGCCATTTCAGCAGCCTGACGCCGGAGAACGAGATGAAGTGGGAGCGCATTCACCCTGCCGAAGATACGTATGCGTTTTCTGCTGCTGACCAAATCGTTTTATTCGCGCGCGATCACGGCATGTTTGTGCGGGGCCACACGCTCGTGTGGCACAACCAGACACCTTCGTGGGTCTTCCAGGACGCGCTTGGCCAATCCGCGCCCGGGAAGCTCGTCCAGGCGAGGCTTGAGGCGCACATCGCCGAGGTCGTGGGGCGCTACCGGGGGGATGTCTCATGCTGGGACGTGGTGAACGAGGCCGTGATCGACCAAGGGGAAGGGTGGCTGCGCCCGAGCCCGTGGCGCCAGGCCCTCGGGGACGACTATATCGAGACGGCGTTTCGCTTGGCGCATCAAGCGGATCCCGGGGCGCTTTTGTTCTACAACGACTACAACGAGACGAGGCCGGAGAAGCGGGAGCGCATCCTGCGGCTCGTCGAGCACCTGTTGGAGC
The DNA here is from genome assembly GCF_001552675.1 of Alicyclobacillus sendaiensis NBRC 100866. GTDB lineage: Bacteria > Bacillota > Bacilli > Alicyclobacillales > Alicyclobacillaceae > Alicyclobacillus > Alicyclobacillus sendaiensis. Next base: position 1,536 of record NZ_BCRQ01000110.1, read on the forward strand.
GCGGCGCGCCGGTTCACGGCGTGGGGTTGCAGATGCATGTCTCGTTGGACGATCCGCCCGTTGAAGAGATGGAAGAGGCCATCGAGCGGTACCGCGCGCTTGGCCTTCGGCTGCACGTCACGGAGCTCGACGTGAGCGTGTACCCGTGGGTGCACGAGCCGGATCGGCCGCAGGCGCCGGCGCGCCCGTACGACGAGGAGATGGCCGAGCGGCTCGCGGCCCGATACGAGGACCTGTTTCGGCTCTTTTTGCGGCATCGGGACGTGATCGACAACGTGACGCTCTGGGGCGTGGCAGACGATTTGACGTGGCGAGACGACTTTCCTGTGAAGGGCAGAAAGGACTATCCGCTCCTCTTTGACGTCCATCACGCCCCGAAAGAGGCGTTCTGGCGCGTCGTTGGCGTCGCTGAACGCTGAACTTTTCGACGGGGCGGCCGAGTGGTAGAATGTGCCCAAGAAGGCGAAGGTGAGGGGGCGATGGCCTTGCGGGGCGCCGTGTGCGCGGTCATGTTGGCGAGTTGGGCGGGGATGGTGGCCGTGAGCCCGCCGGTTGGGGCAGCCACGCTGTCGCCCGGGGCTGAATTGCAGCAGGCCATTCAAGCTTGGCAGCAGGCGCCCTATCGCCAGACGCAGGCGTCCGCCGAGGTCAGCCTGTCCGTCACCTGGCAGGCAGCAGAGGCGCAATCGCCCACCTGGTCGAATTTGGCGAAGAGGCTTGCGCGCGACGGGCAACGGGTGCTGTTTCGAGCGGACGATGACGTGTGGCAGGTGGGCGGAGACAGGGCGGAATGGTTCGCCTGCTCCGGCGCCACCGGGGATGCGAGCGTGTTCTGGTTTCGGGGCGCAGCGTACGAAAAGGAGCAGGGCCAATGGGTGAGCGCCGCGGCGCGTCCCGTGCTTTGGAATCCCCTGCTCGGCGCATGGACGTCGCCGCGCGTGACGGCGCGTAGCGCGAGCGAGGACGACCTTGTGGCGGTGATGGCGGCGGCATCCGCCAAGTCCGTTTGGGGTCCCTGGATCGCGGGCGCCGTCGGTTCGGCGCTCTATGGAAGCCGGCCAATGCCCCAGGCCGACCTGCAAGCGCTCTTGGCCCACACCACGGTGTACGGCCACTTTGGCGTCTCGCGCGCCGCGGGGGCGCCAGCGCTTCAAGGGGCGACGGTGGCGGCGGTCGTCGCTGTGCCGAGTCAGGTGGTTGCGCACGCACTCGGCGGCAAGGTGGCAAGCGCGGTGCGGCGCATGACGTGGCGGATCGACTGGACCATGAAGGCGAGCTACCTGCAGGTTTCGGAGCCGCTGCCGCAAGGGCTCCAGCCGGCCGGATGGCCTTCGCCGGGGGTGGGGAACTCGACCGAAACCAACTCGGCCGACGGCAACGCGGCGCAGTCCAACGGTGAAACCGCGGGCGGATCGCTCCAGAACGGAGCGTGAAGTCATCCTGCGAGG
>NZ_BCRQ01000111.1 GCF_001552675.1 Alicyclobacillus sendaiensis NBRC 100866
CCATCACGCCGGCCGGCTTCAACGCGAACAACTGATACAGCGCCTCGTCGTCGAGCTCCGTCACCCAGTCCTCCGACACGCGGCTCACCACGTCGGACAGCGCCCGCTTCGCCCGCAGCATCTCGTCGATCCGCTCCTCCAGCGTCCCCACGCAGATCATCTTGTGCACTCCCACGCCCCGCAGCTGACCGATCCGATACGCGCGATCCGTCGCCTGATCTTCCACTGCCGGATTCCACCACCGATCGTAGTGAAACACGTGATTCGCCCGCGTCAGATTCAGGCCCACGCCGCCCGCTCGCAGCGACAGGATGAGCACGGGAGACGGCATTCGCTTGCCTTGATACTGCTCGACAATCTCGCCCCGCACCTTGGCGGACATCCCTCCATGCAGAAACGCCGGCCGAAAGCCCAACACCTCTTCCACCGCTTGGCAGAGTATCTCGCCCATCTCTCGAAACTGCGTGAACACAAGCGCCGCCTCCCCGCCATCCACGACCACGCGCAGGAGGTCCAAGAGGCTCCGCAGTTTCCCACTCCGCTTGGCAGACGGCCGCCCACCGGCGATGAGCGCCGGGTGATCGCACACCTGCTTGAGCCGGAGCAACGTGGTGAGAATCGTCCCCCTTCGGGCCATGGCGTTCGAACCGCGCCCGATTTGCTCGAACATCTGATCCACCAGCGCCTGATACATCGCCGCCTGCTCCGCCGTCAGGAGCGCGCGCTCCTCCACTTCCCACTTCTCCGGCAGCTCCGGCGCAATCGCCGGGTCGCTCTTGCGCCGACGCAGAAGGACAGGGCGAAGCAGCCCCTGCAGCTGGCGCATGCGCACACCGCTCAGGTCCCGTCCCTCCGCGATGGAGCCAAACGTCGCGCGAAACCAGCGCAGCGATCCGAGGTATCCTGGATTCAAAAAATCCATCAGCGACCACAGCTCGTCGAGCCGATTCTCCACAGGCGTGCCCGTGAGCGCGACGCGATGACGGCTCGTCAATGCGCGAAGCGCCCGCGCCTGCTGGGTCGAGGCGTTTTTCACCACCTGTGCTTCGTCGATCACGACGCAGTCAAACGCGCGCCGGCAAAACGCCTCCCGGTCTCGAAGCAAGGTCCCGTAGGTGGTGATGACGAGATCGGCAGCGCCTGCGAAAGCCCGGTCCAGATTTCGCGCGGGCCCGTGATGCACGTACACCGACAGATCCGGGGCAAACCGCTCGATCTCGGCCTTCCAATTGGCGACGAGCGACGTCGGACAGACGAGAAGATGGGGGCCCGACGCCTCCCCTCGCTCCTTCACCCAAAGCCAGTACGCAATCATCTGCACGGTCTTGCCGAGACCCATGTCATCCGCCAGGCAGCCGCCGATGCCAAGCTTTCTCAACTGAATGAGCCAAGCAAAGCCCCGCTCCTGGTAGTGGCGCAGAGCACCTCGAAACGAAACGGGCGGCGGCTCTGGCGCCACGTCTCGGTTGACCGTCCAGACGTCCACCCAGTGGTGATCGGGCGGGACGTCCTCCACCACCTCCATCCTCCCCGGCCCGTCGTGCGCGGCCAGGGCCTGCGCGCGCATCCACTCGAGAGGGCTAACTCTCTCGCCGCGCTTTGGCAACACTTCGATTTGACGGAGAAGATCGGCGAGCGGCACGAGGCGCCACACCCCGTCCACCTGCACGAAAGGCGTCTGCTTCTCCACCATCCGCCGAAACGCCTCGGGCGTGAGGGTGCGGTCGTCGATCACGACGGACCAATCGAACCGAGCGACCGCATTCGCGGAGAACCTCGGAACGCCGTCCGCGCTTCGCCCACCTCCACGGCGAGGTCCGCCGCTGTCCAGGCGCTCCAACCGAACGCGGATTCGAATATCCCGCGCCTCTTCGAGCGCTGGCGTTTCGACGTGAAACGACGCGCGGCGCAGCGCGGGAAGTTCCTGCGACAGAAGTCGAACCATCTCATCAGGGTGAAGGACAGCCCGCGCCGGCGCAGGGGCGTTGAGCGCGCGCGCAATGGCGGGGCACAACCGCGCCGCCTCCCGCAATTTCGGCAGAAACCACCGCTCCGGCGCCACGAGCACGTCCCCATTCGCAACCATTTTCCGGGATGGAGACTGCCAATAAGCCACAAGCGGAATTCGCTCGCCGGTCCACCGGTGCCGAAGTTCAAAGCGAAGCGCCCACTCTCCACCGAGGTCCTCGCTTGGCGGTTCGAGCGAAAAGGCGAGATCATATGCCAGATGCCCGCTGTCGTCGTCGAAGTCCGGGCGCGCCCACCCCGAATCTGCCAGAGCCCGCTCGCACGCCCTGCTCACGATCCAGCCATCCGCCGCGAAACGCGGAGCGCCGACCAGCGCCCGCGCCCATGCAGCCAGCGCCTCCCGCTCTCCCCGATACAAGACGCTGTACCCCGTGCCCGCAGACGGCGTGCGCACATCCACCTCCGAGATGCGCCGCCTGAGCTCGCGATCGACGAACTGAATGAAGAGCGCATCCACGGCGGCCGGAGACGGATAGAACTTCGCCAGGGCGCCCCGCGTGGCATACGACACGAGGCGATAGCGAAGCGCAAGCAGCGCATCCGAGGTCCAAGCGGGCACCCAGCGCGCCACAAAATACGCTTCGCCGGATGGCAAGCCCACCGCGCCGCCCTGTGCCACCTGGCGAAGCCACAGGGCGACATCCGGCCCCGCCATCCCGTCCCGATGCGCCACCGCCACCACGTCGCCCTTCTCCACGATGACCCGCGCGAGATCAAGCGCCCGCGCCTGCCAGGTGCGCAGGGCGTCTGCCAGGCCAACCTCGCCCCCCGCGCGCTTCTCCATTCGCTCTGGCGCGATTCGATCCATCCACGCGCCCCCGTTCCTGCAATGTCCTGTCTCTTGATCATAACACCTCCCGCAGAACGCCGAAACCCGAGCGTTTCACACA
>NZ_BCRQ01000112.1 GCF_001552675.1 Alicyclobacillus sendaiensis NBRC 100866
GGTCCCCCATGAGCCGCGAATGGCTGTTGGCCGTCGCCTGACGATCTCGCCGCGATGGCACGATGCGGCCCCTCAAGAGGTCCCTGGCTCCGTGGTATAATGACATGGATCAGAGATTCACAGACGGAGATTTCCGCTAGGAGCGAGGGCCATGTTCGAAGCGTGTATCATCGGGGCCGGCCCGTGCGGCTTGGCCGTATCCGCCGAGCTGAAGCGGCGCGGCATTTCCCACGTCGTGATCGAAAAATCCTGCATCGTGTCGACCATCTATCGCTTTCCTACGCAGATGGTGTTCAACTCCACGCCGGAACGCCTGGAGATTGGCGACATCCCCTTCTACACGGAGCGAGCCAAACCCACGCGGATGGAGGCGTTGAACTACTACAGGACCGTCGTTCAGCGGCTTGCGCTGCCGGTTCGGCAGTACGAAGAGGTGACGGCCGTCGAGCGCTTGGATGGTGGCGGGTTTCGCATCCTTTCGCGCACGCTCTCCGGTCGGACGCTCGAGACGGAGGCCCGTGCGGTGGTCGTGGCCACGGGTTACTTCGATCATCCCAACATGCTCGGCGTGCCCGGGGAGAATCTGCCGCACGTCACTCACTACTATCGCGATGCCCATCCCTACTACGGGCAGCGCGTAGTCGTCGTCGGCGGCACGAACTCTGCGGCGGAGGCTGCCATCGATCTCCATCGCGTCGGCGCGACCGTGACGCTGGTGCACAGAGGCCCGGCCATGTCCGACAAGATCAAGCCTTGGGTGAAGCCGGACATCCAGAGCCTGCTCGACAAACGGGCGATAGACGCTCATTTTCGCGCGCACGTCGCGGAGATCCGCGCGGACTGCGTTCGCATCGAGACCCCCGACGGCCCGCTTGAGATCCCGTGCGATCACGTCCTCGCGCTGACGGGCTATCACCCAGATACTTCGTTTCTCGAAAGGATTGGCGTCGACGTCTGTCGGGACACGGGCATCCCCGTGCACGACGAGGCGAACTATGAGACGAATGTGCCCGGCGTGTTCGTGGCGGGCGTGGTGGTGTCCGGATTTGACGCCAACCGGATCTTCATCGAAAACGGCCGCCTGCAGGCCCCTCGCATTGCCGACGCCATCGCGTCCCGGATGGCCGCTCATGTGCGCTGAGCTCATCCGGTAAGATGGCCAACCCCTCCCGCATATCGGTCTTTCGGGAGGGGATTGAGATGCGAATTCGCGCCGTCTACGTCTGGGACCCAAAGCGCGAGGCGATTGTGCCGGAGAGCGAGATGGAAGCGCAGGTGGCGGACCGCGTGATGGCCGTCGCCCGTCCCCTTTTGGAGCGCGTGCTCGCGCACCGTGGCAGGCGGGTGAACGAGCCGTGACCGACCGGCACCTGGCGCTCTACGTGCGGGTTTCGACGGAGGAGCAGGCCACCTCGGGTCACAGCCTCAGGGAACAAGAGGAGCAACTCGTGGAATATGCGCGATCCCACGGATTTCCTCGCTACGAACTGTATTGCGACGACGGGTACTCCGGCAAGTCGCTCAACCGCCCGGCGATGGAGCGGCTGCGCGCCGACATCCGCGCGGGAAACGTACTCGGTGTGGTGACGACGCGCATCGATCGGTTGACGCGGAGCGTGGCGGACTTCGCCCGCCTGGTCGAGGAGATGAATCTCCACGGGGTATTTTATCGCTCCACAAGGCAGAATTTCGAGATCTCGACCGCGATGGGGCGATTGGTGGCGCAGATGTTGTCGGTGATCGCGGAGTTTGAGCGCGAGATGATCGCAGAGCGCGTGCATGAAAATCTGCTTGCCATGGCGCAGCGCGGCGAGCTCGCCACGAAGCCGCCGTTTGGTTATCGCCTGGTGAACGGCCGCTTGACGCCCGATCCGCATGAGGCACGATGGGTGCGCGAGGGGGCGCGCCTTTTGCTCACTGGGGCGAGTCCGAGGGACGTCGCCATGGAGTTCAATGCGCTTGGCGTGCGGACGAAGACGGGAAGGCTTTGGACGGATCGCACCGTCCGCACGCTCTTTTCCAACCCCGCGCTCGCCGGTATCTCCGTGTGGAATCGGCGCAAGACGCAGGGTGGACGGCGCACCGAGCGCGAACCCGCCGAGTGGGTGTGTGTCGAAGGCGCGCACGAGGCCATCTTGAGCCCCGAGGAATTCGGCGTGCTGCACCACCTCCTGGAGCGCCGCCGCGCGCTGTCGCCGCGATCGCAGGGCTCGAAGCGCCCATTGGCCGGCATTGCGCGGTGTGGCTTCTGTGGCGGCGCGATGTACGCGGGGTGGCAGGTGACGAAGAGAGGGCGTGAGCCCGAAAAGCGGCCCATCTACCGCTGCGGGCGATACGTCACGGGCGGGGGATGCACGCCCAATCAGGTGGACGCCCGCGCGTTGGAGACGCTGGTGGTGGAGGAACTGCTTCGGCGCGTCCGACACGACCTGGAACCGCTGGTGTTGGCCTATCGGGCGAGTACGGCGTCGAGCGAGTTGCGCGCGTTCAGACGCAAGCGGCGCGTCGCGCTGGCGCGATTGAGCCGGCTTGCGGAAGCATACGCGTCGGGCGTGGTGTCGGACGAGGCGTTCTCCCGCGAGCAGGTTCGCCTGCTGGAGGTGCTGGAGATGTGCGAAGAGGCGGAGGCGCAGGCGGCTCGTCTCTCGGCCTCCGACGGGTGGGACGCATGGGTGAAGGATTTGTGCGCTCGGCTGGCTGGTGATCCTCGTCTACAGCGCGCGTTCCTCCTCGCCGTCGTGCGGGAAGTGCGGGTGTTTCGCCCCAAGCGGTCGCGCGAGGTGGATGTGGATCTCGTGCTTCGGCTCGAGTGACGGGTGCGCACGTCTATCGAGTGCGTACGTCTATCGCGGAGCAT
>NZ_BCRQ01000113.1 GCF_001552675.1 Alicyclobacillus sendaiensis NBRC 100866
ATCGAACGTTTGGATGAAAACAGCTTTGCACTGATTCGCCTGGACGGACAAGTGATCGAGGGTGATATTGCACCCGTTATGGCCGAAATCATTCAGATGCACGCTGGTGTATACCGTGAACGTCCGTCCGTAGGTTGCGTGATTCACACGCATGCGCCACATGCGACCGCGTTTGCGGTGGCTCAGCAACCTATCCCTGTTGTGTATGAGCCACTCGTCCGCTTTGGTGTAACAGAGGATATTCCGGTCGTCCCTTGGGCGCCGCGCGGTTCGGACGCCTCCGTCAAAGGCATTGTTCAAATCGTGAAAGAGCGACCAGGTGTATGGGCGGTTCTTTTGGCCAATCATGGCGTGCTTGCATTCTCGCACACGATCACCGAGACCGTTCAACTTTTGGCGACCCTTGATGAAGCGGCAGAAACCGTTCTGAATGCCCGCATGCTAGGCGGAGAGAAGCGGTTACCTGACCAAGCGTTTACGCAGATTCAGGAACGTATGCGCGAGTTTGCGGAAGTCAAACGGTGAAAAGTTGAGAAGGCGCCAACCTGGCGCCTTCCCCATTGATAAAGAAGGAGAAATGGTATTCGTGATGCAGAAACAGAATCGTCACTTGCCAGCGTTCTTGCTGTTGTTGCTGTTGGACGGTGAAGCGCACGGAGGAACCCTTTGGTCCAAACTGAAGTCGCTTCTCCCGGAACAATGGAATATCGACAGTGGCGCTGTATATCGCACTTTACGTGATCTTGAGGAACGCGGAGCTGTTTCGTCGCAATGGATGACCGAAGAATCCGGTCCTGCAAAACGCGTATACGCGATCACTCAGAAAGGGTTGGAAGAACTGTACGAGTGGCGAAAGGATATTCTGATGCGAAAACAAAGTCTGGATATTTTTCTTAGCCGATTTGATGAGCATGTCCGTTCGGGGAGATTGCATGAAGATGCGTAATCTCACAACCTTGATGCCGGGGATTCGCCGAGGGCAACATCCTTCCCGGCTAGAATCTCGGAAGATGTGGTGGATCTTCACCAGCGTTGTTTTAGGGACATTGATGGTCAATATCGATAGCAGCGTGGTCAATGTATTGATCCCTACGCTTGAGCGTGCTTTTCACCGTCCACCATCTTCGCTTCAATGGGCGGTCTCCGCATATCTTCTCGTGGTGACTACACTTCTCCCGCTTCTCGGCTCACTGTCCGATCGCGGAAGCAGAAAGAATTATTACCTTATGGGTGTTGCTCTTTTCACAATCTCTTCTGCACTGTGTGCCGTAGCTACAAATCTTATGGAACTTATCATGTTTCGGATGATACAAGGCTTGGGCGGGGCGCTCATCATGGCGAACGTGATGTCCATCATTACGTTCACGTTCCCGCCAGAAAGGCGCGGAAAACCACTCGGATATGTCAACAGCATCGTGGCATTAGGCACAATCATCGGGCCTGGTCTGGGGAGTGTTCTTCTTTCCTTGTTTGGATGGCGATCTGTTTTCTGGATTAACATCCCGATTGGGATGATTTCGCTAGCGCTTAGCATTGTCCATCTTCCACCGCTCAGGACTTCAAAGGAGAAACAACCACTCGATCTTGTCGGCGCAATCTGGATTACTGCTGCAGTAGCCGTGATGTTCTTCGAATTCAGTGAGGCAGGGTCCTGGGGATGGACGAGCACTCCAAGCATTGTGCTTCTCGTCACGAGCGTCGTATGTTTCTTGCTCTTTCTGGTTCACGAGCGACACACACCAGCCCCGCTCATTCAATTGACATACTTTCGTATTCCGTCATTTAGTCTATCTGTGATTGCAAGTTTTCTTTCATACGTGCTCATGATGATGCCCCAATTCATGCTCCCCATCTTTCTACGAGATGTGCAAGGTGAATCAGCCACTCGTGTGGGGCTCGTCTTGATGACGCAATCCTTGAGTATGTTCGTATTCTCACCAGTCGCAGGATGGCTAAGTGATCGATATGGCCCCCGCGCTTGGCCTGTGATAGGCATGGCGATGGTGGGCATTTCCGTAGCCGTTTTCTCCTCCTCGTCTGTGCATACGCCGCTTGCCTATACAACGATCGATCTGTTTCTCTTCGGCCTTGGGCTCAGCCTATTCACCGCGCCGAATAACGCACTCGTGTTGGCGGCAGTCCCACCTCAACATAGCGGTGAAGTCGGGAGCTTACTGGCGCTTGTGCGAAATCTTGGCCGCCTTGTGGGTATAGCGGTCTCATCGGCAGAACTGAACAGCCACGTGAATGGTAGCGGAATAGCCACTTCCCACATTTTTCTAGTCACCGACTTTGATCGAGCGTTTTCCATTGGAGTTATCCTCGCGGCACTCGCTTTTGCAACAAGTATCAGTGTCAGTTTGCATCGTTCGGCGCTAGGACGCACATTCTGAGCATCCAGGATCATGCCAAGGCATCGGGCATCCGGTACCCAACTACGCTGTGGATCCATTGTCGGGTGAGCGTCAAATCCCGCCCACCTTGCGTTCTCATCACGGCTGCACCAAGCTCATGCATGACGAACAACCCCGCTGGGGAACCAGCGGGGCAGTTTCACTTACTATCCTTTTTTCGTCCGTCTGCGGATTCGTTCTGGCG
>NZ_BCRQ01000114.1 GCF_001552675.1 Alicyclobacillus sendaiensis NBRC 100866
TGTTTTGCGCAAGTCAAAAGTGCAGAATAGCGACGCGGATTTGTGCATAGGCACAGTTCGTCGGAATCTTATGACGACATCGCTTCCGAAAGCGCATGTTGCAACCGGTAGCTCTCGCCTGTAAATGCCAGCACGTGTGCATGGTGCACGAGCCGGTCGACGAGCGCCGCAGTCAGTCGCTCTTCGCCAAAAATCGTGTTCCATTGTCCGAATTCCAGATTCGATGTCACGATGACGCTCCGCTGCTCATAGCAATCCGAAATGACGTGGAATAACAACTCTGCGCCGTCTTTGTGAAAAGGCACAAAACCCATTTCATCGAGAATAAGCATCTCTGCCTTCTTCAGTTCGCTCAGGAAGCGACGCAGCGTCCCCGCTTGGTATCGCTCCTGCAGCGTCGCCACGAGGTCGTGAACGCGGAAAAATCGTACTTCATGTCCCTTCGCGCATGCCTTCATCCCAAGGGCAATCGCCAAATGCGTCTTTCCCGTACCGACCGGCCCGAGCATGAGCACGTTCTCTCGGCGCTCGAGAAACCCGAGCTCTGTCAGGTGTTCTCGGCTGCAGTGCGGCGGAAACTTGATTTTGCTGAAATCGTAGCCCTCCAACTGCTTTGCCTGAGGGAACTGGGCTTTCTTCAGCAGCCGCCGAATCCGCGCGGCTTCCCGGCCCTTGAGTTCCGCTTCGAAGACACCCAGGAGAAACGTGGTGCGATCTTTAAACGGAATGGATTCATAGGCCTCCATCACATACCCTAAGTGCAGGCTTTTACAAGCTTGAGCGAGCGCTTCTTTCATCGCATCCTCATCTCCAGCAAGGCGTCGTATCGCCGAAGGTCAGGCCGATACCCGCAAACTTCCGTTGGCGTATGGGACTCGATCCAAGGTGCAGGTCGAAACTCGGGATGCTGCCTAGCATACAAAGCGTGTTCCAGCACCGCTTCGGGATGCGAATGGGTCTGAAGCGTCTCCAGCACTTCGCCGATGTCCGCCATGTCGTACCGCTCGAGCAAGCGGCGAATGAGTCCCACTCGCGCCTTTCGGAGGTCAGTCTCCGGCACTTGCACAAATGTGCGCACCGACGCGGGCAAATACTTCGCCAAGTCGGAGTACATCACAGCGCGCGGCTTCCGGCGATAGCCGTCGAACACCGCTTTCCAATCGATCTTAAACGATTTGTCCACGTACGGTCGCGGGAAGACCGCAAGCCTTTGATACGTCCCATCACTGGAAAGGACCTCGATTTCATCCCATTTGACCTTCAGCAAGACCGTCGCCAGTGCTTCGCACTGAGGCAGGGGATAGGTCGTGTTTTCGAATCGCAGCTCGCGGTACTTGTTCAGCCGGGAAGTCGTCAAACGGAAGACCTCGAATGGGACATCCGGCAACGCAAGCAGCTTCTTGCGCTCTTGTGCCCACAACTCGGCGATGAGTTCTCCCTTCGCGTAGTGTGGCCGCGCCATATCTTGGGTTTCCTTCTCGGCGAGATACGCTTCCAGCTCTGCGTCGGTTTCGCACACCGGTGGCGGCACGAGCCAATTGCGACGTGTATAGCCAACTTTGTTCTCCACATGCCCCTTCTCATGCCCTCGATGGGGATTGCAAAACAGGGCTTCGACGCGGTAATGAGCGACGAATCGCGCGAACAACTCTGTATAGATGCGTTGCCCGCCTGTCTCGATTTCGGCCACCGCTGCAGGGAGATTGTCAAACCAGATCCGCCTTGGCACACCACCAATGCGCTCAAACAGACGTTTCAGGGCTTCCAGAAAGCACTCCGTGTTTTCCGCCCGCACGGGAAATGCGAACGCTGCGTTGCTGAACGGGAACGACATCACGAGCACTTTCCGTTCGACGAGTTTCCCGCCCTGGCCGATGTAGGCCGTCTCAAAATCGACTTGCGCTTCTCCGCCGGGATGCTCGAGCCGTTCGTAGGCTTCCGCTGCCTCGGACTTTAGGGCTTCTCTTCGTTTTGAGACGTATCTCTCCACTGCACGACGACTGCCTGGGTATCCATATTCCGTTCGCAAGCGTTCAAAAATGCGCTTGGCCGTGTAACGTTGCTTGCGGGGAAGCGCTTGTTCCTCGAGCAGCCAGGTGTCGATGATTTCAAGGTACGGTCCCAGCACCGGGTGGCGCGTGCGGCGGGGACGAAGGCGTAGATTCCAGTCGTCCCGAGTCGCGTACTTTTTCGCCGTGCGCCAGTTGACACCCACAGACCGCGCAATTTCGGAGATCGAGTACTCCCCACTCTCGTAAAGAAACTTGATATACTGCTGCTGAGGCACTTTCAACATCCTCTCTCATCCCCCTTGAGGCGTCTTCGTCAACCCCAAGGGTAGAATTGGTAGAGTGGTGTTGCAAGTGCCTATCACATTTCCGCAGGCGCCGCCATGCTGTGTAGATTTGCGTGTCGGCGTTCTGCACTTTTATTTTGCGCTAAAC
>NZ_BCRQ01000115.1 GCF_001552675.1 Alicyclobacillus sendaiensis NBRC 100866
CCAACGTGTCGTCGACGCCGCCACCCGGATGTTCTTCGCTCGCCCGCGCCACGAGCGTGAGGACGATCTCGTTGCCCGAGGCGTCCATTTCGACGCGCGACACCAGCGCATCGAGCCACAGCCGCCGGAGCTCGACGTCGTCATGCATCTCAAGCATCTGCCACAGCGCCTCCCGCCTATCCACCTCGTATTGCCGTGCGTGGCAGATGCGGCACGCCTGGGACCAGCCCTGTCGCAGGCGCCGCGCCGCGTCCTCCATCGCACTGAGCGCCGCGCTTTGGTCCAAGTGCCCGCGCAGATAGAGTTCCCTCGCGCGATCACGCCTTTCCACCGCAGCGCGCATCTCTCGGCGAAGGCGAGCCATCTCGTCCGTCAGCGAGACCGTTCCGCTCAAGCCGGCCATCCACTCGCCCTTCATCCAGCCACGCATGTACCGCACCAACTCGCGCCACACCGCCTGCTCAAGGTCTTGGGCGGGCACACGCGCGCAGCGATACGCGCATGGGTCCGCTCCCTGTTCCGCCGGCGGGCGCCGAAACTTGCGCACTATCCCGCTCGCCGTTCGACATGCCTCGTGACGCCAAGCGCGTTGACAGTGGGCGCACACGAGTTGGCCCGACAAAAACGTGTGCCTCGACGTCGAACCTCCTCGCCGACCGCCCTGCTTGCGCCGTGCGACCGAGCGCGCGAGCTCCGGATCGATCACGGCCGGCACGGACACGGCGATCCATTCGCCGGGATCGCGCACGGACACCACCTGGCGGCCTCGGCCTCGGCGCGGGCCGCACACGCCTTGGCGCTTGCGCGTGCGGCGGCGGTTGTAATACCAGGTGCCTTGGTAGAGCGGGTTGTCGAGGATCCTCGCCACCGTGCTGTGATGCCAGCGCGCCGACTGGCGCGTCTTGGTCGGAATGCCCATCGCGTCGAGCCGTTCGGCGATGGCGCGAAGGCTCATGCCGTCGATTCCGTACCATCGGTAGATGAGTCGGACGATCTCGGCCTCCTCCGGAACCACGGCGTATCGCCCGTCCTCATATCGGTAGCCGTACGGATCGACCGCGGAAGGCATCACCCGCCCGCCCCGAACCGCCCGCAGCTTGCCGGCCAGCGTGCGCCGCCGAATTTGGCGCAGCTCGTACTCGGCAATGCTCGCGATGACATGAAAGAGAAGCATCGCCTCGTCAGACTCATCCCAGTTAGGCACGTCGACAAAGTGGAGCTTGACACCGCACGCGGACAGCTCCCGCACCACGATGGCCTTGTCGGCCACGTTGCGCGACAGGCGGTCGGGGTGCTTGACGACGACGCGATCGACCAAGCCATGCCGCGCGTCATCCAGAAGCCGCATGAGCTCTGGCCGGTCCATATCCTCGCCCGACCCGCCCGCTTCCTCGTAAAGGCGGATGTCGGACGGAGCCACTCCGAGGGAAAGGGCGTATTGCAGGCACGCCTCCCGCTGGACGTCAAGTCCGTGTCCGACCTGCGCCTGGTGTTCCGTCGACACCCGCGTGTAGATGGCCGTCCACATCACGCGTCACCCTTGAACGTGGATCCGCGAATTCCCGCGTATTCGAGCTTGTCGGACAACGACAGCCACGTTTGCGCCCACAGGCGCGCAAGTCGAGCGGAGTCCGGCTCGCCTGCCGCCCCGCGCCAGATCACGCGAACAGGCCGCTGCACGAAGAACACCCCCCCATTCGCATGTATGCGGATGGGGAGATGTCCTACGACAGCGGCCTGCGGCAGCGCAAGATCAGCGCTCGGCGCGATCTCGTTTGGCATTCGAAGCCGATCCGTGCATCTTTTTGCGCTCCCATCTGCGGAACGCAATGACGAGCGCGACGAGAACGGCGGCCAGGATGGCGGCAAGCCACAGGTGATGCTTGAGAAACGGCCAGTATCGGCTGACCTCCATCCCGATGTACTTCCCGGCGATGATGAAGGCACCCGACCACACGATGGCCGCGATGGTGTTGACGGTGAAAAACTTGGCCGGATTCATGCGGTTGATGCCCGCCAGATAGGGCACGATGATGCGGACGCCGGCGATGAACTTGGCGATGAAGATCACGGCCAGTTCATAGCGCTGAAAACGCTCATTGACCATGTCGAGCTTTTGGTCCGTGATCCCGACATACTTGCCGAAGTACAGGACCACGGGCCGCCCCAGAAACCACCCGATGAAAAACGCCACGGCCGAACCGAGGAGGTTGCCGAGGCACCCCATCAACCAAAGCGGGACGAGGTGAAACACGCCTTTGGACCACTCGATGCCGGCGAGGGTCAACGTGGTCTCCGCCGGAAACGGGAATCCAATGGCCTCGACGAAGATGATGAAAAAGACACCTGCATAACCGTAATGTTGGATGATCTCCTGAAAATGCACGCCCTCGCCTCCACGAGGCCCACCGCGGCGATGTCGACAACA
>NZ_BCRQ01000116.1 GCF_001552675.1 Alicyclobacillus sendaiensis NBRC 100866
CAGATTCACTGACGCTTTACAGGATTTAGAGAAAACAGTTTGACCTACCTTTCTGCAAACAAAACTTCCCCAAGCGACGAAAAAAACCGCGCCGTAGCGCGGTTCCGACGTTCCGATGAGATGTCTTACTGTAAAACTTGATCTATATTTCCCTTTGCATGTTCGCAGAAGGCGGTAGGTCAGAAATTGAGTCGGTATTTCCAATAGAAATATTCATGTGTTTAGCATAATCCATCCCCCATTCGTACATCAGTTTAAGAATCGGTATTAATTTTTCTCCATATTCGGTTAAAGTGTATTCGACTTTGGGTGGAACTTGCTTATATACCTTACGTTGGATGATTCCATCTTGCTCAAGCTCTCGAAGTTGTGCTGTTAACATCTTGGGAGTTACTTTAGGAAGGAGACGACGCAATTTACCGAAACGTTGTGGACTATCTAAAGCAATATACCACAAGATCAACATCTTCCATTTTCCTCCAATAACAGCAAGTGTAAGCTCCTTTTCACAATTGAATTCATACGTCTTCACGCACAAGCGCCTCCTTATATGAAATGGTTTAAAGCCGGCTTCGTGGCAATGCAAATGCACAGGCTTTAGTACTCATAAAGGTTCTTAGGGTTCGGTTGGTATATCTCCCTCTGTTTTTAATTCGAAATAGACACTTGGACTTTCACTCGTAGACGTCTACTGTCATTAGATGAATAGTTTCTTATCCGACACTATATTACAATAAAGTGAGTACTAGATCCAACGGATTGTTAGTAATAAAGTCAAAGGCGCGGGATGGAATCCCGATAGGAGAATTCCTAAACAAAAATAGATCCCTAGGAGTGTGAAGTCCGATGAAACTTCAACTAGCCCTTGATCTTGTCAGTATTCCTGAGGGGATTGCTCTTGTGCGAGAGGTTCAAGAATACATTGACATTGTCGAAATTGGGACACCGGTGATAATTGACGAGGGGCTACATGCGGTTCGTGCAATGAAAGCGGCATTCCCATCACTTAAAGTACTTGCCGATCTGAAAGTAATGGATGCAGGCGGATATGAAGTTATGCGTGCTGCAGAAGCAGGTGCTGATGTTGTAACAGTGCTCGGTGTGGCGGAGGATGCGACGATTCGAGGAGCAGTTCGAGAAGCTCACGACCGCGGACGAGAAATTTTGGTGGATATGATTGGGGTGAAGGATTTGGCCACGCGAGCCCAGCAGGTAGATGACATGGGCGTTGACTATATCTGTGTTCATACTGGATATGATTTGCAAGCAGAGGGCCGTAGACCATTCGATGATCTACGTCTTTTGAAGCAAGTGGTTCGGAAAGCTAAGATTGCAGTTGCTGGTGGCATTAAATTGGATAACATGAAGGAAATTCTTTCTGCGCGGCCGGATGTTGTAATCGTTGGTGGTGGGATCACGAATGCCGAAAACAAACTAGAAACGGCGCGCAGGATGAAGGAGCTCGTACAGCAGCCATGAGTGAGATGAAATCTTCTATACCAATCCAACGGATCTTGAGTGAACTAAATCAGAGTTTGGAGTCAGTTACAAATGATCAGCTTGAAAGCATGGTATCTCTTATCTTACAAGGTAACAAGATTTATGTAGCTGGTGTGGGACGATCCGGCCTCATGAGCAGGGCGTTCGCGATGCGTTTAATGCATTTGGGTCTCCGGTCATACGTGGTAGGAGATGTTACTACTCCGGCGTTCGAACCAGGTGACATATTGATCGTTGGATCGGGTTCGGGAGAGACTATGGGGTTGGTGACGATGGTTACCAAAGCCCGCGACATCCAGGGAACCATTGGGCTCATCACGACGAAACGAGATTCAACCTTGGCGAAGATGGCGGATATTACATTGGTGATCCAGGCAGGATCAAAGGAAATGGACAAAGCGGATAGATACTCCATACAACCTATGGGATCCCTTTTTGAGCAAGCGTTATTAATGGTCTATGATGCCATTGTGCTTTGTCTTATGGAGAAACTGCGCGTGGACACTGAGCAGATGTTCCTGCGACACGCAAATTTGGAGTAAGTGTTCCTTTGAGACTCAACAATCGTGATGAGTTGCTTCTAGGTTAAGGAGGCATGATGGATGTCCAAACGAGTATTGATTTTAGCAGGTGACGCAGTTGAATCTTTAGAGATTTATTATCCATATTATCGCCTGTTAGAAGAAGGCTTTGACAGTGTAATTGCTGCACCGACCAAGAAGACGTTGAACACCGTTGTACACGATTTCACCGGTTGGGACACGTACACCGAAAAACCAGGTATCTGATCCAGGCACACGCGGCGTTTGCAGACATCAAGCCGGAAGAGTTTGACGGGCTAATTCTTCCAGGAGGGCGAGCGCCCGAGTACATCCGATTGAATGAGCACGG
>NZ_BCRQ01000117.1 GCF_001552675.1 Alicyclobacillus sendaiensis NBRC 100866
GTTAAGAAAAAGGCTACACAACTCTAGTTTCTTACAAGTAACTGCCACTCCTTATTCCCTGTATTTGCAACCAGATTCATACCACCACCGAATCAACGGTGACTCGGAATTTAAGCCGATCAAGCCAGCTTTCACCGTTTTGGTGCCGGTTCATAGCGAATACATAGGGGGGGAATTTTATTTCCGAGATAGCGAGGATGAATCGAGCATCGCATATCATCTTTTTCGCGAAGTGCCCGAAGATGAGCTGGGCATATTACGTAAGCCGGACCGGAGATCTTTCAAACTTGAGGAGTGTCTCACCAGCTCACGGGTAAGCATATTGCGCGAGGCTATTGTGTCGTTCCTTGTAGGAGCGTGCATTCGTAGGCTACAGGCAAGAGAAGCGAAGGAGATCGAGAAAAAATTCAGTTTTATTATTCACACAGAACAATCTAAAGAATGTCATGAATGGCAATGCAGGGTGGTATCTGAGATTAAGGAACGGCTTGCGTATGAGAGTTTTAAAGATACAAAATTATTTAGGGAGATGATTGAAAAATCGTATAGCAATCTGAAATTGTCGATTGATTTAGCCGGGCAGAGCGCTCCACACATTGACGATGTGTTGCGTGAAGTCAGGAATGCCCTCGAACTAGACTACCTCATGGTAACTGTTGTTAATTCTGAAAAAGACGTCAATGAACTGTTGGACGAACGAGGTCAACTTAAATTGCGTACTCCTCTGAATATTTTTATCGGAGGACAAATCTTGGATCGAGGCATTACAATCAACAACCTAATCGGGTTCTACTACGGTCGCAACCCCAAAGTATTCCAACAGGATACAGTGTTACAACATTCGCGTATGTACGGGGCCCGGCCCCTAAGGGATCTTGTAGTCACACGTTTCTACACGACTAGGAGAATATACAATGTAATGAAGAATATTCACGAGTTTGATGAAGCGCTCCGTGAAGCCTTCGAGAGGGGTGGGCATGATAATGGCGTAATTTTTATTCAACGGGATGCTGAAGATCGAATTGTTCCATGTTCCCCGAATAAACTTTTATTATCAGATACTACAACTTTGAGGCCTTCTTCCCGGCACGTCCCAGTGGGATTCAGTGTGAAGTCGAAGGCTGATCTGTCAGGCCCCGTATCATTCGTGGATTCTGTGGTTAAACGCTACATGGGCTCAATGCACACAAAGGAGTCTCCGTTTCTAATGGAGCTTGACGATGCGGTGCAGATCATACAAGCGGTATCGGCGATGTTTCGGGATGGACACGGATGGGATGTCGGAGCGTACATTGCAAGTATGGAGTATTTTTCGCGGCTGACAACTGACCCTCGTTACGCCGGACGAGTGTGGGCGATAGTCCGCAGCGGACGGGAGGCTCAGAGGTTTAAAGCGGATGGGAGATTTGAAAATTCGCCTGATTCACAGGAGGAGCGCGAGTTAGCTCGGAAGGTCGCTTGCGAACTTCCTGCGCTCATTTTATTGCGTCAGAATGGGGACGTTAGTAAGGGGTGGACTGGACACCCTTTTTGGTGGCCGGTTTTGGTCGTGCCTTCGAAGGCGCGGACTGTTATATTTTCCAGAGATCATTCTATAGATTAAACGAACGACGAATCCGAATCTGATGTTGAGTAACAGGGGTCGATATGAGTGGCTATAGACAATCATAAGTATTATAACTCGTTCAAAAGTCTTAAAGCTGTAGATCCGAATAAAGCGGAGGATGTCATCCGCGTAATCCAGCGCCTTGTTGACATCATTGACAGCACGATCGAGAAGGATGTTGGAGAAAAAATCCATATTCATACAAGGAAACGAGAGTGGGATTCAGTAAACTCAATGCAACGACTGGGCAAAGAATTGGATGAAATTGCTTCATACTTCTCGGGCTTAGTTCGTTCACTTCGAGAAGACCAAATGGATAGACAAAAAGTTGAAGTGCATGGGTATAAACAAGGAGCTCATGCTGTTGAAGACTCTCACGTTTCGAAAGTGACGACAAAAGAATATTATACTCTAAACAATGAATTGACATACAGACGCCGCGATCACTCAGTCCGTGTC
>NZ_BCRQ01000118.1 GCF_001552675.1 Alicyclobacillus sendaiensis NBRC 100866
GACGCCCGGAGAAAGTGGTATTTGCCGACAAGGTGTTCCGAGTAGCGACTTGGTCCGATCTTTGGCTAGAATTCTGTAGACAATTGCAGCAGAAGCACGTCACAATGTTCAACGACATCATAGTCACACCTGAATTTATAAGATATTTTTCTCGGTCTCCAAGAACATTAAACAAACCCAAGTCCATACGAAACGGTATTTATGTCGAGACGCAACTTTCCGTTGAGACCATAAGAAAGAATATATCTAGTTTGCTGAATAAATTTGGATATAAAATAGAAGATTTTCGTATCGTTCTGCGTAGTTAAAAGTCGGCGAGATCGCAGGATAACGTTGAATGGTGCGGTTGGACGTATCGAGCGGAGGTAAAGATATGTGTAGCTTCGCAGTATACACAACAAGGTTGAAGGATGCCCTGTCGATCTTTCCCCATAGAGTAAATGAGGTAGACCAAGCATTAACTATGATGTACGAGGCGCTCAATTCCGCCATAGACAAATTAGGTGATGATATCGCTGCAGCTATAAAGGAGCGCAGGTGGGACGATGCAGCCAGGTTAATGAAGCTTGCAATGGACATTGATATGACTATGAAACAGATATGTATACCAAATATGTCAACTAATGAATTTGATGTCGAATTTATATTAAACCAACAGCAAGATAACAACAGTACCCAACGAACTGCGGCAAATTATGATGAATTGCTTTGGACAGATGCGAGACTCGAGGCAAAGCCCAACACACTCGTGATATTGAATAAGGAGATTAACGTTTCAAATTGGATTGATGTGTGGGTAGCTTTTTGGAGAGACCTGTCTACGAGGAATTACGGCCTATTGCAACACCTTGTTAGAACGAAGGACCTCCAGTATGTTTCCTTTCATAAGGCAGAGCTGTCGGCTCCCCAACAATTACACGCAGGGCTGTATGTGGACACAAACATAACGGATGAAGAAATAAGGAAGGAAATTAGACTAATCTCAGAAATAGTTGGATTCAGTAAACGTGACGTACGTGTTCTGCGACGAAAGGTGCAATGAAATGCGTAACCGTTCGAGATCGCTTTGGCGCTTCACATCCATCCAGTGCAAGCGCAGGGCCCGCTGCCCTGCGCCTCACCCTTCCAACACGTAGGCGCGCCGCACCCTCCATCCCACGCGCTCGCCTTCCGCGGATTGCGGCGGGCCGGCGTGGCTCGCGAGGACCCTCCCGGCGAGGGACTCGAGTTCGTACAGCGTCCGATGTCCCACGTACTGCACGCGCGCCACGCGACAGGGCAGGGCCGAACCATCGTCGGCGGTGAGTTCGCACCACTCCGGCCGCATCATGAGAGGCCTACGGCCGAGATGGGCCGAGCGGGGAGCGGAGGTCAGCCGTACAGTCTGCTCGCTGTCCGCAATCTGCACCTGCGCGAGCCCGCTTGCGTCCACTTCGCGCACCACGCCCGTCACGCACGCGGCCGGCCCCAGAAGCCTGGCGATCTCGGCCGTGCGCGGGCACTCGTACACCTCCACCGGCGTTCCCACCTGCAGGATCTCCCCGTTCATCATCACGGCCACGTGGTGCGGCAGAGACAGCGCCTCGTCCGCCTGGTGGCTGACGTAGAGCGCGGCCGCTCCCGTCTGCCGGATGCGCTCGCGCACCTCTTGCGCGAATGCGTCGCGGTTGGCCGGATCCAGGCTCGCGGTGGGCTCATCGAACAGGTACAGGTCAGGGCGCGCCGCAAGTGCCCGCGCGAGCCCCACTCGCTGGCGCTGGCCGCCCGAGAGTTCGGACGGGTAGCGCGCGGCGTACGCGTCCATGCCCACCGCGGCGAGCACCGATTCCGCCTCCCGCCTCGCCGAAAGCCGCGCCATGCCTCTCCTGCGCAGGGGATACGCGACGTTGTCCACAACCATCCACTGCGGCCAGAGTGCGTGCGACTGGAACACCACGCCAATGCGCCGCTTCTCCGGCGGAAGCGAAAACGTGGGCGACGCCACCATCTCCTCGCCAATCCAGATGGCCCCCGATTGAATCGGATAAAACCCCGCGATGGCGCCGAGAAGCG
>NZ_BCRQ01000119.1 GCF_001552675.1 Alicyclobacillus sendaiensis NBRC 100866
CGTTCGACGCTACCGCCGCTGGTGAGAATCATCGTGTCCTCTGAAATGCGTGCTGACAGATTGGCGTGATATCCGCGGAACAATAGCCCTGCTTCCTTCAGCTTGTGTGCTGCTTCCATCAGTTCTCGCTTCTTCTGTTGCACCTGATCCATGATGCTCACTCCCTGTTTATCAATCTATACTGCACTTTACAGTATAGTGTCACGAAAAGCAAGCTGTTATTTGTGAATCTGTGTCCCCTTCGTAGGATCCATCAATATCAAAGGCAAAAGGCGCTCGACGTCGTTTGTCTCGCGCCTTTTCAAGCGTGTCGATGTTGTCACGTATGATGAATGGCACAACGGTTTGGTCCGATTTCCAATTCGGTCGCTTTTTCAGGGGATACAGATAGCACACCGCGATTGATGCTCACAATATCCTCATAGTTCGGCGGAGTGGCACCGACTGAATTCGCGACTGTCTCCGTGAACG
This sequence comes from Alicyclobacillus sendaiensis NBRC 100866, assembly GCF_001552675.1. Classification (GTDB taxonomy): domain Bacteria; phylum Bacillota; class Bacilli; order Alicyclobacillales; family Alicyclobacillaceae; genus Alicyclobacillus; species Alicyclobacillus sendaiensis. The sequence continues at coordinate 472 of NZ_BCRQ01000119.1, forward strand.
TTTCGCGATCTTCGGTACGCATGATTTCGTTCTTACGCCGAATCTCTCCAAGTGTTTCTCCGACATACCCGGCCGCATTGATTTCTTGAATATCCGCATAGTGCGCGGGGAGGACGAGCACGTCGTCAGAAAGCTGGGCTATCGTGCGAAACACCGTATCGTACAAGGCTTGTGCCCATTCGCGGGCCTTGCCACCGAGGTCTGGGCGACCGAGTCCGCCCACAAAAATCGTGTCTCCTGACAGCAAGAACTGATCGTTGACCAAGAAGGACATGCTTCCGGGTGTGTGACCCGGCGTAGGAATGGCCAAGACCTTGACATTCACTTGGCCAAATTGAATCACGCTGTGCTTTTCGAGTGGTTCATAGGGCCGGTCTGAACCTTGCATTTCACTGGCTGAGATGTAGTACGTAGCACCTGTTTTCTGCGCGAGTTCGGGCCCGCCTGTGATGTGGTCCGCGTGCAGGTGAGTGTCCATGATGTGCTCAATCTGTGCCCCTTCCTGCTCTGCGACCCGCACATACTCGTCTAGGTGTCGACTCGGGTCGACCACAAGCGCTTTTCCGTCGGAAATCACCATATAGGACAGGCAACCCTTCGCCAGACGGTTGAACTGGATAAGCTTCAAATTCTCATCATCAACAATCGTCACGGGCACGTAAAACTGACTCCAAGCGAGCATGCCACCTTCTAGAACACTCACATCGTAACCACGTTGATCAAGCAGTTCTGCCACCATTTGAGCAGAGCCGCCCTTTGCGCATACCGTGATGATCTCTGTGTCTTTCGGAAGGTCCGCATAGAGCGCGTCGTTGTCATCCAGGAAATCAAAGTACGGAATGTTGATGGATCGCAATTGGTTACCTTCGATTTTCCAATCCTGATACTCCTCAGGGTTGCGAACATCCAAGATGAACAGCGATTCCCCGGAATCCATTTTGCGATGAAGTTCAGCGGCAGAAATCGTGCGGATGGCCATAATGCTACTCCCTTCCTCATGGTTCATGATTAGATTTACCGATAAGCTTTTGTGGCATCCCTCTGTGCAGAGGAGATGAATACCCATGTGGGTATATACCCTAGTGGGTATGTTAGAGGGGATGGGGTGGGGTTGTCAAGATTTCATTATGAAATGCAGCAGGAATTACTTATGATTCGCGGGATACGTGCTCGTTCTGCTGAAAGAGAGAAAGGAATTCTAAGAAGAATGGCGAATGTATCTTTAGACTTCGACATGAGGTTTGTATTTGCTTGAGTATGTCGAATCGTAAGTGATGATGTCGATAAAAACATCGGCAAGCAATGGAATCCGAGGACAACGAATCATATAGGAGGCGTTTCAGGGCAAACCAACGGAAACGTTGGGACGCAAAGCTACGGGTCTACGGGGACTTGGACCTAAGATCGCCGGGCTGCCGCTTTCACGAATGGAAACATGGGGACAGCTTGCTGGGGCGAGCTGCCCCTTTTGTGATACGAGAAGACGGGGGAAGAACGATGGAAAACATAAACTTAGAAAATAAACCCTCCCGGGGGGGGGGGGG
>NZ_BCRQ01000120.1 GCF_001552675.1 Alicyclobacillus sendaiensis NBRC 100866
TATGTCAATCCTGGCGCAAACGGAACAACGACGTTGAAGGACGTGCACGTCTCCGGACGTATCATCGTGCTGTCGGGCGCGAACCACTCAATCGAGCTCGACGGCGTGAGCGCACCAGCGCTCATCGTCGCGAGCACCAGCCCGGTGCACATCGTCGCCCAGGAGAATACGTCCATCCAAATCACGCAGATTGCCCCGCAAGACAAGCAACCTGTGTCGCTCGAAGCAGACGGCGGCGGGTTTGGGACCGTCGATATCGATGCGACTCCGACCGTAACGCTGGCGGGCACTACGCCATATACCAATATCGCCGTCCTGGCGCCGGCGAATGTCGTCGCTGAGGCAAATACGCAGGTTCAGAGCGTCACGGTGACAGCTTCAGGAGCGTCCGTCGTTGTTCAACCTGGAGCAAAGGTGCAACAGGTAACCGCAAGCGGTGCTGCTAACGTCAGCATCGTCGTGAACGGCTCCGTCGGCAGCGTGGTGTCGATGAGTTCTACCGTACAAGTCATGGGCTCCGGAACCGTTGATCAGGTGCAAGGCTCGGGCGTGACAGGATCGGTCCGCGGCATTCCGGTTGGCGCGAGTTCGACATCGTCTTCGGGTAGCTCGTCTTCGGGTAGCTCGTCTTCGGGTAGCTCGTCTTCGGGTAGCTCGTCGTCCGGTAGCTCGTCGTCCGGTAGCTCGTCTTCGGGTACGTCGCCTAGGATCACGATTCAACTTGGCGCCCAGCCGAACGATTCCATACTGTCTATGCCACAGTTGTCCGTGAATGGTTCAACCATCTCCTGGGGACCGGTGGCTGAAAGTGCCTTAATGTACATCCAAGCTAGCCCGGTGGATCATCCCTCGACCGTCTATTCGGTCTACTGGGACAGCGCGCAGGGACAGTATGATCTCAATGATCTCAATTCGATACCTACCGGCAAGTACCAGGTCAGCGTCACTGCAACTGACGCCGGAGATGGAATTTATCAAGACTCGACTGCAAGTAGCGTGTACGTATCCGTGAATTCGACTGTCTATGGGGCGAACACGACTACCTATGGATTGCAGTCGGCGCCGGCGGCGACATATCTAAATGTGTACTACGGCCAAGCGCCAGACACGCCATATCAGCCGATTTTGAGCTGGACACCTATGCAAGGAGCAACCAGTTACATGGTATTGAGTCAATACAATGGACACATCAAAATCGATGTGCAAGATCTCCTGCTCAATGCGCCGCCTGGGCCGCGCTTGATACGGAGCCTCTGCGGGCACGATGTCGAGTTTGACCGCAGCCGAGCCACGCTCGCCTTTGGAAGACCGGCCAGGCTATCATGCCCGCCTCTCCACGTCAAGCATTCACTTGGCAATCTGCACCGGCACCTTTCAATCGCGCCTCGAAGTATTGACGCTCGACGTCATCGGGCGTCCGGTACCCAACTGCTCCGTGGATCCGTTGTCGGTTGTACTAGATTTCGATGGTCTCGAAGATCCCTCGGATCGCCTCAGCCCGCGTCCGAAATCTCTCGAGGTACACGAGTCCTCGCTTGAGCACACTGTGGAACGATTCCACACAAGCATTGTCATAGCAAATTCCTTTTCGACTCACGCTTGCCGCCACCCCATAGGCTTTGAGTCGGCCCTGAGGTGGCGAACTGTATCGACCGCCGTCACGCTCCGTCAAGGGATGCTTCGCTCGTCCTTCGACGCCCTTGACGGGCGCTCGGCGGTCGATTATCCGTTAGGGCCAAAGCCTGCGTATGCATGCCCCGACTTCGACACTGTGTAGTCATACAAAGTCCCACGAATCCATTCCTGACGCGGATTCGTGGGACCTGTGGATAACTCGTGTAGTGCCTACAGCCCTCGTGTTCGGGGCTCCATGCGCAGAATTCTTGGTGGCTCCGTGATCCGTAACGCTCGCAAGATCTCCCGCTGCACTTCAGTA
>NZ_BCRQ01000121.1 GCF_001552675.1 Alicyclobacillus sendaiensis NBRC 100866
CCCTACGCTCAAAGAGGTAGGGATCTCCAATCATTCTAATCACGACGGAAGGAACAGCTTTCAAGAATGAAAGCCATGAAGGAGGAATGTGTTCAATGTTTATCCTGCCAGAACCCAACCACCACCCGATGGACAATGTCCCCGTGCACACCGAGGCGGATGCGCCGAGGATGGGCGAGATTGCGCGCCACATCACCGCGTTTGTACCCGTGTACTGTCAAGGGAATCGGACGCTTGTCCTGCTCGCGAATGGCTCGATGTTCTACCTGCCCCATCGCGCGCAATGGGTGCGGGAAACCCTGCTTCGCCATTTTGCCATCTCGCAGCGCGACCTGCGCCGAGCGTGTGAGGAAGACCTGAATCGGAGTTTGTTTGCGCCCGTCGTCATTCCGACGGCAGGACTTGCATATGCTCAACTTCGGGTGCGTACGCCCATCGGGCGGAACGACGGCGCGCAAGGGTTCTTTCGCATCGATGCCATTCGAGGCGTGCGCGCCATCAGCACGGAGGAGACCGCGGTCCGAATGGAGGGCGGGATTGACTTCATGGTCCGAATGCCAAGGCCGCGCGTGGTGGAACGCGTCCTGGGTGCGCGCTCCGCACTGATCCTGCAACTCGCTCGAGGCGTCGCGTATCCGCGCTTCTAAGTCTGTCCAGGCGCGTCGTGTTCGGGGAGCCACACGTCTCGGACCAGTTCACCGGCATCTGTGATGCCTACATAGGCGGGCGGGCGGACGTCGCATGTCGCCTGCCCGGACGTCGCATCGGTGACCAGCGCAACCGTGCCTGGCACATCCGCCTCGCGCACCACCAGTCGAAACCGGACAACGTCCGTGAACTCGGCGTCGTACAGCCGGAGACCTGTCTGTTCGAGCAGGTGCAGCAGTCTGCCGTAGTGCTCATAACCGCAGGTGACGAGGATATCGCACATTCGGGCGCACACGAGCTTGGGCGCCCGCTCCAAGACCATCGCCGCGGCCTCGGTATACGCCCGGACCAAACCGTTTGCGCCGAGCAGGATACCGCCGAAGTATCGCGTGACAATCACCAAGACGTTGGTCAGCTCCTTCCGGCGAATCACCTCGAGCACTGGCCGACCGGCTGTGCCGCTCGGTTCGCCATCATCGGAAAACCGCTCGTGCGGGACTTGGATCCCTATCCTGTACGCATACACGTGATGACGAGCGTCCCGGTGTTCATCTCGGACGCGCTCCAGGGCCGCGAGCGCCTCCGCCTCGGTTCGAACAGGTACGGCCGAGGCGATGAACCTTGATTTTTTCTCGACGATCTCGTCGGTCCACACGCCGGCCAGCGTCACAAACGATGTCATGGTCGGCACCCCCAAAACGACGTTGCGGCGGACGAACATCACTGTATCAGACCGCCGGGATCAGACTCAATCGTATGTGAGTGCGCGCAAGCTGCAAAAACATGCGCGATTCCGATGGCGGACCCTCACAAACAAAAAAGGCCCATCGAACCATGTAGGCGTCGGCAGTGGCGAGCCTTGCACCTAGAGGTCAATCTCGCCTTAAACCCGAGAATATGCCGAAAACTGCGCCATCCTTCCTCACAAGGTCTTTACTTGCAAGGGAAGAAAGCGTATAATGCGGCAATGAGGCTACTGTCTTAGGATACATAACTTGCTAGAGTGGCCTGCATTGCTGAGAACAGCCCTCGTGGTGTCGAATCCTGGCGGCAAAAGCCAGGAGAGGGATGGGTACAGGTAGCCACTGAAGGGAGGGATGTCTTCCTGCGTTCCGGAGGTTGGCGAGGGGCTCTGAGCTCGGATGCTGGGCGTAAAGAGATCGCTTGAACCCTCTTGAAGTACTCCAGGTACGCGGGGACAGTGACGAATGGCCAGTCCAGGGTGACCTTCGTCACCGAACTTCAGTCTAGCTACATTCATGTTGTTGTAAGGAGGAG
>NZ_BCRQ01000122.1 GCF_001552675.1 Alicyclobacillus sendaiensis NBRC 100866
TAGCCGAAGGGTCCGGAGATGCCCCCGGGCCCCACCATCGAAAAGGGGTGAAGCGAGGTCAAATCGGGTACTGGCGTCGCTCGCGCTGGATGGAGATCCATTTCAGCGTCGTAAACTCCTCGATGCCCCACTGTCCGTTGTACCTGCCGACGCCGGACGCCTTTTCGCCCCCGAACGCCACCAGAGGTTCGTCGTTCACCGTGCCGTCGTTCACGTGAAACATTCCTGTCTCCACCTGCATGGCAACCCGCACGCCGCGCTCCACGTCGCGCGTGATCACGGCCCCCGTCAGACCGTAGTCGCTGTCGTTCGCCACGCGGACCGCCTCCTCCTCGTCCGCGACGGGCATGACGGCCACCACGGGCCCGAACATCTCCTCCCTCGCGCACGCCATCTCCGGCCGCACGTCCGCAAGCACCACCGGCCCCACCACGTTGCCGTCCACCGGCCCCCGGTAGGCCACCCGCGCCCCCTGCTCGATGCTCACGTCCACGACGGCGAGCAACCGCTCCACCTGGCGCCTGTGGATGAGCGGCCCAATCACCGTCTCGGGATCGCGCGGATTGCCCATCTTCAGTCTCGACACGCGCTCGACAAATTTCTCGAGAAACGCCTCGTACACATCCCTCACGGCGATCACGCGATTCGCACACATGCAGATCTGCCCCTGGTGCGTGAACCGGCTGAAGACCGCAGCGTCGACGGCGAGATCGAGATCGGCATCGTCGAGCACGATGAGCGCGCTGTTGCCGCCCAGCTCGAGCGTCACCCGCTTCAGGTGCCGGCCCGCCACCTCCGCGATGTGCCGTCCTACCGCCGTGGAGCCGGTGAACGAGATGATCTTCGGAATCGGGTGCGTTAAGAACGCGTCCCCGATCTCCGCGACGTCCGCCACGACGATGTTGACGAGCCCCTTGGGCACCCCGGCCTCCTCAAACACCTTCGCGAGCAGCGTGCCGCCCGTGATCGCGGCCTCTTCATGCGGTTTCAACACGACGCCGTTTCCGCACGCGATGGCAGGCGCCAAGGCGCGCATCGACAGGCACATGGGAAAGTTAAATGGGCTCAGGATGCCCACCACGCCGGCAGGCAGGCGCAACAGGCGATTCTCTTTGCCGGGGATGGTGGCCGGCAGCAGCCGCCCCTCCATGCGCAGCGGATATGTCGCCGCCTCGCGCAGAAAGTTCTTCACCAACTCGAACTCGATGGCCGCCTTGATGAACGTACCGCCGATCTCGTCCGCGACGAGCGAGATCACCTCGTCCCGATACCCCTCCCAGATTTGCAGGGCTCGTTCCATCACGCGCTGCCGCTCAAACGGATTCACCTGCGCCCAGATCTTCTGCGCCTCGGCGGCGGCGCGGTACGCCTCGTCGATGTCCTCCGCCGTGGCAAGTCGAAATTCCGCAACCGTCGATCCGTCGAACGGATTTTGATCCAGGTGTACGCGTGCACTGCGCCCATCGCGCCACTCACCCGCAATATACTGACGTGAGAGCTCTGTGCGATCCAGCATGTTGGCCTCCGTTTCCCGCCGCGCCCCTCGCGCGGCGCTGATGTCGAAGGACATCGTACAAGCGCTTTCACTGCGCCACAAGGCCGCTTTCCCGCCATCCGGAACACCGGGATACGCAGAGATGAGCAGCCAAAGGATGAGCCAGAGAGGTCGAGTCCATCAGGACCATCATAGGTTGAGCTGCTCTCGATCTCGCCAGGCGCACGCCCGCGTACGAACGTTATTCGATTTCACATGTACAAACCATCAATCGCGATACGGTTCTCTCTTGAAAATCTTATCAATTGCGATTTCAGCACGCTTTGTGCATCGTCTTGGGCCCCAGAACACCAAAAGCCCAGCCGTCGCAAGACAGGCTGGGCTTTCGATAAGGGTCGGTCTCGGCTTT
>NZ_BCRQ01000123.1 GCF_001552675.1 Alicyclobacillus sendaiensis NBRC 100866
GATCTATTCTTTAGTTACTACTTCAAGAATAAGGATGAATACGACGGAATACAGAGACTGCTGTCTGAACGTGGATACTTTGATTACCGCAACGGTTCTCTTGACGAGGACAATCCTGCTAAAACAACTAAAGAGATTGAGGAAGATATTCAATCTCAAATCAACTGGGCTGGAACGGTCGTTGTACTTATCGGGCCCGGAACATATACTCGACGTTGGGTTAACTATGAGATTGATTACGCCGCTGAAAAGGGAAAACGAATCGTTGGGGTATACTTGCGCGGTCAGTCTTCATCTCGAATCCCAGCGAGTCTGAGACGGCTATACAATGAAGGATACAAAGAATTGGCGTTAGTAAGGTGGAATGCTGACAGCATCGTCGCAGCCATCCGAGGCAAGAATTCGTGGGATGAAGGTGACAAGTGAAACGTTGCTTATACACCTTCACCAGAGGGAGAGCCCTCTGGTTTTGGTCTTTTGAAGGAGATATACAAAATCATTATTTTGTCTACTTTTGTTTAAACGGGGCTTAGCCGAATCGCTCTTGGTCGAAGACGTGGAATCCTGGATGGGTGTGAACTCCTGTGGTCTCCGCGTCGGCATCGCGGTCATTCAAGCAGGCCAAAGCCGTGCCGAGCGCGCTCTGCGTAGATTTAAGGTCAGCCGTTCACCTGTGACGGTGCAGCAGTTGCTGGATAACCTGCTTGGCGAAGAGGAGGCGCTGGAGCGGGAGGTGTTGACGCGTAACAAGATGGCCCGCGACAATTCTCGTTGGTGTATCGTGATGGACCTAATTGTGTTGGTGATGGGCCGCGGTGGTTCTGTGGAAGACGTCTGGGAAGGCTGATTCTTGCAATAGGGAAGACGGAATCGACGGCGTCATTAAAAGAGTGGACCGGTTAGGACTCGATGTTGGATTGCCCGCGGGGGATTTGGGTGTCAATTTGGGTGTCAACTCATCGAAAATCGCCTTTTCTCAGGTTCACTCTCCTCAAAACACAAGTGCCGAAATCCCAATCAGGACAAGGCTTTTCAGACCTGAGCACAACTCGGCGGTACCCCACGAAATTAGGCATTTTGACTCTCGTAATGAGCAGGTCGTCGGTTCGAATCCGACAGGTGGCTCCATAAAAACCGCGTAACGGCGCGGGAAATGAGCGAGGCTCCGAGGTGATCGGGGCCTCGCTTCGTTAATGACGGCCCATGAAGAACGACGCGGTAACGCAAAGGCATCGACGGACTTGTAGATCGTGTTGGGAAGATTTCTAATAAGATTGGGTTGTATAGCTATTTGGCGAATGCCGTCTCGTTGCGACGAGAAGACTGCTCGGAGAGGAGAACATGATCATGTCGTACGAGGCCATTTAGCTGCATGAAATTGTGCATCGCGCTGTCAATCACCACTGGAGTATTCCAGAGTTTCAACGCGGTTTTGTGTGGAGGGCAGGACAAGTAAAAGATTTGGCCGAGTCGCTGTGGTTGAATTATCCCATCGGAAGCTTTCTTCTTTGGGATAGTCGTGGCGGCGGTGAACCTCAACGCGCGATGGATGCGAGATCTCCGTCCCAATGGGTCGTAGATGGTCAGCAGCGTACGACAGCGCTGTGCATTTTGTTCGGCCGCAAACCATACTGGTGGGCGGATAGCGAGGAATGGAACCGAATTCTCAACAAATATGATATCCGTTTTGACATCGAGGCCAAGGAACCGCCGTATTTCCTGG
>NZ_BCRQ01000124.1 GCF_001552675.1 Alicyclobacillus sendaiensis NBRC 100866
TCGATCCAAGCGTTCAACGGCCTCCCGCAGCGCCGGATCGTTCGAGGCAGCCGCAATCGTAACCAGGCGAGTTTTTGCGATGACCATCTCACTCATGGTGTTCAGGAGCGCGTCCATCCGGCGCACGGAAACGCGGATCGACCTGTCAGGCCGACTATCGTTGCTTCCGGGACGTGCCGCGGATTCTGCGGAAGTGGTCGACATAGATGGGGATTGGGTTTCGTGAGAAGCGAAATTCCCACGTGAATCCCGCTGACTTGAGCTTCCACTTGATGCAACCCATCGTTCAGCATCGCAGCGAGCGACATCCGTGATGTCGAGCACCTTTTCCTGAATCCGTTCGATCTCGTCGTGTTCTAAATAGATGACGACATGCGCTTCCGGCGTTTGCACATCTCCTGCCCAGACCGCATCTTCCGTCGGTTCCGCTGCCGCGATGTCCGCGGCATCCTTCAACGTCTGGTACACCATCGCAAGCCGAACGGCGGGCATCATGCAATCAGGAGATAGTTGAATGTGAAGCCGATAGGCGACCTTACCTTGTCGTTCGGCTTCCGTTGCATACCGCGCTCTATCCTCTTCTAGCCCGTTTTTTTGACTCAAGTGCAATGATTCTCTCGATTGCAAAGCAGTTTGTAGAGAAGCCATCACATCGTCGTCTTTGAGATCAGGCTCACTCCCAGACGTCGAAATGGCCTCGAGGTAAACCCGCATTCGGTCAATCGCTTGGAGCAGGATATCCACTTGCTCGGGCTGAAAGCTCTCGGGATGATCTCTCCATAGACCGAACACATCCTCGACTCGATGTGTGATGTCCGCCAGGCGAGAAAATCCCATCGTGGCACTCATGCCTTTTAATGTGTGCGCTGCTCGAAAAAGCTCGGCTACAAGGTTAGGCTCCGGACCTTGGCGTTCAAGCTCCAAGCATCCATCCTCTAGTTTCTCGACATTCTCCGCCGACTCAGCCAAGAACGCGTCCAGATACTCGCGATTCACATGGCTCTCCCCTCTCTTTGAGGTTGGGCAGCGATCGATTAACGATATAAACTCCCGATTCGGGGATTGTATCTATCATGACCAATCATTCCCTTTCTAGTTCTTCATACAGGGCATCCAAAAGTCGGACTACTTCTTGCGAAGCTTCCTCCAAGTCATGCATCTTCGTACTGACGTCTGAACGGCTGTCCTGCTGAAGCGCGTGATAGATTTCGGATGCCAGTCGGTGCACCCTCTGGTGTGGTTCGTCAAGACGTTGGAATAACGGGTTAGCCGCGAAACTTGAACGCCCCTTTGCCGCATCGTACCACTTTCCAAAACGACATTCGTGGTGGTCTTTCAGTTGCTTCTCCTCCATGGCGTGGTAGCCCATCATATAGTTGTGCAACCACCACTTCCCCAAAAGATGGTCTGTCTTGGCGATCCGAAGGAGCATCCGATCGTGATGGGCGTTCACTACGCGTTCGACCATCGCATTGCGCAAATCGTTGACTTGAACACCGGTTCGATACATGTCTTGCCCTAAAGTATCTATCCTTTGCTTTACATCTGTCACACCGTCCATGATATCGACCACACGTGACGCGATATCTTCCGTAGCTGCAGCTTGTTCTTCGGCACTCGCCGCAATATTCCCCATGTATTCGACGATGTGATGGATTTCAGAAACGATGCTCTCAATCACGCCCATTGCCTGTTGGGCTGTACCCACTTTATCGACCAA
>NZ_BCRQ01000125.1 GCF_001552675.1 Alicyclobacillus sendaiensis NBRC 100866
CCGATCCAAGCGTTCCACGGCCTCCCGCAACGCCGGATCGTTCGAGGCAGCCGCAATCGTATCCAGGCGAGTTTTCGCGATAACCATCTCACTCATGGTGTTCAGAAGCGCGTCCATCCGGCGCACGGAAACGCGGATTGACCTGTCGGGGCGGCTATCGTTGCTCCTAGGACGAGCCGCGGATTCTGTGGGAGTTGTCGACATCGATTGGAACTGGGTTTCTTGAGAACCTAATTCTCCGTGTGAATCTTTCCGATTTGAGCTTCCGCTTGATGTAACCAATCTTTCAGCATCACAGCGAGCGACATCCGTAATGTCGAGCACCTTTTCCTGAATCCGTTCGATCTCGTCGCGTTCTAGATAGATGACGACATGCGCTTCCGTCGTTTGCACATCTCCTGCCCAGACCGCATCTTCCGTCGGTTCCGCTGCGGCGATGTCCGCGGAATCCTTCAACGTCTGGTACACCATCGCAAGCCGAACGGCAGGCATCATGCAATCAGAGGTGAGTTGAATGTGAAGCCGATATGCGACCTTGGCTTGTCGTTCGGCTTCCGTTGCATACCGCGCTCCGTCCTCTTCTAGACCGTTTTTTTGACTCGAGTGCAAAGGTTCTCTTGCTTGGAAAGCAGTTTGTAGAGAAGCCATCACATCGTCGTCGTTGAGATCAGGCTCACTCCCAGACGTCGAAATGGCCTCGAGGTGAACCCGCATTCGGTCAATCGCTTGGAGCAGGATATCCACTTGCTCTGGCTGAAAGCTCTCAGGATGATCTCTCCACAAACCGAACACATCCTCGACTCGATGTGTGAGCTCCGCCAGGCGAGAAAATCCCATTGTGGCACTCATGCCTTTCAATGTGTGCGCCGCGCGAAAAAGCTCAGCAACAAGGTTAGGCTCCGGACCTTGGCGTTCAAGCTCCAAGCATCCATCCTCTAGTTTCTCGACATTTTCCGCCGATTCGGCCAAGAACGCGTCCAGGTACTCACGATTCACATGGCTCCCCCTTTCTTTGAGGTTGAGGTTGGGCAGTAGTCGAGTAACGATAAAAAAACCCTGTTTTTATCATGAGAATCATTGCCTCTCTAGTTCTTCATACAGGGCGTCCAAGAGTCGGACAACTTCTTGTGAAGCTTCCTCCAAGTCATGCAGCTTCGCACTGACGTCTGAACGAATGTCTTGCTGAAGAGCGTGATAGATCTCGGATGCCAGTTGATGCACCCTTTGATGAGGTTCGTCAAGACGTTGGAATAACGGGTTAGCTGCGAAACTCGAATGTCCCTTTGCCGCATCGTACCATTTTCCCAAACGACATTCGTGGTGGTCTTTCAGCTGCTCCTCCTCCATGGCGTGGTAGCCCATCATATAGTTGTACAACCACCACTTCCACAAAAGATGGTCTGTCTCGGCGATCCGAAGGAGCATCCGATCGTGATGCGCATTCGCTACGCGTTCGACCATCGCATTGCGTAGATCGTTCACTTGCACACCAGTTCGATACATGTCTTGCCCTAAAGCATCTATCCTTTGCTTTACATCTGTAACACCGTCCATGATATCGACCACACGTGAAGCGATATCTTCCGTAGCTGCAGCTTGTTCTTCGGCACTCGCCGCAATATTCCCCATGTATTCGACGATGTGGTGGATTTCAGAAACGATGCTCTCAATCACGCCCATTGCCTGTTGGGCTGTACCCACTTTATCGACCAG
>NZ_BCRQ01000126.1 GCF_001552675.1 Alicyclobacillus sendaiensis NBRC 100866
AGCGTATAAAGTTTGAGTAGGGTTTGCTTCAGGGAGGAATTTCCGAGGCAAAAGAGAAGAGACCTCACTGTCGACAACAAAATCCCCGCGTTGCAGCGCGGTCAGAGGAGTGAGGTCTCTGATGTTGGATATTCGACGCGCCTTCTTCGCTTTCCTGCACGTGTGGTCGACTGTGCAAGAGTTGGCTGCTCACCCGTGTAACTTCTCGATCCTCGAAGAAAACGTGGTGGGAGCGCTCACCACGGCCGCCGGGGAACTTATTCAACAGGTACTCGAGGTGTGGGATGAGTGGTTAGCGGAGCAACGGGACAAGCGTGAATGGGAGTTGGTTCATCGCAAGTTCCGAACCATCGCGACGACGGTAGGCGAAATCACATACCAACGACGCTACTACCGGAACAAGGAGACGGGCGAGCGTCGTTTTCTGCTGGATGACGCTGTGGGATTGGAGCCGCGCCGGCGGTTGTCCGCGAAGCTGAGAGAGCAAGCCGTCGCGTTAGCGCTGGATGTGTCGTATCACCGGGCCGCGGAGATTCTCCGGACATGGGTACCGGACATCAGTGCGATGGCCATCTGGCAAGAGGTTCAGCGGCTTGGAGGAACCAAGCGAGCGCGGGCAGCGTTGGAACGGGATGAGGTGTTTGGACGAGGAGCCTCGACGCCCGGAACGCGTGAGGTGGATACGCTGTACGTGGAAGCGGACGGCGTATATGTGCGTAGTCGCAGACAAGAAGAGGGCAAGTCGCACCTAGAAGTGAAGCTGGCGGTGGCGTACGAGGGGAAGGATGAACGAAAGCCAGATCGGCGTGCGTTGGTGACCCGATACGTGGTGGCGGGGACGGAGGAAGGCGAACGATTCTGGGAGGAAGCGGTGACGGCGTTTGGACGCGTTTGGGACTGGCGTCATGTAGAGAGGTGCTGGCTCGGGACGGATGGAGCGGCATGGGCGAAGCAAGGGGCCGACATGTTGCCAAGCGCCCGACACCGTCTGGATCCGTTCCACCTCCGACAGGCGCTCGTGAGGGCATTGGGGCGGGAGACGGAGACTTACCGGAAGGTTTGGGATGCACTCAAGGCGGAGGATTGGGCGCGCGTTGAGGCTGTGCTGACGAAGGCCGAGCGTCGGAGCCAAGGTGCGAAGAAGCAGCGAATTGCGCGACTGAAGGGATATCTGAAGGAGCATTGGGACGGCATCGTGGACAGCGGGGATGTGGTGAGTTTAGGCGTGATTGAAGGCCAGGTTTTTCACCACGTGGCGCGCCGGATGAAGCGCCATGGGGCGCGCTGGAGCAAGCAAGGAGCAGACGCGCTGGTGCGCCTGATGGCGGCTCGTGCGAATGGGGAAACCCTGCAGGTGATTGCACAGCCCGAGTGTGTGAAGCCCACAAAGAAGCCAGTCGTGCCGACGCGAGTCTCCGTGAATGAAGCAGAGATCGCGCGCAAGGTGGAGGATGCGGCAAGATGGCTTTCGACGCATATGCCAGCACTGGTCGGCCCGCATGCGGGCCGACCATGGGTAAAGTACGTGCTTCGTGAGCTGGCGCGGCTTCCGCACACCATTGCGTGACCGCTTGGCGCAGTGAGGTCCCCTACGATAACTTGACACGCAC
>NZ_BCRQ01000127.1 GCF_001552675.1 Alicyclobacillus sendaiensis NBRC 100866
ACTCAAGTTTCGCACCCTCAAGCAGCCAACTTTTCCTTGATTGGCCTGGGCAAACGGTTGATAAACTGCTGTATAACGTCCTCGGTAACGACGCTGCAGTCGGACAGTGCCGCCTGTAGAGCTGCTCTGAGTAGATCCAGGAGCAGGCGCAGAGCGTCGGCAAATCGGATGTCATCGATTTCGTCGCAGCAATCGAAGAATAGGGCACCAATGGTCCTGAGATCCTGGGCCTCTCTGGAGGCAACCGACAGCATGATGTAGCGGGCGAACACGATGGTTGTGTGGGCGAACATCTGGTCATACGTACGCCCCTGCAGTTCTTTGGCCAATCTCAGATACGATTTGCTGACCTTGAAAAACGTCTCGATGCCCCACCGTTTTCCATAGATGCGGATGATCTCCTCGTCACTCAAGTTGGTGTTCGTGGACAGCAGAGCCAGCCACTGACGGGAGCGATTCCGGTCCCGAACGAACACGACCTTGGCTTGCACTGGCTGGTCGTTTTCGTCATGGCCCAGTTGCACAGTGACGGAGGCCAGAACCTTGGCCCTGCCTCTGCGCTTACGGACGGATCGGTACAACTGGGAAAGCGTCAGCCTCTGGCCGTCATGGCCGTACCGGACATTGGGCATGTCCTTGAGCATGCATATCACGTGTACGGAGTGTCCGAGTGCCCGGATGATGGTCGATGGGTAGGCGAACCAACTGTCGAACAACAGGTACTTTGCTGAAATCCCCATCGCCTGAGCTTGACTGAGTAGCTGGAAAACAACGTCGGTAGCCTTACACATAGCCTCCTGGCGACGCTTGTAACCGCACGTGCGCTTGTCGACGGAGTCGTTGATGGGACAAAGACGATTCCGCTCATTCTCGGAACTGAGCAGTGAGAAACACAAAGGCACAAATGAGTTGCCATCGGACCATCCCAGCGTCAGCATGCGGAACCCTCGAACAAACGTGTGCGAGACGTGGTCATACACCCTGGCCAGCAGCTCCACCTTCTTACTGCGGCTACGGCTGAACAGAGAGTCATCGATGATGAATACATCTGCCCGTTCTTCGGACGTCAAACGGGCGAAACGACGCACCACCTCAGCGCTCAGCAGTAACAGGAACCGGCGCCAGTTGTGCCGAGGCGAATTCAGGAACCGATAAACCGTGTCCTTGCCGACTGGGTCTGTGGTCGGTTGTTCCAAAAACCGTTTGAGACTCCGCTGATGAAACACGAGAGTGAACAGAAGTTGAAACAGTTCGAGTACAGGTACACCGGCCTGCTTGGTGATATTGGATTGACGGAGCAATCTCCCAATACGGAAGTTCTTCAAGAACCTGGTTACTGTAGATTGTAGTTGATCTTGGTGCTGACAATCACGTACCATGTAGGAAACATCCTCGCTTTCCAGTAGACCAGTTGGTTTGGCGACCTTAGTCTACCAGAAAAACGAGGGTGTTTTTACTTTTGCAGCGCCCGAACCCCCTGTAAAATCAACGGATTATGGTCGATTCAGGGGTGCGAAACTTGA
>NZ_BCRQ01000128.1 GCF_001552675.1 Alicyclobacillus sendaiensis NBRC 100866
CGGCTGGCATGGGGCCCATACAGCGCCGGCAGGTGGGCGGTCTTCATGACCGCCTGTCCCGTCGAGGTTGACAGTTGCGCCCACGACCGTTCGACGAACGCGCGGCGCGCCGCGCGTTCGTTCTGTTCCTGTTTCGTCACGACGGTCAGCTTCTGGCCGCTCGCTCGCGCGGCCAATACACGCGCCAATCGGTGTGCGCCTTCTTCGCTCCACCAGCCCCCGTGCCGCTTCATCCGCCGTGCAAACTGGTGAAACACTTGCCCCTCCATCGCCCCTAACGACTCCGCTGCGCCGTCTCTCCGAATGCCTTCCCAGTTCGCACGCAGGTATCGGCGCAGCGAGCGCACACGTTCCCTTGCACTACCTCGCCGCACACGCTCCGCACGGCGCAGCACCGCCTCCACCTGTGACCAATCTCCACGCTCCAGCGCTTCGCAGATCTCCGCGTACGCTGCCTTTTCGACGCCGAACGCCATACGCAGATGCTTGTACAAGTGATACAGGTCCAGTCGATGCACCGCACCTGGAAGGACATCCACGCCCTGCTTCGCCCACGCTGCGCCGTCCGTCCCTACGACCGAGCAGGACACCTGCTCCAGATCCCACGTCTCCGAAAAGGCGCCTACAGCCTCTTCCCACACCGCCTGTCCAGGCACAACACCAGCCACCACCTGGCGCCCCACCAGCTTGCGCCGGTCTCGTCCAACGGCCTGTTTCCCCTCATACGCCAGCACGATTTTCACTTCCGCATGCCGCTTCGACCCTCGTGCTCGCACCCACATGCCGTCAGCCTCCACGTACAACTTCGAAACCCTCCGCTTGGGATCCTGGATCGTCCGTGCATCCTTCCCTGCATACCGAGCCTCGCGTTTGGCCTTTACGGCTTCATCCAGCGTGGCCCCCAGCCGCTGCACCTCCTGCCACACACGCATCGCACTCACATGCGGCATGAACTGGGCCAACGTCCAGGCCGCTTGGTGATACGACATCCTGGTTGCGAGATCGACCAGATGCATGCGCACTTTCGGGCTCAGTCGCTCTCTCGCGCCCAGCCCCAGCAAGGCATCCAGCGGCATGTGGTACGTTCCTGTCTCACGGTCTCGATACATCCGGCGCTTCACATGCAACTCGCCTCGGCTCGTCACGAGCGTCCGTTCGCGCGTCCCAACCAACTCGTAGCGGGCTCGGTCGCGCGTCTGCATCAGCGCGTCGTCTGCCATGTGGAGCATGCGTTCGAAGAGCCGTAATGCGAACTGATCGGCAAACGTGCAAAGCGACGTCTCAAACGCCACGAAGTCTCCTTGGCTCAACAAATTTGCGACTTGTTCAATCCAGGATGGGAGCAAATCGCGTGCTTGTTGCAGGATTTCGTCGGCGAGATGGCGAACGTCCAACACGGGAGACCCCACTCCTTTCAGCCGCATTGCCGTGCGGCGAGCTTTTTTGTGTCCGTGGGGTCTCTTCTCTTTTTTGCACGTCTACTCCTCTCGCCTGGAAGCCACCTACCGAAACTTTATACGCT
>NZ_BCRQ01000129.1 GCF_001552675.1 Alicyclobacillus sendaiensis NBRC 100866
GGTATTGAGTCAATACAATGGACACATCAAAATCGAGAAGGTGCAAGATTTCCTGCTCGATGTGCTGCCTGGGCCGTGCTTGACATGGAGCCTCTGCGGGCATCATGTCGCGTTTGGCCGCAACCGAGCCACGCTCGCCTTTGGAAGACTGGCGAGGCTATCATACTCGCCTCTCCACGTCAAGCACTCACTTGGCAATCTGCACCGGCACCTTTCAACTGCGCCTCGAAGTATTGACGCTCGACGTCATCGGGCGTCCGGTACCCAACTGCGCTGTGGATCCGTTGTCGGTTGTACCAGATTTCGATGTACTCGAAGATCCGTCGGATCGCCTCAGCCCGCGTCCGAAATCTCTCGGGGTACACGAGTTCTCGCTTGAGCACGCTGTGGAATGATTCCATACAAGCATTGTCGTAACAATTCCCTTTCCGACTCATGCTTACCGTCATCCCATAGGCTATGAGCCGGTTCTGGTACGCTTGCGACGCGTACTGGCTTCCACGATCCGAATGGTGAAGAACAACGCCGTCGCGTTGCAGCCTGTGTTTTTGCGCTTGTTCCAACGCGCGGATGCAGAGCTCTTTCGACATCCGCGCACCTGCGCTCCAACCCACAATCTTACGGCTGTATAGATCCTCAACGCTGGCAAGATACACCCAGCCTTCATCCGTGGGGATGTACGTGATATCTGCCATATAGACCTGTCCTGGTCGTTCTGCTACAAAACGCCGATTGAGGACGTTCTCATGCACGGGATGACGATGCTTCGAATCGGTTGTCGCTTTGTACTTGCGTACGGTACGATTCCGAAGCCCGTGCTCTCGCATGAGACGTGCGACCGTCTTTTGTGCAATCCGTTCCCCGTCCCGACGCAGGAGCGCTGTGATCTTTGGACTCCCGTACAGTCGACGAGATTGCAGGAATAGCTCATGAATGCGACGGATCCGCCGTTTCCTGCGCTTGGAGCGAAGGCTTTCGGGCCGCCCGCGCCATGCGTAGTAGCCGCTCCGAGATACACCGAGGACTTTGCACATCTTCTGAGCCGGAAATTCGGAGCGGTGCTTGTGGATCCAGGCATACACTATTTCCGGTCGTTGGTGAAGATGCGCATGGCTTTTTTTAGGATCTCATTCTCCTCTCGCAATTGGCGATTTTCCCGCTCCAGCTCTCGTATCGCTTTCGCTTCCGGTCTTAGGTTCCCACTTCCTACGAATGGGGTTTCCGGATCTTCACGATACTTCGCCATCCACCCATACAAAGTCTTCACGGATATCCCGAGATCGCGTGCGATCTCGCTTGCTGGCTTGTGGCCTTCTAAAGCGAGTTGAACAGCATGGAGCTTAAAGTCGTTGTCGTACTTTTGTGTCACGTGGCTCACCTCGAATCGACTTATTCTTACATTCTCGATTCGCTGTGTCCACTGTTTTAACCTAACACCA
>NZ_BCRQ01000130.1 GCF_001552675.1 Alicyclobacillus sendaiensis NBRC 100866
CGATCACTCAGCTAAAATCTAACCGAAAGGGGGATGGCTCACTCATTTCGAATTCTTACCGAAGGGTGCGTGCATGGAAATGTCTCTTGGTTCTCGCCGCGAATATCTTGGGGTCATGCGCGCCCGATATGCGGAGGCGAAGTCTAGACGTGAAAAATCGCGGATTCTCGATGAGATTCAGTCCGCGCTCGGCTATGCCCGGAAACATGCCATTGCCACGATGCATCCGAAGCCGCCGCGCTGTGCTAAACCACGCAAACCGCGGCCACAGCGCTACCAAGCAGCCATGCCCGTGTGGGAAGCTCTCGATTACCCCTGCGCTGAACGGCTCCACCCCGTGCTTCTCTCCACAGCTCAACAACTCGCCCGCCATGGCGAACTTCGTCTGACGGCCGAAGTCGAGCATGACTTGCAACACATCAGTCGTGCCACACTCGCTCGACGCATCTCGCGATGGCAACGCCCAAGCGCGCGGCGCGTACCCACAGGTCGTCGAATGACTTCCAGGTTGCGGAGTGAAATCCCTGCGCAATCCTACGCTTGGAACGAACAGCGGCCCGGCGCGTTAGAAATTGACCTAGTCCAGCATGATGGAGGCTCCGCCTTGGGGCACTTTGCCTACACGCTTTCTGTCGTGGATGTGGTCACGGGATACAGTCGGCGCCGAGCTGTACTCGGTCGGGGTCAAGCCGGGGTTCTCGATGCGCTCCGTCGCATCGTCGAGGAGTGGCCATACCCTGTCTGGGCCATTCATTCGGACAACGGCTCCGAGTTCATCAATGGACACCTTCAGGCATTCGTCCGTGAGCGAGGTCTTCAGTACACCCGTAGCCGCCCTTACCAGAAGAACGACAATCCGCATGTCGAGCAGAAAAATCGCTTCTTGGTGCGCGAGGTCGTGGGCTACAGTCGATATGACACGCCTCAGGATGTGACGTGGTTGAACACTGTGTACCAATGGCTCGACGTCTATGCGAATGCCTGCTTGCCTATGCGAAAACTCATCCAGAAAACGCGCGAAGAAGGGTGCGTGCGCAAGCGATATGACCAAGCGGCAACACCCGTGCAACGCATGCTGAACGCCAGGATTTTACCAGCATCTTCTCACGCGGCTTGGGAGCACTGGATTCTTTCGCTCAATCCGCTGCAAATGCATCGCCAGCTGGAAAGTCTCGTTACGCAGGGCCCAAGCGGCGCGTCGATTCCTCCGCACCCACCGACTCCACCAAGCCCTACGGCCTGTGGATTTGATGGACAACCCTGCGGGTTGACCACAACTCCACAGGCCTGATGAGGGGAAGCCGCTTCGCTCCTCCCCTCTGGCCTTCGGCCATTCACCCCTCCCACTCCTACATCAGAGGGAGGAGCGAAAGTTAGATTTTTTGGTGAGTGATCAGCTATCCGTTCGGTAAGATTTTTTCGTGAGTTGACACG
>NZ_BCRQ01000131.1 GCF_001552675.1 Alicyclobacillus sendaiensis NBRC 100866
TCAGCGCTCCAGCAGGCCGAGCCATCGGGCCACGAGCGGCGTGGTGCTCGCTTGCAACAGTAGCGTGGCGATCACGGCCGTCGCCGCCACCTGCGTGAACACGCTGGCCCCAGACGCGCCGGTGCTCTGCACCAGTCCGGCGAGCGCAATGGCGATGGTCCCCGTTTCGCGGACCCAGAAGAAGAAGACTATCTCCCGCCAAGTCCACTTGGCCCGCCGATCCGGCAGAAGGCTCGCGAGCACGGTGAGGGGCCTCGCCACCAGCATGAAGACAGCCACCACGGCGAGGGTGCGCCCGAGATGATGGGCCATGAGCGGGATGCTCACCTGGCTTCCGAGCGAGATGAAGATGAGCATCCGAAACTGCAGCGACATCGCGTCGACGAACCCTTCGAGCTGATGGCGATCCGGCTCTTCGACCTTCGGCCACCGCTTGGGCGCATGCACGAGCACCATGCCCGCAACAAAGCTCGCCATGAAGCCGCTCGCGCCGAGTTCCGCGGCGGTGGCATAGCTGCCGAGCGCCGCGAGGACGAGGTACAGCGACCGGCCCCCTGGCGTCGGCGGCGCATGTCTGCGCACGAGCCACGCGGCGAGGAGGCCGAACGCGAGCCCGATGACCGCACCTCCCAGGGCGAGCCGCGCGATTTGCTCGACGAGATCGACCGCGCCCGCGTGCACACCGGTGCCAGGGGCCATGACCCGCTCCAGCACCAGCGCCGTCAGCATGGCGCCGGTGGCGTCCGTGAACGCAGATTCGGCGATCACGGCCTGCGCCACGCGCGCGCGGATGGACAGGCGTTGGAAGACGGGCACGAGCGAGGCAGGATCGGTCGAGGCGAGCAGCGAACCCAACAGGAGCGCGGACAGCATGGGAAGCGCCAGGGCGACGTGCGCGGCGACGCCGACGACGGCGGCCGTGATGGCCAGGCCGACCGTGGCGAGCAGGAGCACGGACAGCCACATGCGGCGCAGAACCTGAAACCGCATTTCGAGCCCGCCCTGAAATACAATCCACGCGGCGCCGAGCGAGAGCACGGCGTCGTGAAACGCCCCGCCTTGGGGAATGGAGAGCACGCCGAGCACCGAGGGCCCGAGCAGAAAGCCTGCCACGACGTACAGCACGATGTCCGGCAGGCGCAAGCGCTCAGCCACCTTCGAGGCGAGCGCGCCAGACGCGAGCATGACGAAGAGCGCGAAGAGATACGATTCCGCAACGTGCAGGGCGTTCGACGCCATTGAGCACCTCCAAAACGCGAAAAGGAGCCTGCCGGTTGACAGACTCCACCTAGGTCACACCGATTCGATTGTCGCCGGCGCAACGTCCGCCGGAACGTGCATCTCCTTTATAACGGAACGCGCGCGGAACGTCAAGCGCGGGAAGGAGAATTGTCCGTGTC
>NZ_BCRQ01000132.1 GCF_001552675.1 Alicyclobacillus sendaiensis NBRC 100866
TTCCCTGACTTTGTCAGTTTGGTGTCATCGGCCCGGAATTGGCTTGACTGGTGGACGGACCATGTCAAGCCCGCAAATTTCGCGAGGGCAGCTTGGTCGTCGAAACGAGAGATGTCTCCAATCTCGGAAACAATGCCGGCCGCAATCACCGGCCCAATGCCGGGCACGGTATCGAGCGTCTGCGGGATGGCCGCCAAATGGCGCGCGATGACCTTGTCCAGCTCCTTGAGTTGTCGCTGCAGGAACTGGATGTTGCTCAGCGTCATCGACAGCGTGACCTCAATCGCGTCGGCCATGGTTGGATTCAGCCGGTACGCACGCTGAGCGAGCCGCTTGAGTTCCCGGGCTAACTCTTGTGGGTCACGTAGCCGGTTGTTGCCGTGCTCCGCGATGAACTGGGCGAGTTCTTCTAACGGACGCTCTGCGACTTCATCCGGTGTCAATTCAGAGAGAACGGCGGTGGCCGCCTTGCCGAACGGGTCGCTGAAAGGGTTTTGCTGGTCGTCGCACAGCGGCGAGAACTTGAGGAAAATCATACCCAGCGCCCGATTCTTCTCACGGATGAGATTGTGGACCAGGTGATAGCGAAAGCGGGTCAATCGTTGCAGAGCGGCATAGCGCGGGTCTTGCGGCAGCGTGGGGCGCAGCCCGCCAAAACGCAGCCGGTCAGCGATGACCCAGGCATCGATCGCGTCGGTTTTGGGCAGCTTGGTATAGGCCTTTTTGAACCCATCGACCAGCGACGGATTGAGGACATAGATCTCCGTGTCAAATGGCTGGAGGGCGTCGTTTTGCGAGAGAAACTCGTGCAAGTGCCACCAGTACACATTGGTGGCCTCCATGCCGATTCGAAGCTGTGTGGAACCGGTGGATTCAAGGAACTCCAAGAGCTTGTCCACGAGCTTCTCGGCGCCTACCAGGTCATTGGTGTAGGTCAACGTTCCGGACACGGGTTTGCCCTGCTCGTCAATGACGCGGACGACAAAGTTGCTCAGACCGAGATCGATACCGACATACAGACATGCCATGGTCAGACTCACCTCCTGTTTGGCAGGGTGGGGCGTCTGAGTCGCTGGGGTATCCCCGAGCCGCGGGCGTATCTCTCAGCCTCGCGTGATGAGAACTCACCGGCCGCTCCCTGGGTACACCCGCATGCTGCTGACATGCAGGAAGGAGACGGACGAGGGACCGCCTGCGAGTCAAAGATCACACACCCGCTTCGGGGAGACAGTCTTTCCGAGAAGTTCACCCAAGCGGTGACGACAGGGGCGATCAGAACTGCCCCGGACCCTACGCTTAAGGTCATTGTCTCTGGGGATACCCCAGCGACTCAACCCTTGAACCCTGCGTGTTTGTAGTTGACGTAAGAGCTTGGTCTAAATCAATTCATACGAGGGG
>NZ_BCRQ01000133.1 GCF_001552675.1 Alicyclobacillus sendaiensis NBRC 100866
TCGTATGAAATGGTTTAGACCCAGTTCTCCATGAACACACGCGCCAAGCTCAGGGGTTGAGTCGCTGAGGTGTCCCCAGAGACAATGGCCTTAAGCGTAGGGTCCGGGGCAGTTCTGGTTCCTCCTGTCGTCACCTGTTGGGTGAACTTCTCGTGAAGAGTGTTTCCCCGAAGTGGGCGTGTGACCTTTGACTCGCAGGCGGTTCCCCAGCCGTCTCCCTCTCGCATGTCAGCAGCATGCGGGTGTACCCAGGGAGCGACCGGTGAGTTCTCATCACGCGAGGCTGAGGGATACGCCCGCAGCTCGGGGACACCCCAGCGACTCAGATGCCCCACCCTGCCAAGCAGGAGGTGAATCTGACCATGGCATGTCTGTATGTTGGTATCGACCTGGGTCTGAACAACTTCGTCGTGCGCGTCATCGACGAACAAGGCAAACCCGTGTCTGGCACCTTCACCCTCACCAATGACCTGGTGGGCGCCGAAAAGCTTGTGGACAAGCTCTTGGAGTTCCTCGCTTCCACCGGTTCGACACAGCTTCGAATCGGCATGGAAGCCACCAATGTGTACTGGTGGCATTTGCATGAGTTTCTCTCTCAGCATGACGCCCTCCAGCCATTTGACACGGAGATCTATGTCCTCAATCCGTCGCTGGTCGACGGGTTCAAAAAGGCCTACACCAAGTTGCCCAAAACGGACGCCATCGACGCCTGGGTCATCGCGGATAGGCTGCGTTTTGGCGGACTGCGACCCACGCTACCGCAAGACCCGCGCTATGCTGCGCTGCAACGATTGACCCGATTTCGCTACCACCTGGTCCACAATCTCATCCGTGAGAAGAACCGGGCGCTGGGCATGATTTTCCTCAAGTTCTCGCCGCTTTGCGACGACCAGCAGAATCCTTTCAGCGACCCGTTCGGCAAGGCAGCCACCGCTGTGTTGTCCGAACTCACGCCGGATGAAGTCGCAGAACGGCCGCTCGAGGAACTCGCCCAGTTCATCGCGGAGCACGGTAACAATCGGCTGCGTGACCCACAGGCGTTGGCACAGGAACTCAAGCGGCTCGCTCAGCGCGCCTACCGACTGAACCCCACCGTAGCCGACGCGATTGAGATCACCCTGTCAATGACGCTTAGCAACATCCAGTTCCTTCAGCAACAGCTGAAGAAGCTGGACAAGGTCATCGCCCGCCATTTGGCGGCGATTCCTCAGACACTCGATACCGTGCCTGGCATTGGGCCGGTCATTGCAGCTGGCATCGTCTCCGAGATCGGGGACATCTCGCGTTTCGACAACCAAGCTGCCCTCGCGAAATTTGCAGGCTTGACGTGGTCCGTCCATCAGTCAAGCCAATTCCGGGCCGATGACACCAAACTGACGAAGTCAGGAAA
>NZ_BCRQ01000134.1 GCF_001552675.1 Alicyclobacillus sendaiensis NBRC 100866
TGCGATGCGCAAGGTGTGGTTCGGTTGACGCTTACTCGGGAGGCGACGTATATCGCATTTCTCCAGCGCTTGCTGGAGGCGGAGCAAGAAGAACGGCACAGCCGGGCCATGCAGGCTCGGCTGCGATCAAACGCGACATGATGCCCGCAGAGGCTCCATGTCAAGCATGGAACACAGCACACGGGCTGCGAGGTCCCGATTTCGAGAGATCAAGTGTGCAGGTGCAAGACCGACTCGCTTAGTGTGCGGACAACTAGAGTTTCACACCGTTACCCAGATCGTCTGATCGCTAAGGGTACGAGCCGAGGTATGTCAAGCCCCCTTGCCCTGTGGTTACTGGGCACATCCAGTTATAGAAACTTGGGATAAAACTCCTTCGCCATGCCGAGAACATCACGCTACTGAATAGTTCTCAGTCCTCCGACAGGACACGTACTGTCCATACTGATTTGTATCACGAAAATCCCTCCGTATAAACCCGCGTATCAGTGTTTCCTGGCGTCCAGACCCGTATTTCAATGCTGTCACGCTGGTACATTCCAGCTGGGCTGAGCTTCGAGAACCAAAATCCTGAAAAGGGAGAAGTTATAGCATTGACCGGGATGGAAAATTTGAAACTAATGTATGTCGGTTGTTTGACGTTTCGCACTACTACCCGTTTAAGCAGTTCGTTTTTGTCCGCGTCCCAAACCTCAACATTTACAGGACCTTTGCTTGACATCCGCAGGCTTGCATCATGCACCCCAGGCGACAGTCGAGCGTACAGTTGTGAAGTGACATATCCAGGCTTTGCTCCGCTTTCCTCATACCATTCACTGGAAGGACCGCGCATCTCAGGTCTTCCTTCTTGGCTTGGAAGTGCCCATGCAGGTAGGGCCCGCTCGTTTAAGGGCAAATAAAGATTCGTTCCACGCTCGGCTTTATAATCCGCAAAAACCCAAATGTTTTGGTTGTAGCTTATGAGCTTGAAGTCTGGAGACGACGCCAACGAAGCAATTCGCGACAGAGCCAGTGGGATCGACGCTACGTTTGAGCCTGTGTACGGGCCAACGATAGCGTATACTTTACTGCTATTAACCGGTATCAATTGCTCGCTTTGTGTAACAGGTAGCTTCCACCACGGGTAGACCCATTGTCTACCCGCAAAGCGGCCTATGAAACCCTGCGATGTGACGACCTCGGCACTTGTGGGAAGAACGGTCTCAAGATATGCTAATGTCCGAGATGCAGGTTTACTGATTAGGTACCAGTGCGAAACAACATCTGGTGTCCAAACTGCAAACCAGACCAGGAGATTGAGTGACATTGGTAAAGAGAGCATCCATAG
>NZ_BCRQ01000135.1 GCF_001552675.1 Alicyclobacillus sendaiensis NBRC 100866
TGGACTTTCTACATTCCTCTTTACACGGGGTTAAGACCAAGTCAGACTCGGTGTAAAGGGGATGATTTTGTTGAAGCGAAGGAAATATGATAAAGCCTTCAAAGTGGCAGCCGTCCGACAGGTATTGGAGGAAGGAAAGAAGGTTTCCCATGTAGCCAAGGCACTTGGGATTCTCCCAACCATGCTCAGCCGGTGGGTTTATGAGTACCAGACTCATGGTGAAGACGCTTTTTCCGGCAACGGTATACCAATTCGTAATGCCGATTGGGAAATCAAGCGTCTGCAAAAGCGGCTTGAAGAGCTGGAGACGGAGAACGAGATCCTAAAAAAATTTCAGGCATACTGGAGGGAGGTCGGGAAGTCAAGTACCGATTCATCCGGGAAAACGCAAAGACCTACGAAGTAAAGGTGATGTGCCGTCTGCTGCGAGTAAGCAGGCAAGCCTACTACGATTGGTGCAAGCGCCGTAAGAGCCAGCGACAAATCGACAGTGAGTTGCTCATGGACGCCATTCGTGAGGTATACCGTGAATTCAAAGGCCGCTATGGGAGCCCACGTATTGCGCTGGAACTTTGTAAGCGAGGCATCTTCACGAGTAAGAATCGTGTGGCTCGGCATATGCAGCGAATGGGCCTTGTGGCTCTGCCATGGCGCCGCAAACATCGTCTGGGTCGCAAGCCGTCCGCCGGGCGGATTGTGGAGAATCTGGTTCAGCGAGCCTTTTCCGCTGAGACCAAGAATGTGCTGTGGGTCGGAGACATCACCTACATTCCGCTGCAACACGGGTTTCTGTACTTGGCCACCTACATCGACGTTTTTTCCCGCAAGGTGGTTGGATGGGCGATGAAAACCCGCATGACCGAGCAGCTTGTCATTGATGCATTCTTGCAAGCAGTAGGCCGGGAACAGCCGCCAGCGGGCCTCATTGTCCACACAGATCGAGGATCGCAATATACGAGCCGACGGTATCAAGAGACCGTGAAGCGTCATGGCGGCGTCATCAGTATGTCACGGCTGGGTGACCCGTACGACAATGCAGTGATGGAGGCGTTTTACAAGACGCTGAAGGCGGAACTCCTGGCCGGCGGGAAGTTCGCTGGCGTACGAGAAGCGGAAAACGCGGTGTTTGAGTACATCGAGATGTTTTACAACAGCAAACGGATGCATTCCGCGCTGGGCTATCTCACGCCAAAGGAATACGAACGCTGTCATACGTGAAGCATTTCAATTTCGATAATCTTAACCCCGTGTCAAGCAAACTAGGGGAAGTCC
>NZ_BCRQ01000136.1 GCF_001552675.1 Alicyclobacillus sendaiensis NBRC 100866
ACCACGGC
Organism: Alicyclobacillus sendaiensis NBRC 100866; assembly: GCF_001552675.1. Taxonomy (GTDB): domain Bacteria; phylum Bacillota; class Bacilli; order Alicyclobacillales; family Alicyclobacillaceae; genus Alicyclobacillus; species Alicyclobacillus sendaiensis. The sequence goes on from NZ_BCRQ01000136.1 coordinate 9, forward strand.
CGTGTTCACCTGCTCTTGCGGCTTCAATCCCGGCATTCAACGAAAGGACATGCGTTTGTTCTGCGATTTCTTGAATCAACTCCAAGACGCTTGAAATGCGTTCAGCTGCCGAAACCACTGCAGTCGATTGATGTTGCAACTGGTCGAACGCTTGACGTAATGCAACAATCCCTTCCAAAGCGGAACGCGCGACTTCACCGCCCGCTTGCGCGTCCCGCATCACGCGGTCTCCATGTTCCGCGGCCTTCACCGCGTAATCCGCCACTTCGCGAACAGAAGCAGATAGTTGTTCTGTTGCAGCCGAGATATTTTCGGAATCCGAAGCGACTTGTTCAATCGCATTTTTTGTTGGGAGAATGTCCTCGATTCCTAAAATGAGGTCTAACACGTTTGAAACGTGTTCTATATATCCAGCTTGTAGTTCTTCCTCTTCATACGCTTCCATGATGACCTGCATATCAAGGAATACCATCTTCAAACATGCAAGCAAGGTATCAGACAGTTCTCGCGGCTTCCCGTGCCATTGATTCACGACTGCCGGAATGAGATATTCAAACAACCGCATGTAGGAACCAATGTACCAGTCCGCGGTCACGTGAATACGGCTATGAACGCGACCTATTCGTTTTCTCTCTTGCCAAAATACGCTGTCCGCGACATCTGCACGAAATAGCCTTCTGAAATAATCGACAAAAGTACGTTCCAGACGCTCCCTGTGACTATGTTCTACGATGATCTTGTTCAGGTTGGGGAACTTCTCAATGGTGTCGTATTGTCGCTTTGCGATCTGTTCAAGATAAGGCTCCATCAATGCAGAGACATCTCGAACTCGGGCAAGATCCTCTTGTGTGACTCGTAGAAAAGACAGCTTTTCATTCAATGCTTCTACGTCTGTATGTACATAGTCATCTTTGTTTTCCGTAGCGAAAACAACATTCGTCTTTTGCCAGAGAAACACCCGCGTGATCTCCTCTCGGTCCTCTGCTCAACGAATAGCTTGTCCATTTACTCTGATTCGTCCAATATGAGAATCACATGAATGACCCCGATGTTCTCCAGATGTAGAGGAACCTTCGCTGCCGTAACGAACCCCGTCAGCTTGGTGGGCCCCACGATGACGGTTGGCGGACTAATTTCCACATGAATCCCATTATCTGCTAGACGCGTCGACATATTACCCGCCACCATGTTTCCAATCTCGCCAACAAAAGATTCCAACATGGCGCCCGCTAATTCCATCCC
>NZ_BCRQ01000137.1 GCF_001552675.1 Alicyclobacillus sendaiensis NBRC 100866
GCCACGACCGTGTTCGCCTGCTCTTGCGGCTTCAATCCCGGCATTCAATGAAAGGACATGCGTTTGTTCTGCGATTTCTTGAATCAACTCCAGGACGCTTGAAATGCGTTCAGCTGCTGAAACCACTGCAGTCGATTGATGTTGTAACTGTTCGAACGCTTGGCGTAATGCAACAATCCCTTCCAAAGCGGTACGCGCGACTTCACCGCCTGCTTGTGCGTCCCGCATCACGCGGTCTCCATGTTCAGCAGCCTTCACCGCGTAATCTGCGACTTCGCGAACAGAAGCAGATAGTTGTTCTGTTGCAGCTGAGATATTTTCGGAATCCGAAGCGACTTGTTCAATCGCATGTTTTGTGGGGAGAATGTCCTCGATTCCTAAAATGAGCTCTAACACGTTCGAAACGTGTTCTATATGTCCAGCTTGTACTTCTTCCTCTTCATACGCTTCCATGATGATCTGCATATCAAGGAATACCATCTTCATACACGCAATCAAGGTATCCGACAGTTCTCTCGGTTTCCCATGCCATTGATGCACGACTGCTGGAATAAGATATTCAAACAACCGCATGTAGGAACCAATGTACCAGTCTGCGGTCACGTGAATACGGCTATGAACGCGACCTATTCGTTTTCTCTCTTGCCAAAATACGCCGTCTGAGACATCCGCACGAAATAGTCTTCTGAAGTAATCGACAAAGGTTCGTTCCAGACGATCCCTGTGACTATGTTCTACGATGATCTTGTTCAGGGTGGGAAACTTCTCAATGATGTTGTATTGTCGCTTTGCAATTTGTTCAAGGTAAGGCTCTATCAATGCAGAGACATCTCGAACTCGAGCAAGATCCTCTTGTGTGACTCTCAGAAAAGAAAGTTTTTCATTTAATACTTCCATATCTGTATGTAAATAGTTATCTTTGTTTTCCGTAGAGAAAACAACGCTCGTCTTTTGCCTGAGAAACACTCGCGTGATCTCCTTTCGGTCCCCTGCTCAACGAACAGCATGTCCATTTACTCTGATTCGTCCAATATGAGAATCACATGAATGACCCCGATATCCTCCAGATGTAGAGGAACCTTTGCTGCTGTAACGAACCCCGTCAGCTTGGTTGGCCCCACGATGACGGTTGGCGGACTGATTTCCACGTGAATCCCGTTCTCGGCTAAACGCGTCGACATATTTCCTGCTACCATGTTCCCGATTTCACCAACAAACGATTCCAACATGGCGTCCGCTAATTCCATTCC
>NZ_BCRQ01000138.1 GCF_001552675.1 Alicyclobacillus sendaiensis NBRC 100866
CTTTTCCACTGAGATCCGATAGCGTGATATGTAGTCCATCGGCGACTTGGCGCTGATGCGTATATTGATCTTCGGCCCGATGACCGCAATATTCGCCAGTGCGTCGATTCTGTCCTCCGGAATTTTACCCTCCAAAAATTTTCTCGGAAATATGTGATGCCACTGCGGCCGAAAATCCGCCATTGCTTCGATCCCGTCGAATCCAAGCCGATGGTCACGATCATCCCAATCTAGCGCATTCTGATGGTAAACCAGAAGGTAAAGGAGAAAGCGTCCGAACTTCGCTTCGCGGTAGTTGCGCAAGAAGTCCTCGGCAGTCACTGGCAGTTGATGATCAAACCTGCTTAACAGCTTGGCGACCGCTTCCTCCATCGATTCCGACTGTGTAGCGTCGCGCACGTCCTCGGATAAGTTAGCTGCGCTCGATCCGCTGTACCGCCCGAAGCGCGAAGCCTGAAGAAACCAGTATAGTGCCAGATTGAAGGGGCCGTCTGGGAATTTGTCGAGCAACGCCACCATGGTGACGAGCGCGGCCTCGGTTGGAAGGGGCATACTGCTCAATATCCCATATTGCCGAAAGTGGGCGATGAGTTCGGGCCACGCCTGTTTCGTTCGCTCCCACGCGGGACGGATGTAAGCCGGATTCCAAAAAGCATCGTCGATTTCTTTAAACCGGACTTTTTGAATTCCGACAGCTGTCACACATCGAAACAACAGATTTGGACTGATGGCAAAACCCGATTCCTTCAGAGTGTTCAAGTAAGGCAAAAAGTGTTCGCGAACCCACCCCGGCATACGCGCAGATACCACACCCAAGTAAATATCGGCTTCCGTCACCCGAGTTCCCTTACTGTTGAGACGCGAGAAAATTTCCACTACATCCTCCAGTTCATGGTCCACCGTAATGGTCACCACATCCGCATCTCGTATCTTACGCACTCGGTCCAGCCGCGCGTAAATCTCCATGGTATCCATGTGTTTGCATAGACCTTGCTGCTTGACCTCGGTCGCAAGCCGTCGCAGCTTCTCTTCGTCACTGTCCTTCTTGGGATCAAGGTTGAGCAACTCTCGCACCGGAATATATCTTGGTACTTTGGTTCTTCTTACGACGGCGTCAGCAACCAGGAAATA
>NZ_BCRQ01000139.1 GCF_001552675.1 Alicyclobacillus sendaiensis NBRC 100866
GGCCAAATACGTGATGGTGAAAGAGCAGATTCGAGAGTGGATCCGCACGGGCAAGGTGAAGCCTGGGCAAAAGATCTATTCCGAAAACGAACTCATCAAGATGTTCCGCGTCAGCCGGCACACGATTCGGCAGGCGGTTGGCGATTTGGTGCATGAGGGACTTTTGTACCGGGAGCAGGGCGCGGGAACCTTCTGCGCCTTCCCCCAGGAAGAGCGCTTGTCGGGAGAGAATCAGGAAGCGCGCAAATACATCGGCGTCATTACGACGTACATCTCGGACTACATCTTCCCCACCATCATTCGTGGAATCGAATCGTACGTGACGAACAAAGGGTATTCGGTGATTTTGGCTTGCACGTACAACGATTTGGCGAAGGAAGCGCAGTGCCTGGAGTCGATGTTGCAGCGGCCCATCGCAGGGCTGATTGTGGAGCCGACGGAATCGAGCACGTACAATCCGAACATCCGGTACTACTTGGAGCTTGAGCAACGGAAAATCCCGTACGTGATGATCAACCAATACTATCCGCAGCTCGACCCGCCACATATCATCATGGACGACAAGAAGGGCGGGTGGATGGCGACGCACCATCTGCTGGAGCTTGGGCACCGGAAGCTGATGGGCGTGTTTAAGACGGACGACTTGCAGGGTGTCTACCGGATGCAGGGATTTATGGACGCCTGCCGGGAGGCGGGCGTGTCCGTGAAACCGGAGTGGCTCATCACGTATCGGACGGAGGAGCTGGGGGCGGGTGTGGTACAGCGCGTGCGGGAGGTGCTGGAGCGCGAAGGGGAGCGGCCGACCGGGATTGTGTGCTACAACGACCAGCTGGCGGTGAAGGTGCTGGACGTCCTGCGGGAGCTTAACATTCGGGTGCCGGAGGAGATGTCGCTGGTGGGGTACGACGACTCGTACCTGGCGGAGGCGACGGAGATCAAGCTAACGACGGTGGAGCATCCGAAGACACAGATGGGGTTGGATGCGGCGAAGTGGGTGATGCGGGCCATTGAGCGCGGGAAGCGGGACGGTGACGGGCCTGGGTCCATCGTGTATGAGCCTCGTCTCGTCGTGCGCGCATCCA
>NZ_BCRQ01000140.1 GCF_001552675.1 Alicyclobacillus sendaiensis NBRC 100866
CTGAGCACGTGCCACGCATTGTCGGCCACTTTTTCGACGCAAACAAGCCGGTCGGTGCCATCTGTCACGCCGCGCAGGTACTTGAGGTGGTGCGGGACAAGCTGGATGGGCGCACGATGACCGCCTACATCGCGTGCAAGCCGAGCGTCGAGGGTATGGGTGCCAAGTATGCTTCAGATACGCTGTGCGTGGAGAGCAACTTGGTTTCCGCGCATGCGTGGCCAGATCTACCCGGTTTCATGCGGGAGTTTCTTAAACTACTGAATAAGTAAGATTGCGGTTGAAAGGGGCTGTCCCAGAATTGCTGACCCAGTTAGGGATTGCCCCTTTGATTTTTCACACATCGCATTTTGGACTTATTTGTTTAAGCCTTTTGCAGAATGACTGATTCCATCGCGAGCGACAACGACAGACACTTCTCGTGAAAGATAACACATTCCATAAACCCTTTTTACTTTGCATGGATAGATCACGCCCCTTCAGCAGTGTTCGTCCGAAGCATCAGGTTGGGCAGTGTCCCGTCAAGTGGTGGAATTTCGCCGTGCGTGCCTTACGTGTGACATGGTCGTCTTTGACCCTTGGCGAACTGTATCGACCGCCGTTACGCTCCGTCAAGGGATGCTTCGCTCGTCCTTCGACGCCCTTGACGGGCGTTCGGTGGTCGATTCTCATCCGTTAGGGCCAAAGCCTCCGTGTGCATGGTCGCATCACCTCGCCGCATGCACCTATTTGTGCAATAACGCCGCTGCCGCGAGTTGGGACTGATTCGGTTTCAACTTGGCCATCGACTCCAAGCTGAAATATCTCCGTGCCACCATCCACTCTTCGTGCTGCTCTTGCAAAATGGCGCCTGCGAGTCGCAGTACGGCCTCCCGATTGGGGAAGATGCCTACGACGTCCATCCGCCTCCGCATTTCCCGATTCAGGCGCTCCAGCGGATGGGTCGAGCAGATCTGCCGCCAGTGCTCAAAGGGCAGCGCCATAAACGCCAATACGTCGTCTTCCGCATCGGACAGGATCTCCATCGCCTTCGGGAATCG
>NZ_BCRQ01000141.1 GCF_001552675.1 Alicyclobacillus sendaiensis NBRC 100866
TCCGTGTCAAGTTGTCGTAGGGGAGACCCCACTGGGTAGATTTATTAGGCCACCGTAAACGAAATCCTGGACAGTTCACGTAAGACGTACTTCACCCAGGGTCGGTCCGCATGCGGACCGACCAATGCTGGCATCTGCCTTTCAAGCCACTTCACTGCTTCCTTAGCTTGTCTTGTGAGTTCCGCATCGTTCACTCGCTTTCCATTTGCCAGTTCGTTCAGTTGTACTTCGCAACGAGAGAACCTGCTCACCCGCAGGGGCTCCTGATTCGAACGAGATGCGACAAGCCGTACTAGCGCATCCGCCCCTGACTTGCTCCAACGTGCCCCATGGCGCTTCATCCGGCGCGCCACGTGGTGGAACACCTGACCCTCTATCGCACCCAGACTCACCACGTCACCATCGCTCACAATGCCTTGCCAATTCTTCTCCATGTATGACTTCAGCTTCGAGATACGCTGCTTCTTCGCACCTTCGCTTTGGCTCTCTATCTTCGTCAGGACTTTTTCAACCCGTGACCAATCCCCGGTTCCTACCGCATCCCATACCTTCCGGTAGGTCTGCGTTTCCCGCCCCAAGGCCCCAACTATTGCGCGCCGTAGGTGAAAGGGGTCCAATCGATATCGAGCTCCAGGAAGCATTTCGACGCCCTTCTTCGCCCATTCCGCGCCGTCTGCACCAAGCCAACACCGTTTCACACTGGCCCAGTCCCACACGCGCCCAAACGATGCCACTGCCCCTTCCCAGAAGTGTTCGGCTTCCTCAGTCCCCACAACCACCTGTCGATTCATCAGGGCGCGCCGCTCACGCCCTTGTTCCTGCTTGCCTTCATACGCCACGGCCACTTTCAGTTCGAAGTGTGACTGGCCATCTTCCTCCCTGCGCCCGCGCACATACACGCCATCCGCTTCCACAAAGAGCGTCTCCGCTTTTCGTGTT
>NZ_BCRQ01000142.1 GCF_001552675.1 Alicyclobacillus sendaiensis NBRC 100866
TAACCGTCAACCCAATCACACCTTGACACGTGTGCCTGCCGGGAGTTGATCAAGCATCGCTCATCGGAAGATAGCTCTCGCAGGAAAATGGTGCTTCCAAAGCAAAGGCCCCGCCGTCGCCGGCAGGACCTTTGTCTGCATCTCATTCACTTTTTCACGCGAATTCCCTCAGGCAGCCCTTCGGACCAAGGCAACAGTCCCTCGAACGCTGCCTCATCCGTCAGGTCCATGTTCGGCATCCGTTCGAAGAGATACGTGAGATACGCGGTCGGATTCAGTCCGTTTTCCTTCGCTGTCTCCACGATGCTGTACGTCACAGCACTAGCCCGCGCTCCACGCGGGGTATTGGCAAATAACCAGTTCTTTCGTCCGATCACAAACGGCTTCAGCGACCGCTCGCACCGGTTGTTGTCGATTTCCAAATGCCCGTCTTCCACATACCGTACCAGCTTCGGCCACTGCTTGAGGCAGTAGCTCACCGCATGGCCCAGCGCGCTCTTCGGCAACACCTGCTGTTCCTGCTTTTCAAGCCATGCCAAAAACGCGTCCAGGATGGGCTTACTTTGCGCCATCCGCACACGTTGCCGCTCTTCTGCGCTTGCGTTCTTCAGTTTCTTCTCCACTGCGTACAGCCCGTTGCAGAAGGACAGTCCTTCTTCCGCCGCCGTCTTGCCTTTTCGCTCCTTGGGGGGCACCGCCTTCAGGGCTTCGTCGAACTTTCGCCGCGCATGCGCCCAGCATCCTACAAGTGTCACATCCGGCAAGCCCTCATAGCCCGCATACCCATCCACGTGCAGGTACCCTTGAAATCCTGCTAGGAACCGCTGCGGATGGTCCGCGCTCCGCGTTTCCTGGTAATCGTACAGGACAATGGGCGGTCCATCCATGCCGCTCCGG
>NZ_BCRQ01000143.1 GCF_001552675.1 Alicyclobacillus sendaiensis NBRC 100866
CCGGAGCGGTATGGACGGACCGCCTGTGGTGCTGTACGACTACCAAGAGACGCGGAATGCAGAACATCCGCAGCGGTTCTTGGCGGGATTTCAAGGTTATCTGCACGTGGATGGATACGCGGGCTATGAGGGCTTGCCGGATGTCACCCTTGTAGGATGTTGGGCGCATGCGCGGCGGAAATTTGACGAAGCCCTCAAGGCAGTGCCTCCCAAGGAGCGAAAGGGCAAGACGGCAGCGGAAGAAGGACTGTCCTTCTGCAACGGGCTGTACGCAGTGGAGAAGAAGCTGAAGAACGCAAGCGCAGAAGAGCGGCAACGTGTGCGGATGGCCAAAAGCAAACCCATCCTGGACGCGTTTTTGGCATGGCTTGAAAAGCAGGAACAGCAGGTGTTGCCGAAGAGCGCGTTAGGACGAGCGGTGAGCTATGTCCTGAAGCAGTGGCCCAAACTGATTCGGTACGTCGAAGACGGGCATTTGGAGATCGACAACAACCGGTGCGAGCGGTCATTGAAGCCGTTTGTGATCGGACGAAAGAACTGGCTTTTTGCCAATACGCCACGTGGAGCGCGGGCCAGTGCTGTGACATACAGCATCGTGGAGACAGCGAAGGAGAATGGACTGAATCCGACCGCGTATCTTATATATCTCTTTGAACGGATGCCGAATATGGACCTTCAGGATGAAGCGGCGTTCGAGGCATTGTTGCCTTGGTCCGAAGGGCTCTCTGAAGGGATTCGAGTGAGAAAATGAACATACGAAGGCCCTGCCCGATTGACGGCAGGGCATCTTCGTGAA
>NZ_BCRQ01000144.1 GCF_001552675.1 Alicyclobacillus sendaiensis NBRC 100866
CATCCGAGAGCAATTTGCGGATCCTGCAACGCGCCGGCGGTCACTACATCGCTGGGGAGAAGATGACCTCTGGGAAACCGGCGGTGGACGAGGCCTTGGCGCGCCCCGGACGCTTTCGTGAGCTTCGTCCGAACCTGAAGGTGAAGGAGGTCGTGGTGGGAGACGGCGAGTCACGGGTGCGTTACGTGTTGGCGTTCAATCCGGAGGAAGCCAAACGCGATGAGGCGCGCCGAGAGGCGATGTTGCGCGAGCTTCGGATGGAGTTGGAACGCCTCAAGGAGCTTCAGGGCGAAGCGCACACGAAGGCGCATTGTCGTCTCGCAAGCCATCCAACGTTCAAGCGCTACCTGAAACAGGACCGATGGGGGAATCTGAGAATCGACCCGGAGGCCGTGCGGCAAGCGGCTCATCTGGACGGGAAGTACCTGATCCGCACGTCCGACGACACGCTGTCGACGGACGATGTCGCGCTGGGATACAAGCAACTCCTGATGGTGGAGTCGGCGTTTCGGACCCTGAAGACGACGCTCGACATCCGTCCCATGTATCACCGGAAGGACGAGCGGATCCGTTCGCATGTGCTGCTGTGATTTCTGGCCTTGCTGCTGGTGCGCATCGCCGAAGTGCAAACCGGGCGGTCGTGGCCCGATATCCGCTCCCACATGCAAGCGATGCATCAGGTGACCAAGAGCACGCCAGATGGAATCGTCGTGCAGCGCACTGAAAC
>NZ_BCRQ01000145.1 GCF_001552675.1 Alicyclobacillus sendaiensis NBRC 100866
GACACGGACTTGGTGGAACCTTTTTGTTGTCGCTTTTATTCGCTTCGTTTAGAATAAATTAAACATCATGTAAGGAGTTACGTCGATGGACGATACCCTCAACAGGGCCCGGCAACGACTCATGGAAGCCCTAGGACGGCAAAGCGCCTTTTGGGGTGTTGGAAAGATCACCGGTGAGATCTACGCCACTCTGTATCTTTCCGAACACCCGATGAGCCTGAACGAATTGGCCGAGGCACTTGGGGTCACGAAAGGTAACGTGAGCGTGGCCATCCGGACACTTGAGCAACTCGGGATGGTCCGGCGTCTGCAACGCCCTGGGGACCGGCGCGTCTACTTCGAAGCTGAACCGGATTTCTGGCTCATCGCCCAGCGCGTTCTGGCCCGTCGCCAAAAGCCGGAGTTTAACGAGTCATTCCGCATGTTGGACGAGAGTATCCAAATCGCCGAGTCGGCCCATCCGACACCGGAGCGGGACTTCATGCTGAAACGCATGAAGGCTTTGCAGGACTTCTACAACGAACTGGACCAAGTGGTGGCCTTGTTGTTGTCCGTGCATCCGAAGCGCATGTCCTGGCTTATCCGCCTGGCTGCACGGGTGTCATTGCGCCGTGAAGCAGATGACCAACACCGCGTCAGGCGCTCGCATCTCCGCACGATTCATTGTGAGGCGTGTGAGTACACAGACCGGTTAGCT
>NZ_BCRQ01000146.1 GCF_001552675.1 Alicyclobacillus sendaiensis NBRC 100866
GAGAAAAAGCCACGGGCCCGTTGTATGACCACGTGGCTTCCTTCGTGATGAAGCGTCTTAGGACACCGGTTTGAGATGATCCCTGATGATCGCGGCCGCCAGGAACGTGTAAGGCGCGGGATCGATCCACATATTTTGCTTCGTCGGCCAACCCGTAAAGTGTGCGTCGTTGCATTCGTACCAAAGCTCGATGTAAAAGATCAGAATGACCGGCAGATCCTCGGCCGCAATCCGCTCAAACTGATAGAGCGCCTGCCGCTCGACCGCAGGATTCGTCGTCGAAGCAAATTGGCGAAGCGCCTCGTCAACCTGCGGATTTCGATACTGTTCGATATTCCAGTTGCCCTTGGAGTCGAGCATATCGTAGTAAATCGTATAAGGCGTCGGGCCCTCATTGGTCCAGGAAAGGGCGAGATCGTCATGTGGCTTGATCCCCACCCCTGGATTGATGGAGTTGAAATAGGCATTGAGCTGCTTTTGGACAACATTGATATTGATCCCAATGGGCTGAAGCTCCCATGGATTGACGTTCCACGAAACTATTGACCAGGTTCAGTGGTGATCTTAACGATTTAGGTATGCGTTTTCAAGTCTATTATAGAGATTTTCTTTTCTTTGCTTTGTATGCCCTCTCAACGAACTATGTCGTCTTGCCGTTCAC
>NZ_BCRQ01000147.1 GCF_001552675.1 Alicyclobacillus sendaiensis NBRC 100866
GAGCGTATAAAGTTTGAGTAGGGGCTGCTCTCGGGAGGATTTTCCGGGGACAAAGAGAAGAGACCTCACTGACCACAAAAACAACCCGCGTTGCAGCGCGGATGAAGAGGTGAGGTCTCTTATGTTGGACATTCGACGCAGCTATGCAAGTTTCCTGTTGCTCGTGATGATCGCCGCCAGGCTATCACAACGTCCAGGGGATTTTGCGGTGCTCGAGGAAGAGGTTTCGAGGGCGCTGACCGATTTGGGGGCCGTGGTGATCACGTCGGTGCTTGAAGCTTGGGACGAGAAGCTGGCGGCGGAGCGTGACCGAAATGAGTGGGAACTGGTTCAGTGTAAACCACGGACGATCGTGTCCACTGTGGGAGAAATCCGCTATCGTCGACGTTATTACCGCAATCGAAAGACGGGCGAACGCCGCTTTCTGTTGGATGACGTAGCAGGTTTCGATCCGCGTCGTCGATTGAGCGGGAAGTTGAGAGACCAAGCTGTAGCGCTGGCGTTAGATGTGTCGTATCGGCGTGCGGCAGAGATTCTCCAGACGTGGGTGCCAGACATCAGCGCGATGGCGATTTGGCAAGAGGTGCAGAGGCTCGGAGGGGAGAAGCGCGCCCGAGCTGAGTTGGAGCGCGAGAAGGTGTTCAAGCAAGGGGAAGT
>NZ_BCRQ01000148.1 GCF_001552675.1 Alicyclobacillus sendaiensis NBRC 100866
AAGTGCTTGCTCCGCTCGTCTCCTGGGCTCGAGCAGGGAGGGGAAGAAGCTACCTTGGCGGAGTTTCGGGATCTTCAGCTCCACGGTTCCAAGGCGCGTATCCCACGTGCGCGAGCGTGAACCGTTTCGTTGCGTGACGCGGCTCTCTGTGCGTTCATAACGCTCCGCGCCGATTTTCTCCGTCGCCTCCGCATCGACCATGAATTGGGCGATCAGTTGCGCATTCCGACGCTTTTGGACACCCAATCCAATAACTCTTGGACACTCAGTCCAATAACTTTTGGACACTTGTTCCGACATGTCTTGGACAGGTAAATGGCCTGTCGTTCACCCGGCTTCGACAGTTGGATAGAGCATGTAGACTCATGGATGGATGTGGGATCCTGAAGCGGCGCGGCTAGTCGGACTTATCCACAGGCATGCGCCGCGTTTTCTATCGCTTTTTTGTAGGCATGCGTTTGTCTGTGGATAACTTTATTTTTGTGTTTACATAAGCGTAGTATGTGTCGTATCATGTGGACATGTATATCCGCGTCATTCGCCGAAAAAACAAGAACGGTTCTGTTACCGGTTACGTGCAGTTAGCCCATAACTACCGCGATCCACAGACC
>NZ_BCRQ01000149.1 GCF_001552675.1 Alicyclobacillus sendaiensis NBRC 100866
TTGACGCTTGGGTCCGTGTGCGCGGAGTTTCCAAAACTGAACATTTCTCAAAAAGATCGCGCTTTCGATACCTCACACTCTTCCAGCCTCACAGTCGTCGGACGCTCAGATGGCTACCTCGCTCGAGTTTCCAGCTAAGTTTCTGTCGCGCGGCGCGAAATGTGGGTTGCTGATGCAGTCGGGCGGTGAATTGGAGTAGCCAGGGGATGGCTGTCTCGATCAACCGCTCTGGAGACCCATATCGAAAACGCGGACCACGAAACGGGCACACGTAAGGAAGGCGGCCTGTACCGGTTGCCAGTCGCGTGTGTGAACCGTTCTTCAGGCCGACGCCGCGGATTAGGGACTCATATGCGGATTGTATGACTTCTGATGAATAGTCAGTCTTGTCGGCGGCGCACCAGAGGACTTCGACTTCGGGAAGGGTAAGTTCCCGACGATTCACACAGAATTCCTCCTCTCAAAGGACGCGGTACCCATATGTATGTAACGCGCGAAATTGAAATGAGAGTTTCATCTTCTCGGTGCTTCGCTAA
>NZ_BCRQ01000150.1 GCF_001552675.1 Alicyclobacillus sendaiensis NBRC 100866
GGTAAAGAACAAATACAGCGACGAAATGAGAAACTGTATTTATAAAACTGTTGAAAACCTTGTGCAAATGGAAACATCGAGTGATAGACCCGGAATGTTTCTGGGGAAAATTCAGTCTGGAAAGACGCGTGCGTTCATAGGGGTCATGGGTTTAGCGTTAGACAATGGATACGAAATGGTAATAGTTCTCACAAAAGGAACTAAAGCTCTCGCTCAGCAAACACTGAAACGGTTGGAAGCTGAGTTTTGGAGCTTTGTAGAAGATGATCAAATACAAATATATGATATTATGAACATACCCTCAAACCTGACGCGATATGAATTAAATCAAAAGATCATAATAGTGGCAAAAAAAGAGGTTCGAAACTTGACAAAATTACACGAGCTGTTGTCGGATATTTATCCGCAGCTTGTTGAGAAAAAAACACTGATCATAGATGATGAAGCTGACTTTGCAAGTGTTGGTTTTACCAGAACAAAAACGGAAGGCATTCAGATTAGAAAGATTGCTCTCAGAGTAGACGAATTAAGAA
>NZ_BCRQ01000151.1 GCF_001552675.1 Alicyclobacillus sendaiensis NBRC 100866
GATCGTCCGCAGGATGGATGCGACCATCGCCTGCTCCTTCTTCGGCACCTGACTCAGCACGTTGCGCAGTGCGTGCACCTTGCATCGTTGCCAGGTGGCACCTGTGAGCACCTCGGCAATCGCTTGGCGCAAACCCGCGTGTGCGTCGCTGACGACCAGCCGTACGCCCCGCAGTCCGCGGGCTTTCAGGCTTCGGAGAAAATCCGTCCAAAACGCGCCGTCCTCGCTCGTGCCGACGTCAAACCCAAGCACTTCTCGCTCACCGGTGTCTGTCACCCCAATCGCAATCACCAAAGCCATGCTCTGCACGCGACCGCCTTCCCGAACCTTCGGGAAGGTAGCGTCGAGCCACACGTACGGATACTCGTGTTCCAGCGGCCGTTCTTTGAACTGTTGCACGGTCTCGTCCATCTGCTGACACAGACGAGAAACTTCACTTTTGCTGATGCCCTCCAATCCAAGGGCTCGCACAAGGTCGTCCACCTTGCGGGTGCTGACGCCCTTCACGTAAGCCTCCTGGATGACAGCCGC
>NZ_BCRQ01000152.1 GCF_001552675.1 Alicyclobacillus sendaiensis NBRC 100866
AGGTCAGGCGCATCCAGGACTGCGCGGACCTGTTGGTAGACTTCCTCCTGCAACGCCTTGGGTGTGGCGTCCAAGAGATTGCGCATGAAGTGGGTCTGGCACCGTTGCCACGTGCAGCCCTGAAATTCGGTCTGAAGTGCCTTGACAAGTCCGCTGTGACTGTCGGACACGACGATGTCGACGCCGCTCAAACCGCGTTGCTTCAGCCAGGCGAAAAACTCCCGCCAACTCGATTCGGATTCGCTGTTCCCAAGCATCAGCCCAAGAATCTCACGATATCCCTCGTCATTCACGCCGACGGCAATCAAAGCCGCGCGCGAACGAATGCGTCCGTCTTCCCGAATCCGGAGGACCAGGGCATCGACGAGCAGAAACGGATAGCGGTGCTCGGCGAGGCTTCGGTGGTTCCACGCTTGGACGATGGGATCAAGGCGCTTGCATAGGTCCGAAATCGTCGATTTCGAAAAAGACGTTCCACACAACTGCTCCGTGACCTTGGCCACATCTCGTGTAGAC
>NZ_BCRQ01000153.1 GCF_001552675.1 Alicyclobacillus sendaiensis NBRC 100866
CGGGCTGTTGTGCCTTCTTCCATGCCTCATACTCGTCCATGTTGAGATATTTCCACCCTGTCGTCCATTCTTCGTCCATTTCCATCCGTAACGCTCCCAGCAGGCGGATCGCCGATTCCCGGTTGGGGAAGATGTGAATGACGCGCTCGCGGCGCCGAATCTCTTCGTTGAGCCGTTCGACGCCATTGGTCGTGCGTACGCGCCGCCGATATCGCTCACGTAAGGTCAAAACAGCGGTGACATCATCAAACCCATCCTCCAACACCTGAACTGCCTTCGGTGCCTTCTCTGCGTAAGGCTCGGCAAACGCATCTTTGAGCAACCGTGCAGTCTTCAGGTCAGGCGCATCCAGGACCGCGCGAACCTGTTGGCAGATCTCCTCCTGCATCGCCTTGGGCGTGGCGTCCAAGAGATTGCGCATGAAGTGGGTCTAGCACCGTTGCCACGTGCAGCCCTGTGCCTTCACAAGTCCGCTGTGACTGTCGGACACGACGATGTCGACGCCGCTCAAACCGC